>JBDSRZ010000198.1:0-31141 GCA_039929025.1 Usitatibacter sp. | reverse complement strand
CGGCGGCTGCCTTTGCGGCGCCATTCGCTACGAATCCGAAGTCCAACCTGCGATGGTGGCCGTGTGCCATTGCGCGGGCTGCCAGAAAAACACCGGTTCGGCCTTTTCGCTGAATCTCGGCATGCCGGAGGGCTCCGTCGCCATCAGCGGCGATGGTTTGGCGACTTATGAGGACCGGGCCGGCGCGAGCGGCAAAGTGTTCTATCGAACGTTCTGCTCGCGTTGCGGATCACCCATCTCCGGCAGCGGCGAGGCCTACCCGGGCATCGTCTTCATCAAGGGTGGGACGCTCGATGATTCGTCCTGGCTGAAGCCCAACGCCCACATCTGGTGCGCCGACAAGCAGCCCTGGGTCTCCATCGAAGAGGGTGCAGCGCAACTGGTGGGCAATCCGAGCTGAGTCGCTTCGCGCTCAGCGCACCGTCTCATCAAAACACGACTTGATCAGTCCCGTCACCGAAAGCGAGGGTTGCCATGAACGACGCCCTGCGTGATGTCCAGGCCAGAGTGAGCCAGGCCGAATGGGAGCAGCGCGTGGCGCTCGCCGCATGCTACCGCCTGGTCGCGCATTACCACTGGGACGACCTCATCTTCACCCACATCTCGGCGCGCGTGCCGGGACCCGAGCACCACTTCCTCATCAACCCCTACGCGATGATGTTCGACGAGGTCACCGCCTCCAACCTGGTGAAGATCGACCTCCAGGGGCGCAAGGTCATGGATTCGCCCCACGAGGTGAATCCGGCCGGTTTCACGATCCACAGCGCCATCCACTCCGCGCGCGAGGATGCCGAATGCATCATCCATGTACACAGCGTGAATGGCACCGCGGTCGCGGCGCAGGACAAGGGGTTGCTGCCTCTTTCGCAGCACTCGATCTTCGTTCTCGCTTCCCTCGCATACCACGACTACGAGGGCGTGGCTCTCGAGGATGACGAGAAGCCGCGCCTGGTCCGCGACCTCGGCAACAAGCGCTTCCTGATGCTGCGCAACCACGGCCTGCTCACGGTCGGACGTTCGGTGGCGGAGGCGTTCGTGGCCATGTATTTTTTCGAGACCGCCTGCATGATCCAGGTGCGTGCGCAGGCCGGCGGCGGAGAGCTGCGCCGAATCGGGCAGGGCATCATCGACGGCGCGGACGATCAATGGCAGCGCGTCACCCACGGCGCGGGCGGCGGGCTAGCCTGGCCCGCGCTGCTGCGCATGCTCGACGCGCGGGATCCTTCGTACAGAAGCTGATCCGGGAGGTCATGGTCCGGACTTCGCGCATGCGGCTAGAGGCGCGGCAGACGGAGCCGATGGTAGTATTTTGGAACAACACGACAGCCTGCCGGGGGAAAGATGAAAATGCTGAAATGGGGCCTTGCCGCACTCGCGGCGGCGAGCCTTTTTGCTGCGGATGCCGGCGCACAGGCGTGCGCGAATCGCGGCGACCTCGACGTGCGCTATTGCGACGAGAATGGCGACCTGATCGCCGACACGCCCAAGGACCCCGCGAAGTGGCAGGACCCGGCGACGCTCGTCTTCTCGTACACCCCGGTCGAAGATCCCGCGGTGTACGAGAACGTCTTCGGCGAATTCATGGCGCACCTCGCCAAGGTCACCGGCAAGCGCGTGCGCTGGTTCCCGGCCGAGTCCTATGCGGCGCAGGTCGAGGCGATGCGCTCCGGCCGCCTGCACATCGCCGGCGTCGCCACCGGCCCCACGCCCTACGCGGTGAACCTCGCCGGGTTCGAGCCGCTGGTGGCGATGCAGCGCCGCGACGGCGGCATCGGTTACACGTTGCAGCTCATCACGCGCAGCGATTCGCCCATCAAGTCGATCGCCGACCTCAAGGGCAAGCGCGTGGCGCACGTCTCGCCCTCGTCGAATTCCGGCGACATCGCCCCGCGAGCGCTCTTCGGCGCCCAGGGCGTAACCCCCGGCAAGGATTACGAGATCCTTTACTCGGGCAAGCACGACAATTCCGTGATGGGCGTGGTCAACAAGGATTACGACGCGGCCCCGGTCGCCTCCACGGTGGTGGAGCGCATGCAGGCCCGCGGCATGTTCAAGGCGGATGCGCTGCGCGTGGTGTACGAGTCGGCGCCTTTCCCGCGCACCGCCTTCGGAGTCGCGCACAACCTGGCGCCCGCGTTGAAGGCGAAGATCAAGGAGGCCTTTCTCTCCTTCGACTTCAAGAATTCCAAGCTCGGCGCTGAATTCAAGGACACCGAGAAGTTCGGGCCGATCGACTACAAGGAGAATTGGCGCGACGTCCGCACGATCCAGAAATCGTCCGGCGTGCGCTATACGCAGGAGAGCCTTTCGAAGCTTCCCGCCAAGGCGGAGTAGCCGGTGGCCGCGCTCCTCGCCGTCGAGGGGCTCGCCAAGGTCTATCCCGGAGGGCAGCGCGCCCTCGATGGCGTGAGCTTCACGGTGGAGCGGCCCGAGGTGATCGCGATCATCGGCTCGTCGGGCGCGGGCAAGAGCACGCTCATCCGCTGCATCAATCGCCTGGTCGAGCCCACGGCGGGGCAGGTGCGCCTGGGCGGCATCGACGTGATCAGCGCTCCGCGCCGCGAGCTGCGCCGCATCCGGCGGCGCATCGGGATGATCTTCCAGGAGTTCAACTTGGTCGAGCGCCTCACCGTCATGGAGAACGTCCTTTCCGGCCGGTTGGGCTCGGTGGGATTCGTGGCCTCGCTGCTGCGCCGTTACCCTCCCGCCGACATCGCCGGGGCCTTCGCGATGCTCGATCGCGTGGGGCTCGAGGGCTACCACGACAAGCGCGCCGACGCCCTTTCCGGCGGACAGCGCCAGCGGGTGGGCATCGGCCGAGCGCTGATGCAGGATCCCGACCTGCTGCTGGTCGATGAGCCGACCGCGAGCCTCGATCCCAAGACCGCCCGCCAGATCATGCGGCTCATCCGCGAGCTCGCGGTCGAGCGCTCGTGTCCCGCGCTGGTGAACATCCACGACGTGGCCCTCGCACAGGAGTTCGCCGATCGCGTGATCGGGCTCAAGTCCGGCCGCATCGTTTTCGACGCGCCGCCGGCAATGCTCACGCCCGCGGACCTCACCGACATCTACGGCGCCGAGGACTGGAGCCGGACCATTCGCCAGGCTTCGGACGAGCAGGCTGCGTGAGCACCACCGCGCATCCGGTGTCCTGGCGGCCGCCGCCCTTCTTCGGCACGCGAGCGCGCCAGAACCTCGCGTTGGGCCTGGCGCTCGCCTACTGCGCGTGGGCCGTGGCGGGGCTCAACATCGATACCGACCGGGTGCTCGCCGGATTCGGCCGGGCGTGGGATCTCCTGGTGCGAATGGTGCCGCCGGACTTCTCGCGCTGGCCGCTACTCGTGAAGGGGCTCACGGAAAGCGTGCAGATGGCCTTCGCGGCGACGTTGGCCGGCGTGATCCTCGCCATCCCCCTGGGCATCGCGGCCGCGCGCAACCTCGCGCCGGCGCCCATCTATCTCGTGGCGCGCGGGCTGATCGTCGTCGGGCGCACCTTCCACGAAGTCATCATCGCGATCTTCTTCGTGAAGCTCTTCGGTTTCGGTCCGGTGGCGGGGCTGCTCACGCTCGCGTTCGCCTCGATGATCTTTCTCGGCAAGATGCTCGCGGAGGACATCGAGAACGTGCGGGCGGGTCCGGTCGAAGCAGTGCGCGCGACCGGAGCGGGGTTCGCGCAAGTCGTGGCCTACGCGGTCGTGCCGCAAGTGCTCGCGCGGGCGACGGGGTTGGCCATCTACCGGCTCGACGCCAACGTGCGCCATTCGACGGTGATCGGCATCGTCGGCGCGGGCGGCATCGGGCAAACGCTCTCGGCGTCGTTCTCGCGCTACGACCACGACTTCGCCGCCGCGATCCTGCTCTCGATCATCGCCCTGGTGGCCCTGGGCGAATGGTTCAGCGACTGGGTGCGAAGGCGGATGCGGTGAGCGTCGTCGCCAAGCGCTACCCGGAAGTCTGGCGCCGCCGCTCGCCGCGCGAAGCGCTGGTGGGATGGCTGTGGACGGCATCGGTCGCCATGGCGTTGGCGTGGTCGGTCTCGTCGCTCGACATCGAGTGGGCGTTTTTCGCCGACGCACACGAGCAGGCCGCGGATCTCATGCAGCGCATGTGGCCGCCGCGGTGGTCGTACCTTCCCCAGATCCTCGCGCCGATCCTGGAGACCATCCACATCGCCACGCTTGGGACCCTCATCGGCCTCGTGCTTTCCATTCCGCTCGCGTTCCTGTCCGCGCGCAACACCACGCTCAACGGGTTCACCTGGGCCATCGGCCGCGCGCTGCTGGTGGCGTCGCGCTCGGTGAATACGGTCATCTGGGGCCTCGTGTTCGTGGCGGTGTTCGGTCCCGGGCCCGTGGCCGGTGTGGCTGCGGTGGCCGCGCGCTCGGTCGGGTTCCTCGCCAAGCTGGTCGCCGAGGCGATCGAGGAGGCCGATGCAGGGCCGATCGAGGCGGTGCAGGCTACCGGGGCGGGAACCGCGCAGGTCTATCTCATCGGCATCCTGCCGCAGGTGATGCCGGTGATCCTCGGGACCACGGTCTACCGGTGGGATATCAACATCCGCGAGTCGAGCGTGCTCGGCTTCGTCGGCGCGGGTGGCATCGGCCTGCAACTCTATGCCTCGATCAACCAGTTCGCGTGGCAGCAGGTGATCGTGGTCCTCGCGGCAATCCTCGTGATCGTGGTGGTGAGCGAGGCGATATCCGCGTACGTGCGTGGCCGCATCTCCTGAGGGCGCATACGGTGGTGGGATCGCCTTGCCGGGCGTCGCCGCGTTGGCCCACGCCTACGACGGCTTCATCCTCGACCAATGGGGCGTCCTGCACGACGGCACGCGGCCCTATCCTGGCGCGATCGATTGCCTGCAGCAATTGCGCGGCGCGGGCAAGCAGGTTGTCATCCTCTCGAACTCGGGGCGGCGCGAGGCCGGCAACATCCGGCTCATGGCCGAGATCGGGTTCGACCCCGCGCTGTACGATCGATTCATTTCCGCCGGCGAGAGTGCGCGCGAGGCGGTCGGGCGGCGCGCCGATCGATTCCACGCGCGGCTCGGGCGGCGCTACTACGCCTTCACCCGCGGCGAGGACGCCTCGCTTCTCGATGGCCTCGCGCTCGAGCGTGTTGCGCACATCGAGGCCGCCGATTTCCTGATGGTGATCGGCATCGACTCGCCGCGGTTGCGCCTTGCCGATTACGAGGCGCGCCTTGCGCTGGGTGCCGCGCGACACCTGCCCATGGTCTGCGCCAATCCCGACCTGACCCGTGTATCGCCCGACGGGCTCGTGGATGCGCCCGGGGCGCTTGCACACCGCTACGAGGCGCTAGGCGGAGAGGTTTTTTATCACGGCAAGCCCCACGCGCCGATCTACGAGGCCTGCTTTCGCGCGCTCGCCGGATACTCACGCGAACGGATCGTCGCCATCGGCGACTCCATCGAGCACGACGTGCTCGGAGCCGCGCGCGTGGGCCTGCGCAGCGCATTCGTCGCCGGCGGCATCCACGCCGCGGAGCTGGGGGCGTCGTGGGGGGAGTTGCCCGATCCGGCCCGATGGCGCCAATTTCTCGAAGCCGCGGAGGCCCGGCCCGATCACCTGGTCGCCACCTTCACATGGTGACCGAACCGCCCAAGGGGCCTGCGGCGCCTCGGTCGCGGCGGACGCTGAGAGCCCTCGGGGACGACCTCGCCGGCGGATTCTCGGCGACGCTGATCGCAGTGCCGCAGGCGATGAGCCTCGGCATACTCGTGTTCGCCGCGCTGGGCCCGGAGTACGCCAGCATCGGCGTCGCCGCGGCGCTGCTCACCTCCGTCATTGGCAACCTCGTCTCCGCCGGGATACCGGCGGTTCGATGCCAGATCGTAGGCGCGCGAGCTTCGACCACGGCGGTCGTCGCCGGATTCACGTCGGTGCTTCTCGCCCACCCGGCCCTTCAGGCCGCCCGGGGCCCCGACATTCAGATTGTGATCGCGCTGGTATTCCTGACGATCCTTCTTGCCGGGGTCTTCCAGGTCGGTTTCGGATTGGCCGGGCTTGGGCGCTCGATCAAGTTCGTTCCCTATCCCGTGGTCGCGGGCTTCATGACGGGCGTGGCGCTGATCATCCTGGCGTCCCAAGTCAGGCCGCTGCTCGGCCTCGATGGCTCCGGCTCGCTCATCGCATCCCTTGCCGAGATAGGCAACGCGAAACCCGCAAGCCCCCTGGTCGCCGTTGCCGCGGTGCTCGCCGCGTGGGCGGCACCGCGCTTTACTCGCCGCGTTCCGCCGCTGTTCTGCGGGTTGCTGGCGGGAGTGTCGCTGCACTATGTCGCGGCAGCGCTTTTTCCGAGCTCCACGGGACCGGTCGTCGGCGTCCTTTCCAGCATGGTGCCGCTGCCGGACGAGGCAGCGGCGATCCTGGGTCTCATGCATCGCGACAACTTCTATGCATTGTTCGTCTTCATCCTGCCCACGGCGCTTCTGCTCGCGATCGTGGGTTCGCTCGACGGGTTGCTCGCGGCGGTCGTAGTCGATTCCGTGACGCGGAGCCGGCACGACAGCAATCGGTTGCTGGTCGGCCAAGGAGTCGCGAGCATCTTCAGCGCCGGGTTCGGCGCGTTGCCCGCAGTTGGCAACACGCACACGCCGATCGCGAATTTCCAGGCCGGCGGCCGCACCCCTTTCTCGACCCTGTTCCACGCGTTCTTCGTGTTCATGGTCACCTTCGCCCTGCAACCCCTCGTGGCGCGTGTTCCGATCGCGGCGCTGGCGGGCCTCATGATCTACATCGCGTTCTCGCTCGTCGACCGGTGGACGCGCGATCTGATCGGGCGCCTGCTCACCGACCACGAGCACCGCGGCGAGATCCTCGTGAACGTCGCGATCGTCCTGGGGGTGGCGTTCGCCCAGCTGCTGTTCAACGTGATGGTCGCATTTGCGATCGGAGTCGTGGCCGCCGTAACGCTCCTGCTGGTGAAGATCAGCGGATCTCCGGTGCGCCGGCACGTCGATGGCACTGAGCGTGCGTCGCTCAAGGTTCGTGGCGCCGAGGCGTGCGCGGCGCTGCGGCCGATCGTGAACCAGATACAGATCCTCGAATTGCAGGGCGAGCTCTTCTTCGGCACCACTGACAGGCTCCAGGAGCAGGTCGAAGCGCTGCCCGAGGATTCCCAATATGTGATCCTCGATTTCCGGCGGGTGAACGAGATCGATGCGAGCGGCGCGCGAATGCTCGAGGTGATCGGGCATCGCGCCGCCCGCCGTGGCGTACGGGTGCTGCTGAGCCACATCCGCGATGACGAGCCAAGGGGAAAATACCTGCGCGCGCTTGGCATCGGCGCAGTGGTCGGGCCGAATCACTGGTTCACGGACCTCGACCGCGCCCTGGAATGGGCCGAAGACCGGTTGCTCGACAAGGTCGGATTTCGCGAAGACCTGGCGGAGCTTCCCCCGGGTCGCATGGCGCTTTTCCGCGGTCTCGACGAGCGTGAGATTGCCACCCTGGCGGGCTTTCTCGAGCGTCGCGAGCTGCGCAGTGGCGAACCCGTGTTCCAGGAAGGCGACGACGGCGATTGCCTCTACCTGATCGCGCGCGGCTCCGTCAGCATCAAGATCAAGCTCGGGGACGGGACTCGTGCGCGGCGCCTTGCGACGTTCACGTCGGGTGTCATGTTCGGCGAGATGTCGTTGCTGGAGGGCAGCAAGCGCTCGGCGGATGCGTATGCCAAAGGCGAGAACGTAGTTCTCTTTTCGCTGCATGCGGAGCGCTTCCGGGCGCTCGTGCGCGACGATCCCGACCTGGGACTCAAAGTCTTCAGGAGCATCAGCACGGAGCTCGCGAGCCGTTTGCGGGCGACGACCGCGGCAATGCGGACGTTCGATTAGCGGGCAGGATAGGGCGGATTGTGTCTGGAATGGTGCTGACGAAGCGGGTAGTCCAATACGACTACGGATGCGTTCCCCGCTTACATTTGTGACTCACGCCGTCCGACGTTGAAAGCCGATTCCTGTAGGATTTCTCCTGCATTCCCCGTGCACCCTGCCCGGATCAAGCTCCGCGACCCAGGAGAGAAATGACGCTCGCCAAGAAGGTTTTCATCCGCACCTTCGGGTGCCAGATGAACGAGTACGACTCGGACAAGATGGCCGACGTGCTCGCCGCCGCGGAGGGCTTCGAGAAGACCTCGGACCCGGCCGAAGCCGACCTCATCCTCTTCAACACCTGCTCGGTGCGTGAAAAGGCGCAGGAGAAGGTCTTTGCCGACCTGGGCCGCGTGAAGCCGCTCAAGCAGGCCCGTCCGGGCGTGATGATCGGCGTCGGCGGCTGCGTCGCGAGCCAGGACGGCGAGGAGATCGTGCGCCGCGCCCCCTTCGTGGACGTGGTCTTCGGACCGCAGACGCTCCACCGCCTGCCGCAGCTCCTCGACGAGCGCCGCCGCACCGGCAAGCCGCAGGTCGACATCTCTTTTCCCGAGATCGAGAAGTTCGACCACCTTCCGCCCGCCCGCAGCGAAGGCGCCGCGGCCTTCGTTTCGATCATGGAAGGCTGCAGCAAGTACTGCAGCTTCTGCGTGGTGCCTTATACGCGCGGGGAGGAAGTCTCGCGTCCCCTGGTCGATATCCTCGACGAGGTGAAGCAGCTCACGGCGGGCGGCGTGCGCGAGGTGACGCTGCTGGGACAGAACGTGAACGCTTATCGCGGCGCGCTCGCCTCGGGCGAGAGCGCCGACTTCGCCCTCCTCCTCGCGCACGTGTCGAAGGTCGAGGCCATCGAGCGAATCCGCTACACGACGTCCCATCCCCTCGAGTTCACCCAGCGCCTGATCGATGCTTACGGCAAGTTGCCGAAGCTGGTCTCGCAGCTCCACCTCCCGGTCCAGTCGGGCTCGGATCGAGTGCTGTCCGCAATGAAACGCGGCTATACGGCAATGGAATACAGGTCGATCGTGCGGCGCCTGCGTGCCGTGCGCCCGGACATCTCGCTTTCGAGCGACTTCATCATCGGCTTTCCCGGCGAGACCGACGCCGACTTCGAGCAGACCCTGAAGCTCGTGGACGACGTGCGCTTCGACGGCTCGTTCAGCTTCATCTACAGCAAGCGCCCGGGCACTCCGGCCGCGAACCTGGCCGATCCCACCCCCCATGCCCTCAAGCTGCAGCGCCTCCAGCGCCTGCAGCGCCGCGTGCAGGAGCATTACGAGGCGTATTCCCAGGCGATGATCGGGACGCGCCAGCGCGTCCTCGTCGAGGGCCCCGCGCGCAAGGACCGTTCGGAGCTGGCGGCGCGTACCGAGAACAACCGCATCGTGAACTTCGCCGGGCCCGCGCGTCTCGTCGGCGCCTACGTCGAGGTCGAGATCACCCACGCCCTGCCGCACAGCTTGCGCGGGCGCGCCGTCACTTCGGATCACCCGGGGACGAGAGTCCCCGTCGCAGAGGAGCAGTCATGAAACGCACCAAGCGCCCATCCGTCCGGCTAAGCGCCGTCATGCTCGCCCTGTGCTCGGCCGCGGCTGTGGCGCAGCAGCAGCCCGCGCCGCCGACCTCGCCGCCCGGCCCGGTGCCCGGCCCCGCGACGCCGGCCTCCCAAGCCTCGCCGCCGGTCACGCCGACGGTGGCGCTGCCCTCGACGCTCCCTGGCACCCCTCAATCCTCGCCGTCGGTGCCGAGCCCGCGCCCCTTCGACGCCGTGATTCGTGACGCCAAGGTGATGCCCGGCTTCTTCACGCTCTACGAGCGCGAGGAACGCGTCTGGATCGAGCTCAAGCCCGAGCAGCTGAACACGCCGTTCTATCTCTCGATCAACCGCACCCGCGGCCTGGGCGAGAAGTTCGTGTACCCCTTCATGATGCGCGGCTACGTGGTGGAGTTCCGCAAGGTCGGCAGCCTGGTGCAGATGATCGCCAAGAACCCGCGCTACAAGGCGAAGGAGGGCACGCCGCTAGCGCTCGCCGCCGAGCAGAGCTTCACCGACAGCCTCCTGGGCTCGGCCACGGTCGCGAGCCAGGCGCATCCGCAGCGCAAGTCGATTCTGATCGAGGCGAACCCGCTTTTCCTCGCCGACATCGCCGGCACTTCCACCCAGCTGGAAGCCACCTATCGCGCGCCGTATTCGTTCGACCAGCGAAATTCGTATTTCACCGGCGTGCGCGCGACCGACGACATGGCGACGTTCAGCATCGCCGCGCACTTCGCGATGCCGAGATTGCCCGCCCCGCCGATGAACCCGAGCGGGCGCGAGGCCCCGCTGCCCTCGACCCTCGAGGACGTGCGCAGCATGTTCCTCGGCTACCACTACAGCCTCGCCAAGCTTCCCGACCAGCCGATGGCCTCGCGCCGGGCCGATCCGCGCGTGGGCCACTTCATGACGCGTCACTACGATTACAGCAACGACAGCGCGCCCTTCCCGCGCCAGTACATGGTGAACCGCTGGAGGCTCGAAAAAAGAGATCCCGCCGCGGGGCTCTCCGAGCCGGTGAAGCCGATCGTCTTCTGGCTCGACCGCAACATCCCGGCCGAGTACCGCGAAACGGTGAAGGCGGGCGTGCTCGAGTGGAACAAGGCCTTCGAGCGCATCGGCTTCAGGGAGGCGATCCGCGTTGAGCTGCAGCCGGACAACCCCGACTTCGATACCGCCGACGTGCGCCACGCGTCGATCCGCTGGTACCTCGACACCAGCGACGGCGCGCTCGCCATCGGCCCCAGCCGTGTCGATCCGCGCACCGGCGAGATCCTCGACGCCGACATCGCGATCTCGCAGGGCTGGACGCGACTGCCGCGGCGCCTGTCGGGCGAGCAGTTCCCGCGCCCCACGCCGGCCGCGCGTCATTCCCACGGCCAGGATGACCCGATGCTCTGCGCCTACGGCGACGAGGCCTTCCAGGAGGCGTCCTTCGCCTCGGGGCTGCTAGAGGTACGCGGCGAGCTCGACCCCAACGGGCCGGAAGCCGACGCGATCGTGAAGGCGACGCTGAAGGACGTGGTGACCCACGAGGTCGGCCATACCCTGGGCCTGCGCCACAATTTCCGCGCCTCCACCATCTACACCGAGGCGCAGCTCTCCGACGCCGCCTTCACACGCAAGAACGGCCTCGGCGGCTCGGTCATGGACTACAACGCCTGGAATATCGCGCTGGCCCGGGAGCAGCAGGGTGAATACGTGATGAGCACCATCGGCCCGTACGACTACTGGGCGATCGAGTACGCCTACAAGCCGATCGCGGCCGAGGCCGAGGCGAAGGAGCTCGCGAAGATCGCCGCGCGCAGCAGCGAGCCGCAGCTCGCGTACGCGACCGATGAGGAAGTGCGCGACGAGAACGCGGCCGATCCCGAAGCCAATTCCCGTGACCTCGGCTCCGATCCGCTTGCGTTCGCCCGCCGCCGCATGGCGCTGTCCCGAGAGCTGTGGGAGCGCTGGCAGGACCGGCAGCTGGGCCCCGACAAGTCGCGTGACGTCCTCTACCGCAACGTGGTCGCGGGCTTCAGCCAGTACTCCCTCGCGGCGCAGGTCGCGACCAAGTACGTGGGCGGCGTCGTCTATGTGCGCGATTACGCGGGCAGCGCGCGCGCGAGCTTCACGCCGATCGCTTCCGAGCGCCAGCGCGAGGCGCTCAGCCTCGTGACCGAGGGCCTCTTCCGCGTGGACAGCTTCAAGTTCAAGCCGGAGTTCCTCACCCGCCTCGCGGCCGACCCGTTCGAGGAAGGCGTGGGCGAGAAGGGCGCCTTCACGCTCGCCTCGCGCGTCCTCAAGGTGCAGACCGAAGTCCTCGACCGCCTCATGGGCGAGCCTGTGGCGGCACGTCTCCTCGACTCCAGCTTCAAGTCGGAGAACGGCAAGAAAGCGCTGTCCCTTTCGGAGCTCTACGACAACCTGCAGGGCGCCATCTGGAGCGACCTCAAGGGCGGCGGCGACATCAGCCTCATGCGCCGTAACCTGCAGCGAGAGCACGTGAAGCGGGTGACGTTCATGCTCACGCGCTCGAGCGGCGGCCCGGCCGATGCGCGCTCGCTGCAACGCGAAAGCGCGCGCACCCTCGTGGCCCAGCTGAAGAAGGCGCAGTCGCGGCCGGGACTCTCGAAGGAAGCGAGGGCGCACCTGGCCGACAGCCGGAACACGCTGGAAGAGGCGCTGAAGGCCCCGATGCAGCGCCTGGGCGCCTGAGGGAGGGGCGTTGAACACGCGCCGCCGCCCGGCAACCGAGGAGATCGCGTTCAAGCCCACCGACAACGGTCGGCTTGCGGCGCTTTGCGGCCCCCTCGAGGCGAACCTGCGCCAGATCGAGACCGCGCTCGACGTGACCATCGCCCGGCGAGGGGAGCGCTTCAGCATCACCGGCGGCAGGGATCGCGCGGCGCAGGCCTCGGAGGCGCTGCGCCGCTTCTACGAGCGCGCCGCTCGCGAGGAGCTGGGTGTCGAGGACATCCAGCTCGGCCTGGTGCAGATCGCGCACCAACGCACCGGCGAGGTAGCCGAATCCCCGGCGCTGCTGCTGCCGCGCAGGAGCGAGCTCACCGCGCGCACCGTCCGCCAGGCGCTGTACCTGCAGAACATGCGCAATTTCGACATTACCTTCTGCATCGGCCCGGCGGGTACCGGCAAGACGTTCCTCGCGGTCGCGGCCGCGGTAGATGCCTTGGAGCGCGACGCGGTGAAGCGAATCGTGCTCACCCGGCCCGCCGTGGAAGCAGGCGAGAAGCTGGGTTTCCTTCCCGGGGACCTCGCGCAGAAAGTCGATCCCTACCTCCGCCCCCTCTATGACGCGCTCTACGACCTGATGGGCTTCGACAAGGTCACCCGTGCTTTCGAACGCGGCGCGATCGAGATCGCCCCGCTCGCGTTCATGCGCGGGCGCACGCTGAACCATTCGTTCGTGATCCTGGACGAGGCGCAGAACACCACGCCCGAGCAGATGAAGATGTTCCTCACCCGCATCGGCTTCGGCTCCAAGGCGGTGGTGACCGGCGACGTCACGCAGGTGGATCTCGCGAAGGGACAGGCGTCGGGCCTCGCCGACGCGCGCGCGGTGCTGGAGGGCGTCCGCGGCATCGCGATGACGCAGTTCCAGTCCGACGACGTGGTGCGCCATCCTCTGGTGCAGGCGATCGTCGACGCCTACGACCGCCGCAAGCCCAAGTGAGCGGCACGGCGCGGCTCACCGTGCAGCGTGCATCGCGCGCGGCGCATATTCCCTCCAACCGACTCCTGCGTCGCTGGGCCGCCGCGGCGCTCTCCGGGCCGGCGCTCGTCACGCTGCGCTTCGTCGCCCGCACCGAGGGGCAGCGGCTGAACCGTGAGTTCCGGGGCAAGGACTGCGCCACCAACGTCTTGAGCTTCCCCTACAGCGCAGGCAAGCCGCTCGTAGGCGACGTGGTCATCTGCGCGCCCATCGTGGCGAGCGAGGCGGGTCGGCGGGGAAAGGCGCTGGAGGCGCACTACGCGCACCTGGTGGTTCACGGGCTGTTGCACCTGCAGGGCCTGGACCACGAGCGCGCCACCGACGCGCGGAGGATGGAGCGGCGCGAGCGAGCCATCCTCGCGAGCCTCGGTTTCGATGATCCCTACGCCTAGCTGTCCGCGCTCCTGCAGGGAATCCGCCGCCTTGCTACAGTAATGTCCGCCTTTTCCCCCGCCCCGATGAACGAGCCCACGAAGCCGAGCCTGCTCGAGCGACTGTCGTCCCTGTTGCTGCGCGAGCCCGAGGACCGCGAGCAGCTGATCGAGCTGCTGCATTCGGCGTTCGAACGCCGGCTCCTCGACGCCGAGGCGCTCTCGATGATCGAGGGGGTGCTGCAGGTTTCCGAAACCCAGGTGCGCGACGTGATGATCCCGCGCTCGCAGCTTGACATGATCGACGTGGCCGAGAGTCCCGAGAAGTTCATCCCGTTCGTGATCGATACCGCGCACTCGCGATTTCCGGTGTTCGAGGACAACCGCGACAACGTGATCGGCATCCTCCTCGCCAAGGACATGCTGCGCTTCTATGCCGAGGAGCAGTTCAACGTCCGCGAGATGCTTCGCCCGGCGGTGTTCGTTCCCGAGGCGAAGCGCCTGAACGTGCTGCTGAAGGAGTTCCGCGCGAACCGCAACCACATCGCCATCGTGGTGGACGAGTACGGCGGCGTCTCGGGCCTGGTCACCATCGAGGACGTGATCGAGCAGATCGTCGGCGACATCGAGGACGAGTACGACTTCGACGAGACCGAGGACAACATCCTCGTCGACCGCAGCGGCCGCTACCGCGTGAAGGCGGTGACCGAGATTCCCGACTTCAACAACCACTTCGGCAGCAGCTTCTCCAACGAGGACCACGACACCGTCGGCGGGCTTGTCGTTGGGGGCTTCGGCCGCCTGCCGAAGCGCGGCGAGTCGATCTCCATCGAGGGCTTCAACTTCCAGGTCCTGCGCGCCGACAGCCGCAAGATCCACGCGCTCCTCGTAGAAAAGCCCGGGGAGCCGAAGTGAGTGCCCCGTCCGGCTCGCCGCCGACCCGGTCGGCGGTGCGTACGCTCGCATTCGGCCTGGCGCTTCCTCTCGTCGCGGGCGCGATGTGCGTGTTCGCGTTCGCTCCCTACTATGCGTGGCCGGTCGCAATCGTGGCCCTCGCGGCGCTCTTCTTCGCATGGGAGCGAAGCGGCTCGCCGCGGCAGGCGGCGCTCTCGGGCTTCGCATTCGGTCTCGGGTACTTCCTCGCCGGAGTCTCGTGGATCTTTGTGAGCCTGCACGAATTCGGTTCGATGCCCGCGATCCTCGCCGCGGCCGCCACTTTTCTTTTCTGCGCGTGGCTCGCGGTCTTTCCTGCCGCCGCCGGATGGCTGGCGGCGAAGGCGGCGAAGGTGCCCGGCCCGCGACGCCTCGGCACGGCGGCGGCAGCCTTCGTCGCGATGGAGTGGCTGCGCGGCTGGCACTTCACCGGCTTCCCGTGGCTGGAGCTCGGCACGTCGCAGGCGCCCGCCAGCCCGCTCGCCGGCTTCGCCCCCTATCTGGGCTCCTATGGCGTCTCGCTCGCGGTCGCGGTCGCGGCGGCGCTGCTGGCGATGCTCGTTTCCAGCCGCGTCTGGTCGCGCGCGCGGTGGGCCCCGCTGGGGGGGCTGGCAGCGCTTTTCCTCATCGGGGCGCTGGCGTCTCTTATCGAGTGGACACGCCCCGCCGGGCCGCCGGTCTCGATCGGCCTCCTGCAGGGCAACGTCGCGCAGGAAATGAAATGGCGCGAGGAGGTGCGCACGCGCACGCTCGTCGAGTACCGCCGCATGATCTTCGAGACCAGGGCGCGCATCGTCGTGGTGCCGGAGACCGCGCTGCCGGCGTTCCTCGACCAGCTGCCGCCGGATTACCTGCAGAGCCTCCTCGAGCATGGACGCGAGCAGGGCAAGGAGATCCTGCTGGGAACCGTGGAGCGCGAGTTTCGCGGCGACGAGTTCAGCTACTACAACAGCGTGGTCCGCCTCGCCGCCGGCAAGATGGCCTCGTATCGCAAGCGTCACCTGGTGCCCTTCGGCGAGTTCATCCCGCCGGGCTTCCGCTGGGTGCTCGCTGTGCTCAAGATTCCGCTGTCGGATTTTTCGCGCGGCGACGCGCGCCAGCCGCCGCTCGAAGCCGCGGGAATCCCTTTCGGCGTCGCGATCTGCTACGAGGACCTCTTCGGCGCGGAGGTGATCGATGCGCTGCCGGCGGCCAGGATCCTGCTCAATGTGAGCAACGACGCCTGGTTCGGGCGCTCGTTCGCCGCCGACCAGCACCTGCAGGCTTCGCAGATGCGTGCCCTGGAATCGGGGCGCTGGATGGTGCGCGCGACCAACACCGGGGCCACGGCGGCCATCGACGAGCGCGGCCGCGTGGTGTCGCGGCTCGCGCCCTTCACCGCCGGCACGCTGGTCGAGCAGGTGACGCCCCGTGAAGGACGCACGCCCTATTCGGTCTGGGGGAACATCCCCGCGCTGCTGCTCGCCGCCGCGCTCGCGTTCTCGGCGCGCGCGCCTCGCCTATAATTGGCGCTTCGCTTCGCACCGACCGAATCCCCGATGCCGACCTTCCAGCAACTGGTCCTGAAGCTTCAGGACTACTGGGGCGGGAAGGGCTGCGCCATTCTCCAGCCCTACGACATGGAAGTGGGCGCGGGCACCTCCCACACCGCAACCTTTCTGCGCTCGCTGGGCCCCGAGCCGTGGCGTGCCGCCTATGTCCAGCCGTCGCGGCGGCCCAAGGACGGGCGCTACGGCGAAAACCCCAACCGGCTGCAGCACTATTACCAGTTCCAGGTAGTGCTGAAGCCCTCGCCGCCGGAGATTCTCGATCTTTACCTCGGGTCGCTGGAGGCAGTGGGCTTCGACCTGAAGAAAAACGACGTGCGCTTTGTCGAGGACGATTGGGAGAACCCGACGCTCGGAGCGTGGGGCCTCGGCTGGGAAGTGTGGATGAACGGCATGGAGATCACGCAGTTCACCTATTTCCAGCAGGTCGGCGGCCTCGATTGCAAGCCGATCACCGGCGAGATCACCTACGGCCTGGAACGCCTGGCGATGTACTTGCAAGGCGTCGATGACGTCTACGACCTGGTGTGGAGCGAGTGGGAGCAGGGCGGGAAAAGCCACCGCATCCTCTATCGCGACGTGTTCCACCAGAATGAGGTCGAGCAGTCGACCTACAACTTCGAGCATGCCGATGCCGACACTCTCTTCCGCCATTTCGCCGATTACGAGGCGGGCGCCGCGCGGCTGATGCAGGCGCGGCTTGCGCTGCCCGCGTACGAGCAGGTGCTGAAGGCCGCGCACACGTTCAACCTTCTCGACGCGCGCGGTGCGATCTCGGTTACCGAGCGCAACGGCTACATCGGCCGCATCCGCACGCTCGCGCGCGCCGTGGCGAAGAGCTATTACGAATCCCGCGAGCGGCTGGGCTTTCCGATGCTGCCGACGCCACGTTCCACTCCCCGGGCGCCCGAGGAGGCCGCGTGAGCGCCGCGCTCCTGGTGGAGCTCTTCTGCGAGGAGCTGCCGCCCAAGGCGCTGCAGCGGCTCGGTAACGCTTTTGCGGGCGGGATCGTTTCGGGGTTGCAGAAGCGCGGCCTGATCGACTCGAGCCCGGAGAGCCAGGCCTTTTCTACGCCGCGCCGGCTGGGCGTCCTGGTCGCAGGCGTGCGCAGCGCCACCGAGCCGCGGGCTATGGAGGTGAAGCTGATGCCGGCGGCGGTGGGCCTCGACGGGGCGGGCACCGCCACGCCCGCGCTTGCCAGGAAGCTGGAAGCCGCCGGACTCGCGGGGATCGACCTCGCGACGCTCAAGCGCCGCGCCGACGGCAAGTCAGAAATGCTCTACGCCGATGCCACGACCGCTGCCGTGCCCCTGGCGCAGGCGCTGCAATCCGCGCTCGACGAGGCGATCGCCGGACTGCCGATTCCGAAGGTCATGAGCTACCAGCTCGCCGACGGGCGGACCACGGTCCAGTTCGTGCGGCCGGCGCATGGGTTGGTCGCGCTGCATGGCGGCGACGTCGTGCCGGTGCAGGCGCTGGGCCTGCGGGCCGGGCGCACGATCCACGGGCATCGCTTCCAGGGAGCGCGCGACATCGAGCTCAACGCAGCCACGGAGTACGAGCCGCGACTGCTGGAAGAGGGCCGGGTAATGGCCAGCTTCGAGAAGCGCCGCCGGCGCATCCTGGAGGAGCTGCGGGCCGCCGCGGCCAGGATCGGCGCTGGGCTCGGGTCCGACGCGCAATATGGTCCGCTGCTCGACGAGGTTACGGGATTGGTCGAGATGCCCAGCGTTTACGCGGGGCGGTTCGAGGAAGAATTCCTCGGAGTGCCGGCCGAATGCCTCGTGCTGACCATGAGGCAGAATCAGAAATACTTCCCGCTGTTCGATGGGGGCAAGCTGACGAACAGCTTCCTCATCGTGAGCAACATGAGTCTCGACGATCCGTCCAGCATCGTGCAGGGCAATGAGCGCGTCGTGCGCCCGCGGCTCGCCGACGCGCGCTTCTTCTTCGAGACCGACAAGAAGACCAGGCTCGACACGCGCGTGTCGCAGCTCGGCTCGATCGTGCACCACAACAAGCTCGGTACTCAGCGGCAGCGGGTGGACCGCCTCGTCTGCCTGGCGAAAGAGATCCAGGAGGTGCTACCGCGTGGCGCCACCGGCGTCGAATGGGCGGTACGCGCGGCCTATCTCGCGAAGGCGGACCTCGTCACCCTGATGGTGGGCGAGTTCCCCGAGCTGCAGGGACTGATGGGCCGCTACTACGCCGAGGCGGACGGGGAGCCTTCCTCTGTCTGCCGGGCGATCGAGCAGCACTACTGGCCGCGCTTCGCGGGCGATGCGCTGCCCACAGGCGATGCGAGCATCGCGGTGGCGCTTGCCGATCGGCTGGACACGCTGGTAGGCATGTTTTCCATCGGGCAGGTGCCCACGGGGGACAAGGACCCCTTCGGCCTGCGCCGCGCGGCGCTGGGCATCGTGCGCATCCTGATGGAGCTGACGCCTGCATTGAACGCGGACCTGTCGGTCCTCATCGTTACGGCAGCGCGGATCCTGAACGTGCCCTCGGAGCAAAAGAGCGCCTTGGTGGGAACGGTGCGCGAGTTCGTTCGGGACCGCCTCGCCAACCTGATGAAGGAACGCGGCTATACCGCCAACGAGGTCGCCGCGGTGCTCGAGGTGCAGAGCGACGAATCGAGGCCCGACCGCCTCGACCTCGTGCCCGCCAAGCTCGAGGCCGTCCGAGCCTTCAGCAAGCTTCCCGAGGCTGCGAGCCTTGCGGCCGCCAACAAGCGTATTTCCAACATCCTGCGGCAAGCCGGGCAGCAGAACGAGCCCTTCGAGATCCTGACCGCGCCCATCGCGGGCGAGCCTCTCGAAACGGCGCTGTATGGCGCGCTCAGCGAGGCGTCCTCGGCCGCCGGGCCGCAGTTCGAGCGCGGTGACTACACCGGGTACCTGAAGAGCTTCGCGATCCTGCGTGCGCCGGTCGACGCGTTCTTCGAGCACGTCATGGTGATGGCCGAAGATCGCGAGGTGCGCCGCCGCCGCCTCTCGCTCCTGCATACCCTGCAGAACGAGATGAATCGCGTGGCCGACATCGCGCGCCTGGCGTCGTAACGACGATGAAGCTCGCCATCCTCGACCGCGACGGCGTCATCAACCACGACAGCGACCAGTACATCAAGTCGCCGGCGGAGTGGCGCCCGATAGCCGGTTCGATCGAGGCGATCGCGCGCCTGAACCAGAACGGCTTCCGGATTGCCGTGGCCACCAACCAGTCGGGCATCGGCCGGGGCCTGTTCGACATGGCGACGCTGAACGCCATCAACGACAAGATGATGGAGCTCGTCTTCCGCCAAGGCGGCCGCATCGACGCGCTTTTCTTCTGCCCGCACACCGCGGTCGAGGACTGCAACTGCCGCAAGCCGCGCACCGGGATGTTCGAGGAGATCGCCGCGCGCTTTCACACCGACCTGAAGGGCGTACCGGTCGTGGGCGACAGCCTGAAGGACTTGCTGGCGGCGGACTCGGTCGCCGCACAGCCCATCCTGGTGCTGACCGGGAATGGCGAGAAAACGCGCCAGTCCGGCGAAATCCCCAAGAAGACGCTGGTGTTCGAGAACCTGGGGGAGGCCTCGCGCCACCTGATCCAGCACCCATGACGATGCTGCGATCGCTGCTATTCCTGGTTGGGGCGCTGCTGATCACGGTCCCCTACGGGTTCCTGGTGCCGCTCTCCAGGATCGCCGGCCGGCGCGCTCCATTCGTGACCGCCCGCTCGTACACGCGTGTGATGCTCGCCTGGGTGGAGGCGAGCTGCGGGATCGGCTACCAGGTGAGCGGCTGGGAGAACGTCCCGCGATCGCCCGCGGTCATCATGTCCAAGCACCAGTCGGCCTGGGAGACGATCTTCCTCGAAGCGCGCTTCCCCGACCAGTGCTGGATCATCAAGAAGGAGCTGCAGTGGCTGCCCTTCGTCGGATGGGGCCTGATCGCGATCCGCGCCATCGCCATCGACCGTTCCAGCGGGCAGAGCGCGCGCGAGCAGATCGTGCAGCAGGGCGTCCAGCGCCTCAAGGAAGGGCTTTGGGTCACGATCTTTCCCGAAGGCACGCGCGTGGCGCCGGGCAAGCGCGGCCGATACGGCATCGGCGGGGCGCTTCTCGCGACACGCGCGGGAATGCCGATACTCCCGATCGCACACAACGCGGGAGAATACTGGCCGCGCTACGCCTTCCGCAAGCGCGCGGGCACCGTGAGGGTGGTGATCGGACCGCTCATCGCGACGCAGGGCCGTGATGCGATCTCCGTGAACAACGAGGTCGAGAGCTGGATCGAGGAGCAGATGCGGCTGATTTCCCCGGAGCGCTATGCGGGCGCGTGAGCTGGTATCGCGCGACGTGCACCGTATCGCGCTCGGCGAGGCGAGCTTCGAGTATGTCCTGCTGAGGCGCCGCGGACGGCGCGGCGTGGGCCTCAAGGTGGACGAGAGCGGCCTCACCGTGAGCGCTCCTTCCACTCTGCCGGTGGTGCGGATCGAGGCGGTGATACGCGAGAGCGCCGCGTGGGTGGTGAAGAAGGTGGGCGAGTGGCGCAATCGCCAGGTCCCGCGGGCGGCATGGCACGACGGTGCGATGTTGCCCTTCCTGGGCGGGTGGCTGGTGCTGAGACTCACCGAGGGCGGGCGATTCCACGCCGAACGCGTCGGCGACGAGCTGCTGCTCAGGACGCCCGCGGGCGCGGCCGAGCAGGCCATCCGCGCCGCGGTCGTGACCTGGTACAGGCGCTTCGCGCTTCGCTACCTGCAGGAGCGGGTCGCCGGGCATTGCGTGCGCTCGGGAATCGAACCGCCGCGGCTGATGTTGTCTTCGGCGCTTGCGCGATGGGGCAGCTGCAACACGCGCCGCGAGGTGCGCCTCACGTGGCGGTTGGTGAAGGCCCCCGAGGCGCTCGTCGACTATGTGATCTGCCATGAGCTCGCGCACCTGCGCCACATGAACCACTCGCGCGCGTTCTGGGCGGAGGTCGAGCGGCAATGCCCCGGCCACCGCGCGTTGCGCAAGCACCTGTTCGCGACCGATCACCTGTACCGTTCGTTCTAGTCCTGCAACCCGCCCGGGAGGCGACATGCGACTACTCCACACCATGATCCGCGTCGTCGACCTGCAGCGCTCGATCGACTTCTACACCAACGTGCTGGGGATGAAAGTGCTGCGGCAGAAGGACTACCCCGACGGCCGCTTCACGCTCGCCTTCGTGGGCTACGGGGACGAGAGCGAGCAGGCGGTGATCGAGCTCACGCACAACTGGGACACCAAGGCGTACGAGCTCGGCAATGCCTTCGGCCACATCGCCGTGTCGGTGCCGGATGCCTACAAGGCGTGCGAGGCGGTGGCGGCCAAGGGCGGCAAGGTCACCCGGCCCGCGGGGCCGATGAAGTTCGGCGGCAGCGTGATCGCCTTCGTCGAGGATCCCGACGGCTACAAGATCGAGTTCATCCAGCGCGCGGCGGCCTAGCCTGGCGCCGCGAAGTCAGGTGAGGGCGACCCACTCCTTGTCGTCCTGCTGCTCGCGTTCGAACTTGAGGAACTCGTAATACCCGCAGCGGCTGGTGTCGGGATACTTGCGGCAGACCCCGGGGCGCGCGTCATAGATGGTGCAGCGGCGCTTTTCCTGGTCGAGCATCATGCAGGTCGAGTCGAAGATCGTGTCCTTGCGGTGGCGCATCATCCGCACCTTGCCCTTGGCGTCGAGCTTGGTGAAGCGGTCCTCGGCCTGGGCGTGGGTGAGGTCGAAGTGCTTCGCGAGACGCTCGACGTCGCGCTTGCTGACCTCGATCTCGGAGTAGGTGCAGCAATAGGCGGGGCACTTGAGGCAGGAGTAGTACGTGCGCACCGGAACGGGGAAGGGCTTCTTCGTGGTCATCGTGGGCGGGGTCCGTGGGCTCCATCCGATTGTAACGACGATTGGCCCTGCGCGGAATCGGACAGGCCAATGAATTCGCCGACGGAGAGCGTTTCGCCGCGGCGGACGGGATCGATGCCTGCCGCGGCGAATCCTTCCTCGGCCACGAGGGCGCGGGCCGCGTTGCGCAGGGTCTTGCGGCGCTGCGAGAAGGCGGCGGCCACGAGGCGTGCGAAGTGGCCTTCGTCCAACGCCCGCCTGCGGGATTCGGGCAGCGGACGCATGCACACCACCGCGGAGTCGACCCTGGGCGGGGGGGTGAACGCTTCCGGTGGTACCTCGAGGACCCTCTCCATCTCGAACCGATACTGCAGCATCACCGACAACCGTCCGTAATCGGCGGTGTCCGGCGCGGCGACCATGCGGTCTACAACCTCCCTCTGCAGCATGAAGGTGCAATCACGGATGCGCTCGGCGTGCTCGGCGATGCGAAAGAGGATCGGCGTGGAGACGTTGTACGGAAGGTTGCCCACCACCCGCAGGCTCGCGGGGAGTGTCGCGAAATCGAAGTCGAGCGCGTCCCCTTCGTGGATCGCCAGTTGCCCGGGCGCGTAACGGCCACGCAGGCCCGCGGCGAGGTCGCGGTCGATCTCGATCACGTGCAGGTGCTGGACGACCTTGACCAGCTCGGCGGTCAGCAGCCCCGTGCCGGGGCCGATCTCGACCATGGAGTCGTCGGGCCGAGGGTCGATCGCGCGCACCACGCCGTCCAGGTAATGGCGATCGGTTAGGAAGTGCTGGCCGAAACGCTTGCGAGGTCTCGGCAGCACGCTGGCCGACCTACGCGGCGCGCTCGGCCAGCTCGAAAGCGAGTTCGATCGCCGCGCGCAGGCTGCCGGCGTCGACCTCCCCCGACCCCGCGCGATCGAGAGCCGTCCCATGGTCCACCGAAGTGCGGATGATCGGCAGCCCGAGGGTCACGTTGACCGCGGCACCGAAGGCGGCGTGCTTGAGGACCGGAAGTCCCTGGTCGTGAAACATTGCGAGCGTGGCATCCGCGCCCTCGAGCATCCGCGGCGTGAACAGGGTGTCGGCGGGATAGGGGCCGGAGACGGCCAGGCCTTCGGCGGCGAGGGCCTCGATCACGGGCGCGATCACGTCGATCTCCTCGCGTCCGAGATAACCCGACTCGCCGGCGTGCGGATTTAGGCCCGCGACGAGGATTCGCGGCCGCGCGATGCCGAAGCGCCGGCGCAGGTCGGAGTCGATGATGCGCAGCACCTCGGTGAGCCCCTCGCGGGTTATGGCGCTCGCCACCGCCGAGAGCGGAATGTGGGTCGTGGCGAGCGCTACGCGCAAGCCGCCGCCGGCGAGCAGCATCACGACGCGCTCGACGCCGCAGCGCGCGGCGAGGTATTCGGTGTGCCCGGTGAAGGGGATGCCGGCGTCGTTGATGGTGCTCTTCTGCACCGGCGCGGTAACCATCGCGTCGAACTCGCCGGCGAGGCAACCGTCGAGCGCGCGGTCGATGAGGCAGACCACGTGCCGGCCGTTGGCGGCATCGAGGGTCCCGGCGCGGATGTGGGTGGCGACGGGTATCGCGAGGACGGAGAGCGCGGGCGCCTCATCGCGGCCCGGATACGGCGCAAAGTCGAAGGCGAGGCCACGGGCACGGGCACGTTCGGCGATAACATCGGGGTCGCCGATCACCACCAGCCGCCCGGGGAAGCGCTCCCCCGCGAGCAACGCGCACAGGTCCGGCCCGATGCCGGCCGGTTCGCCGGCGGTGAGCGCGACCAGCTTATTTTTCGTCGTAGCGATTCTCGACGAAGGCGCGGTCCCGGGTCTGCCGCAGCCAGTCCTGGTAGGCCTCGTCCGCCTTGCGCGCGCGGACCGCCTGGCGCGCGGCCACTTTCTTTCGATCCTCCGAGAGCTCGTCGGAACGGCGCTCGACCACCTGCACGAGGTGCCAGCCGAACGGTGTCTGGATGGGCTGGCTCACTTCCTTGTCCTTGAGCGCGTTCATCGCGCGTTCGAATTCGGGCACCGTATCGCCGGCCGCAACCCAGCCGAGGTCGCCGCCCTTCTGCGCGCTCGCGTCTTCCGAGTGCAGGCGCGCGAGCTCGGCGAAGTCGGCGCCGGCAACGATGCGCTCGCGCAGGCGCTGAAGGCGCTCGCGCGCGTCGGCTTCCGACAGACCCTCGCGGGCGCGAAGCAGGATGTGGCGGACGTTGGTCTGCTGCACGCCGGCGGCGACGGTCTTGCCGCGCTTCTCGAGCAGCTTGACGACGTGGAATCCGTTGGGGCTGCGCAGGATGTCGCTGACCTCGCCGGGCTGCATGCGCTCCAGCGACTCGAGGAAGAGAGTCGGCAGCCGCCCTGCCGGGCGCCAGCCGAGGTTTCCGCCCTGGGTCGCATCCGGCGCATCCGAATAGGTTGCCGCCACCTGCGCGAAGTCCGTCCCCTTGCGCAGCTCCGACAGGGCGAGCAGCGCGCGCCGCCGGCGCGTCTCGATCTGCTCGTTACCCGCCTGCGGCGGCACCAGCACGAGGATGTGCGCGAGCCGGTATTCCGAGTCGCCGGTCTTGTCGCGCGACTCGCGCGTGAGCTCCGTCTCCACCTCGGCGTCGGTGACCACCAGGGCGTTCTCGACCTCGCGCTCCCTCAGGCGGGCGAGCAGGATCTCGCTGCGGATATCTTCGCGGAAGCGCGGGTATTTGATGCCATCGCGCTCGAGCGCGGCGCGGAAGTCGGCGGGCGAGAGGCTGTTCTCCTGCGCGATGCGCTCGATGGTGCGGTCCAATGTCGGATCGTCGACGCGTATCCCCGTCTCCTTGGCGAGCTGGACCTGCAGCAAGTCGTTGATCATGCGCTCGAGCACTTGGCGCGCGAGCACGTCCGCCTCCGGAAGCTGCCCGCCCTGGCGCTGGAACTGGCGGGTGAGCAGTGCCTGGCGCTCGTTCAGGTCGTTCTGCGTGATCACCTCGTCGTTCACCACCGCCACGATGCGATCCACCGGCACCACGGCGGAGGGAGCGGGCTTCACCGCCGGGCGCGGCGGCGGCGGCGAGATGAACTGCGCCGCCGCCGCAAGGCTCGCCAAGGCGCACGCGGCAGCTGCCAACCGGAACTTGAAGGACTTGGACATCATGGAGTGATCTCGTCGGAGCGGCGGTAGCCGGAGATGTTCTGCCGGAGGGTTTCCAGCGGATTGATTCCGATCCTCGACAGGCCCGAAAGCTCGAGCTGGATCTGGAAGGAGGTCGAATACTGCTGCGTCGCGGTGATGAAGCGGTGCGCTACCGCGCGGACCTGCCAACACCCCGCATTATACTCAAAGCCCGCGAGCCCTTCGAGGAGCTTCCGGTCGCGGATGCTCCAGTTCCAGCGCGCCAGCGCGGAGATGTTTCCACCCACCGGCCACTGCGTGGACAGGTCCACCTGCTCGATGCCGCTCCTCGTGGGATCGGTGGCGTCGATGGAGCCGCGCGCGTAGCGATAGGCCGCGTTGACGATGCTTCCGGGCACCGGCAGGTAATGGGCCGCGAGGGTGAGCTTCTGCGAGCGGCTGAAGTTGGGCGTGTACTGCAGGGCGCCCTCCACCGACACGGTCGGCGCCATCTGGCTGGCGGCGAGCGCCACGATGTCCGATGACTTGCTCGCGCGTGGCGCGTCGCCAAGCGTCACCTGCGGCGGCCGGAAGTAATACACCTGCCCCAGGGCCGCGCGGAAGCGCTCGAGGCCGGTCGCCGATTCGATCAGCCGCGTGGTCATCGCGAGCGTGAGCTGGTTCGCGTCGCCGATGCGGTCGCCGCCCACGAAGCGATTCTCGGTGAAGATCTGCGAATAGTTGAAATCCGACTCCGCGGTGGTGAAATTGGGCAGCCGGCTCTGGTCCCGGAACGGGACATGCAGGTAATAGAGGCGCGGCTCGATCGTCTGCTGGAAGGCGCGTTCGCCCCAGCGCATGTCGCGGTCGAAGTAGAGGCCCGCGTCCAGGCTCGAGACCGGCACCGAGCGGCTGGCGCCTTCGTCGAAGGCCGAGGCGTTTTCACCGAGCGCGTAGCGCGTCATGTGGTAGCCGAACCTGGCCACGGCGTAGCCGTAGCTGCGGCGGATCGGGAAAGCGATGGATGGATAGAAGATCGCGCGCTGCCCGTTCACCAGCTCCGGGTGGCGGAAGTTGGAATACTCGCCCAGGAACTGCCAGTCGATGCCGTGAAAGTTCTGCTGCACGCCGGTGGCCTGGAGGCGGGGCAGGATGCGGTACGGAATCGGCACCCGCGGGCCCAGTGGGTCCTGCAAGGTCTGGTAGGCGAGCGCGCGCGCCGATAGCGACCATACGTCATCGTCGTATGCCACCAGCGCGTCACGTGGCAGGTTGGTCTGCGAGGTCGCGGCGATCTTGGTGGACAGGTCCCGGAAGTAATCGTCGTCCGAGACCTTCTGTGCGTTCACCGCCGCGCGCCAGCCGCCGCGGAGCTGGTGCGTGTGCCGGACGCCGAGGAAGTAACGATCTTTCTCCGCGATGCGGTCGTTGGGGAGGAACTCGCCGTCGAACTGGCCGGTGTAGGTCGTGTCCAGGTAGCGCGCCTCGGCGCCAAACTGCACCCCGCGCTTCGTGTACAGCTTGGGCGTGAGGGTGGCATCGCGGTTCTCCGCGATATTCCAGTAGTACGGAAGCGCAACCTCGAATCCGCTCTTGCCCGAGGTGCCGAAGGTCGGCGCCAGGAATCCGGTGCGGCGCTTGTTGTCCAGCGGAAAGGAAAGGAATGGCGAGTAGAGGATCGGCAGGCCGAGGAAGTACACGGTGGTGGTGTACGCCCGCCCCACATTGGTCGCGCCGTCGATCTCCAGCTCGCGCACGCGGAGGTACCAGTCGTCACGGGGCACGGGGCAGGACGTGTAGCTCGCATCGTAGAGCCGGCTCTTCTGCTCCTCTCCGAGCACGGCGCGCGCGGCACTGCCGCGCGCGGCCACGCGCCGCTCGCCGCTGCGCGGAAACGTGAACATCGGCGATTCCATCTCGCCGGTGTCGTTGGCGAGGTTGTAGTCGAGGCGCGGGCCGGTGGCGGTGTCGCCGTAGCGCTCGAGCTGCACGTTTCCGGTCGCGGTCGCCCTCTGCTCCTCGACCTGGTAATCGACACGGTCGGCGCGGATGCTCGCGCCGCGCTGGCGCAGGATCACGTTGCCGGTAGCGACCACGCTGCGGTCGGGCTCGCCCACGATACGGTCGGCGGAAAGGAATTTGGCGCTGTCGCGCTCGGGCCGGATGGGCGCGAGGCGCAGCTGCTTTTCCAGCTGCAGGCGCAGCTCGTCGGAGATTTGCGCGTGGCCGCTCAAGGGGGCCAGGGTGCAGGAGAGCGCGATCGCGACCGTGCGCAGGCACTTCGACATCGGGGAAGCTTCGGCTTGAGCGGGTGCTAGAATGAACAGCGAAGGATACACGCAAAACCCGCTTCGCTTCCCCCAATGGACGATCGTTTTCGCGCGCTCCGCGCGTGGCTTGGTACGGTGTTGCCGGAGGCTGCGCCGCGGGTCGAGCCCGCCTCCGCCGACGCGAGCTTTCGCCGCTACTTCCGCGCTTTCCTCGAAGACGGACGGACTTTCATCGTCATGGACGCGCCGCCGGAGCGCGAGCCCTCCACGGCCGCATTCGTGCGCATCGCCCAACTCTTCCGCGATGCGGGGCTCAACGCGCCGGAGGTGATCGCCCAGGACCTGGTGCAGGGCTTTCTGCTGCTCACCGACCTGGGGACGCGGCTGTACCTCGCGGCGCTTCGCGAGGACGAACCCGAGCGCCTGTTCGCAGATGCGACCACCGCACTGGTGCGATGGCAGTCGGCTACGCGCCCGGGCATCCTTCCTGCGTACAGCGAGGAGTTGCTGCGCCGCGAGATGGCGCTCTTTCCGGACTGGTACGTGAAGCACCATCTGGGCGTCGAGCTCGACGACCGGCAGCGTGGGTCGCTGGAATCCATGTTCGCCCGGATCCTGGAGAACAACCTCGCCCAGCCGATGGTGTACGTCCATCGCGACTTCATGCCCCGCAACCTGATGGTGTGCGATCGCAACCCGGGCATCCTCGACTTCCAGGACGCGGTGACGGGGCCCATCGGCTACGACATCGCCTGCCTTTTCCGCGACGCCTATGTGAGCTGGGAGGAGGAGCGCGTCCTTGACGGGACCATCCGCTATTGGGAAAAGGCGCGGCGCGCTGGCCTGCCGGTGCGCGCGGACTTCGCCGATTTCTGGCGCGACGTCGAGTGGATGGGCCTGCAGCGGCACCTCAAGGTCGCCGGTATTTTCGCGCGGCTGCGCTATCGCGATGGCAAGCAGGGCTATGTGGAGGACACCCCGCGTTTCATCGGATACATTCGCCAAGCGGTGCACCGCTACGGCGAGCTCGCGCCGCTCGGTCGCCTGCTGGACGAGGTCCAGAGGCAGTCCCCCGCCTGATGCCGAGCGCCATCCTCCTGGCTGCGGGAAGGGGCGAGCGGATGCGGCCGCTCACCGACGCGCTTCCCAAGCCGCTGCTGCGCGTGGGGGGCAAGGCGCTCATCGAATGGCAGCTTGAACGCCTTGCCGCCGCCGGCTTCGAGGACATCGTGGTCAACCATTCGCACTTCGGCGCGCTGATCGAGCAGGCGCTGGGCGATGGCTCGCGCTTCGGCGTGAGGCTTCGATACTCCGCGGAGAAGGCGGCGCTGGAAACCGCGGGCGGCGTGGCGCAGGCGCTCGCGCTCCTCGCGCCCGATCCATTGCTGGTCGTGAGCGCCGATATCCATACCGACTTCGATTACTCGAGCCTCGTGCCGCGCATGGACGAGATGCGGCGCGGCCCCGGCTCGACCGTGGCCCACTTCGTCCTGGTCGACAACCCGTGGTGGCACCCCGGCGGCGACATGGGCCTCGCGAGCGGTCGCGTCACCCGCGATGCGGAGCACCTGACTTATGGAAACATCTCCGTATTCCACCCCGGGATCTACCGCGACATCGCGCCCGGAACGCGGTTGAGGATTTTCCCGTGGGCCTACCAGTTCGTGGATTCAGGCAGGGTGAGCGGCGAGCATTTTCGCGGCGCCTGGGATAACGTAGGTACCCCCGGGCAGCTCGAGGCCCTCGATCGCAGGCTATCCCGATGACGCTTTACGTCCCGCCCCATTTCCGTATCGAGGATCCCGACCTGCTGTTCGATTTCGTCCAGCGCCACGCTTTCGCCACGATGGTGTCCAACGGCACCAACGGCATGCAGGTGAGCCACATCCCCTTCGTCGCCGAGCGCGACGCGGCGGGCAAGCTACGGCTGCTGGGACACGTGGCGCGCGCCAACAGCCACTGGCAGGCACTCGAGGGGGCGGGCGAGGTGCTCGCGATCTTCCAGGGCCCCCACGGCTACGTATCGCCGGGCTGGTACCAGCAGCTGCCCGCGGTGCCGACGTGGAACTACGCCGTGGTCCACGCCCGCGGAAGGGCGAGCCTCATGGAGGAAGCCGAGCTGCAGGAGCTCCTGATGCGCCTGTCCGCGATCTACGAGGATGGACGACCCCGGCCGTGGAAGATGTCGGAGCAGCCCGCCGATTTCGTCTCGAACCTCCTCAAGGCCATTGTCGGATTCGCGGTCGACGTCGAGCGCATCGAAGGCAAGTTCAAGTTGTCGCAGAATCGTCCCCAGGAAATCCCGCGCGTAATCGGCGCATTGGAGCGCGAGGAGCCCGCGCTCGCCGCATTCATGCGCGCTCACGCGACTCACGCCAAAGAGTAAAATTCCCACCATGAAACTCGAAAATCCCCTGCAGGTGAAGCCGTTCAAGGCGCGCCGGGCTCGCCTTGCCAGGAGCCTTGGCGAAGGGCTCGTCGTGCTGCCGACGGCCCCGGAGCGCCACCGCAACGCCGATACCCACTACGACTACCGGTGGGACAGCGGCTTCTACTACCTCACCGGCTTTCGCGAGCCCGAGGCGGTGCTGGTGATGGTGCTGGGCGCGAAGCCGCGCACCATCCTCTTCTGCCGCGAGAAGAACCTCGAGCGCGAGATCTGGGATGGCTACCGCTACGGTCCGGAGATGGCGCGCGAGATGCTCGGCTTCGACGAGGCCTACCCGTTCACCGAGCTCGACCAGCGCCTGCCGGACCTCATCGCCAACCAGGAGGCGCTGCACACCCCGGTGGGCGCGGATCCGGCCTGGGACGTGCGCGTCGCCGGCTGGCTGAACGCCGTGCGCGCCCGCGTGCGCACCGGCGTCACCGCTCCGGTGCAGATCCGCGACGTGCGCGCGGAAGTAAACGATATGCGGCTTTTCAAGGACGAGCACGAGATTGCGATCATGCGGCGCGCCGGAGCGATTTCCAGCGCGGCCCATGTGCGCGCGATGAAAGTCGCGGCACCCGGCAAGCGCGAGTACGAGGTCGAAGCCGAGCTGATCCATGAATTCATCCGCAACGGCGCACGTGCCGCGGCCTATGGCTCGATCGTCGCCGCCGGCGCCAATGCCTGCGTGCTCCACTACCGCGAGAACAGCGCCGAGCTCGCCAAGGGCGACCTGATGCTGATCGACGCCGGCTGCGAGCTCGACAGCTACGCCGCCGACATCACCCGCACCTTTCCGATCGCCGCGCGCTTCAGTGCGCCGCAGCGTGACATTTACCAGCTGGTGCTCGAGTCCCAGGAGGCCGCGATCAAGGCGGTGAAGCCGGGAGCCGACTTCATCGATTATCACGACGCCGCGACGCGGGTGCTGGTGCGCGGCTTCATCGACCTCAGGCTTTGCAAGGGCAGCGTCGACGAGGTGCTCGAAAATGGCGCGTACAAGCAGTTCTACATGCATCGCACCGGCCACTGGCTGGGCCTCGACGTCCACGACGCCGGCGACTACATGCAGAAAGGCAAGTGGCGCAAGTTGAAGCCCGGCATGGTGCTCACGGTCGAGCCCGGCTGCTACATCCGCGGCGCCGACAACGTGCCCAAGGCCTTCTGGAACATCGGAGTTCGCATCGAGGACGACGTGCTCGTCACCGCGAAGGGCCGCGATGTCCTGACGGTCGATTGCCCGAAGAGCGTGAAGGACGTCGAGGCGGCGGTACTCGACCGCTGATGCCCCAGGCTCACGTCGACGTGGCGATCGTCGGCGCGGGCCCCGTCGGCGCCACGACCGCCGCGCTCGCGGGGCGCGAGGGGTTGAGCCTTGCGGTGTTCGAGGCGCGCGATGCGGCCTCCACGGATGCGCGCACGCTCGCGCTATCCCATGCGAGTCGCGAGACACTCGATGAGGCCGGCGCGTGGCCCGCTGCCGCG
>JBDSRZ010000197.1:0-11879 GCA_039929025.1 Usitatibacter sp. | reverse complement strand
CTCGATCCCCGCCGGGTGATGTGAGCGCGATACCTGACCCTCACCCCGGCCCTCTCCCAGGGGAGAGGGAGCGCTTGCTGGACATCCGCGGGCTCAAGACCCACTTCAAGACCGACGACGGCATGGTTCACGCGGTCGACGGCGTCGACATGCACGTCGCGGAAGGTGAGACGCTCGGGGTCGTCGGCGAATCCGGCTGCGGCAAGAGCGTCACTGCCTTTATGGTCATGCGGCTGGTGCCGATCCCCCCGGCGAGGATCGTCGCCGGCGAGATCCTCTGGCGGGGGCGTAACCTCCTCGCGCTCTCGGACGCCGAAATGCGCCGCATCCGCGCCAAGGAGATCGCCATGGTCTTCCAGGAGCCGATGACGTCGCTCAATCCGGTCTACACGGTGGGCGAGCAGATCGCCGAGGTGGTGCGGCTGCACGAGAACATGGGACGCAAGGCGGCGATGGATCGGGCGGTCGAGATGCTGAAGGTCGTTCGCATCCCCCACCCTGAGAAGCGCGTGAACGACTTTCCGCACCAGTTCTCCGGCGGCATGCGCCAACGGGTGATGATCGCGATGGCGCTCTCGTGCAACCCGAAGCTCCTCATCGCCGACGAACCCACCACCGCGCTCGACGTCACCATCCAGGCGCAGATCCTCGACCTGCTGAACGACCTCAAGGACCGCCTGGGGATGGCGGTCATGCTGATCACGCACGCCATGGGCGTGGTCGCCGAGACGGCGCAGCGCGTGGTGGTGATGTACGCGGGCAAGGTGGTCGAGGAGGCCAGCGTCGCCGAACTCTTCGCCTCGCCGCGCCATCCCTATACCCAGGGCCTCATCCGCTCGATCCCGCGCATCGATACCGCGGCCCTGCAGAAGAAGCGCCTGGAGACGATCGGCGGCGTGGTGCCGAGCCTGCTCGACCCGCCGGTAGGTTGCCGCTTCGCCGCGCGCTGCACGCACGCGCAGCCCGAGTGCATCGCCGAAACGCCGTCGCTGCGGCACGTTGGCGCGGGACATTCCGCGGCGTGCATCTTCGCCGATGTGCCGACGGAGCTGCGCCCGCCGCGCACGCTGGCGGCCGGCGTCGGCATGGGCGCTCCGGCAGCGCTGGAGGCGTGATGGCCGACACGCTTCTGAAGGTCAAGGGCCTGGTCAAGAATTTCCCTGTGAAAGGCGGCATCCTGGCTCGCGAGGTCGAGCGCGTGCACGCGGTCGCGGGCGTGAGCTTCGATCTTGCATCGGGCGAGACGCTCGGCTTGGTGGGCGAGTCCGGCTGCGGCAAGAGCACCACCGGCCGGTGCATCCTGCGGCTGATCGAGCCCACGGCGGGCGAGGTCTGGTTCGAGGGCAAGGACGTGATCGGCATGGACGCGGGCCAGCTTCAACGCCTGCGCCGCGACATGCAGATCATCTTCCAGGACCCGTTCGCGTCGCTCAATCCGCGGATGACGGTGGGCTCCATCATCGGCGAGGCGCTCACCATCCACGGCCTCGCCAAGGACGCGCGCGACTATCAGGATCGCGTGGCCGAGCTGCTCACCGCGGTGGGCCTCAATCCCGACTACATCCGCCGCTACCCGCACGAGTTCTCGGGCGGGCAGCGCCAGCGCATCGGCATCGCGCGGGCCCTTGCCGTCTCGCCCAAGCTGATCGTCTGCGACGAGCCGGTGTCCGCGCTCGACGTCTCGATCCAGGCGCAGGTGATCAACCTGCTCGAGGACCTGCAGGGCCAGTTCAACCTCACCTACCTCTTCATCGCGCACGACCTGTCGGTGGTCGAGCACATCAGCGACCGCGTGGCGGTGATGTACCTGGGCAAGATCGTCGAGATCGCCGATGCGCGTGAGCTGTACACGCGGCCGTTGCACCCGTACACCGAGGCGCTGCTTTCCGCGGTCCCGGTTCCAGATCCGATCTTCAAGCGAACGCGCGTGGTGCTCCAGGGCGACGTGCCCAACCCGATCCACCCGCCGCCCGGCTGCCATTTCCACACGCGCTGCCCGATTCGCGAGTTCCCCATCTGCAAGGAGCAGGTGCCGCCGCTCGCAGATATGGGCGCGGGGCATCATGTCGCCTGCCATGTGCGCGGCAAGCGGCCCGCCGAGGCGACACCTGAGGAAAACGCGCTGGCTCCCGCCGAATGAGGAGCGGGCTGCCGTGAATATTCACACCGGCACCCGCGACAGGGATGGCTGGGCTGGCTAGACTTGTCTGCATGACCAAGCGCGCTCCCAGCCAGGCCGCATTGCTCGCCCAGCGCGAGGCCGAGCTCCTGTTGATCAAGGCGGTGCAGCAGGCGCTCGCCGCCCGTCGCGACCTACAGGGCATCTATGACGCGGTCGGTGGCCAGTTGCGCAAGGTCTTTTGTGGCAAGGACGTGGGCATCCGCATCCACGACCGGGCCACGGGGCTGGTCCACTATCCATACGCGTTCGAGAAGGGCAAGCGCGTCCGCGTCGACTCGCATCCGATGGCGGAGAAGAGCTTCACGGCCCTGGTGCTGAAGCGGCGCAAGGGGCTCCTCATCAACGAGAAGGTCTCGGCCTACGCGCGCCGCATCGGCAGCGTCGTCCTGCCGGGGACGCTGCCGGTGAAATCCACGGTGTACGTGCCGCTCGTCACCGGCGGCCAGGCGACGGGGCTCATCCAGGTCGCCGACTTCGAACGCGAGCATGCCTTCGCTGCCTCCGACGTCCGTCTGCTGGAGACGCTCGCCGCTAGCGCAAGCGCGGCGCTCGAGAATGCCCGCCTCCACAAGGAGACCGAAGCGCGCGCCGCCGAGCTCGCGATCATCAACAGCGTGCAGGAAGGCCTGGCGTCGAAGCTCGACATCGAGTCGATCTTCACTCTTGTCGGGGACAAGATTCGGGAGATCTTCGCCGCCGACACGACCTACATCGCGTACTGCGACGACGAAAAGCGCCACCTGTCGGTCCCGTACTACATCGACGGCGGCAGGCGGCCCGAGGGACTCAAGCGGCTGCGCGATTGGAACTCCGCGCGGCCGACCGAGCGAATCATCGAGCAGGGCGCTCCGTTGCTCTTCCGCAACACCGTCGAAGCCGCGCGGTTCCTGAGCGGGCTCCCGGGCCTCGTCACCTCCCCCGGCGCGAGCGCCGACCTGAACCAGTCGTTCCTAGGCGTGCCGTTCTCCTATCACGGCAAGCGGCACGGCGTCGTGAGCGTCCAGAGCTACCGCCAGAATGCGTACGGCGAAGGCCACGTCCGCCTGCTCACGACGCTTGCCAACAGCATGAGCGTGGCGCTCGAGAACGCGCGCCTCTTCGACGAGACGCAGCGCCTCTACAAGGAGAGCGAGCAGCGTGCGGCCGAGCTTGCAATCATCAACAGTGTCCAGGGGGCGTTGGCGTCGAAGCTCGACATGCAGGGTATATACGAAGCGGTGGGAGAGAAGATCCGCGAAATTTTTCACCACATGGACGTGGGCATCCGTATTTACGATCCGCAAACGGATCGCATGCATTACCCGTATCGGGTCGTAGGCGGAGCGCGAATGAAGCTCGAACCCCATGTGGTTGAGGGGCGCGGCTTTGCTGGACACATTCTTCGCACGCGAGAGACAGTCGTGATCAACGAGAACTGGGAACAGGCTCGGGAAAGTTACGGCAGCCGCAAGTTCTCCCAGGACATCACACCGCGCTCAGCGCTCATGGTGCCGCTAGTGACCGGCGACCAGGTGCGCGGCATCCTGCACGTCATGGATTTGGAGCGCGAGCACGCTTTCGGCGAATCGGACGTGCGTCTGCTGCAGACCCTTGCCGGTAGCATGAGCGCGGCACTCGAAAACGCGCGGCTTTTTGACGAAACCCAGCGCCTCTACAAGGAAAGCGAGCAGCGCGCGGCGGAGCTCGCCATCATCAACAGCGTCCAGGGCGCGCTTGCGGCAGAGCTCAACATCCAGGGAATCTACGAAGCCGTCGGCAACAAGATCTGCGAAATCTCGCGCAACTCGAACGTTTCCATCCGCATCCTCGATCCGAAGACGAACCTGATCCACGTTCCCTACAACATCCAGAACGGCGAGCACCATGCCGTCGCTCCGTTCGCATTCGGCGACCCCGGCGTCACGAGCCATGTGATCCGGACCCGGGAAACCGTTCTCATCGACGAGAACATGGAGCAGCGGATGGCGGAGTTCCGCAGCTACTACTTCCCAGGCGAGACTCCGCACAAGTCCGTGTTGACGATTCCGCTGGTGGCCGGCGATCGTGCGTTCGGGGTGCTGCAGCTGCAGAACAAGGAGATCGAGCACGCGTTCGGAAAGGCGGATGTGCGCCTGCTCGAAACGCTCGCCAACAGCCTCAGCGTCGCGCTCGAGAACGCGCGCCTCTTCGACGAGACGCAGCGTCTTTACAGGGAAAGCGAGCAGCGCACGGCTGAGCTGGCGATCATCAATAGCGTCCAGGAAGCGCTCGCCGCGAAGCTGGACATGCAGGGGATCTACGACGCGGTGGGTGACAAGGTGCGCGAGATCTTCAGCCAGGTCGACATCAGCATCCGCATCCACGATCCCACCACTGGCTTGATCCACTACCCTTATCTCTGTGAGAACGCCGAACGCAAGGCGGTCCCGCCAGCCCCACTGGGCGACACCGGTTTCTCCGCACATGTGCTGCGCACGCGCGAGTCGATCCTCATCAACGAAAAGATGGCCGAGGCATGGGCAAGGCATGGCAGCTCCATGCTTCCCGGCACGCACGAGATCGACAAGTCAGCGGTTTACGTTCCGATGCTGATAGGCAGTCAGGCGCGGGGCCTCATCAGCTTGCACCATCCGACGCGCGAGCATGCTTTCAGGGAGGCCGAAGTCCGGTTGCTTCAGACGCTCGCGAACAGCATGGCGGTGGCCCTCGAGAACGCGCGCCTGTTCGACGAGACGCAGCGCCTGCTCACTGAAGCCGAACGGCGCGCCGCCGAGATGGCCACCGTGAATGCGGTTTCCCAGCAACTGGCCGGCAAGCTGGATCTCGATGCGCTCATCGAGCTCGTGGGCGAGCAGGCGCGAGATGTCTTCAAGGCCGACATCGCCTACGTGGCACTCCTGGACCGGTCGACCAACATCATCGACTTCCCCTACCAATATGGCGAGGAGGTCAAGGCACGTCCCATGGGCGAAGGCCTCACCAGCCGGATCATCGAGACCGGCGAAGCGCTGATCCTGAACGAAGAGGTCGACCGCAAGAGCAGGGAGCTCGGCACAACGATCGTCGGCCGCAGCTCGCTCTCCTATCTCGGCGTCCCGATCCTGGTGGGTGGAGAGTCCCTGGGCGTCATCAGCGTGCAGAGCACGCAAGCCGAAGGGTGCTACACGGAGAACGATCGCAGGCTCCTGTCGACGATAGCGGCGAGCGTGGGCGTGGCGCTGCAGAACGCGAGACTCTTCAACGAGACGCAGGAGTCGCTCGCCCACCAGACGGCCACGGCCGAGATCCTGCGGGTCATCAGCGGCTCGCCCACCGACACCCAGCCGGTGTTCGACGCCATCGTGCAGACCGCGGTCAAGCTCCTGGCGTGCGATCGCGCGGCGTTCGTGCGCGTGGAGGGCGGCCATTACCGCGCCGCGGCCGTGGCAACTCCCTCGGGATTCGAGAACGACCGCTGGCCCGATCCCGTGCCCATCGATTCGGCCGCGAACTTCCCCTCCCAGGCGATCGTGTGGAAGCGCACCGTGCACATTCCCGATTGGGACGCGGTCGAGCTTCCGGAGCGCCAGAAGATGGTCCGCGAGACGACCGGTGCGCGCTGCTCGCTCACCGTGCCCCTGCTGCGCGAGGGCGACGCGATCGGTGCGCTCATGCTGTTCCGCACGCGTGCTGGAGGTTTTGCGGAAAAGGAGATCGCGCTCGCCGAGTCGTTCCGCGACCAGGCCGTCATCGCGATCGAGAACGTGCGCCTCTTCCGCGAATCGCAGGAGGCGAGGGCCGCGGCCGAAGCGGCGAACGAGGCGAAGAGCTCGTTCCTCGCCACCATGAGCCACGAGATCCGCACGCCGATGAACGCGGTGATCGGGATGAGCGGGCTGCTCCTCGATACCCCGCTCAACCCGGAGCAGCAGGAGTATGCCGCCACCATCCGCGACTCGGGCGACTCGCTCCTCACCATCATCAACGACATCCTCGACTTCTCGAAGATCGAGGCGGGGCGCATGGACATCGAGGCGCAGCCCTTCGACCTGCGCGATTGCGTCGAGTCGGCCATGGACCTGGTGAGCCAGCGGGCCACCGAGAAGCATCTCGAGATCGCATACGTGTTCGAAGGCGACGTGCCCACCGCCATCGAAGGCGACGTGACGCGCCTGCGGCAGGTTCTGCTGAACCTACTCACCAACGCGGTCAAGTTCACCGAGCAGGGCGAGGTGGTGCTGACGGTGACCTCCGAGCGGCGCGCCGGCGATCGGGTTGGCCTCACCTTCGCAGTCAGCGACACCGGCATCGGCCTGGCACCCGAGGAGATGGGGCGGCTCTTCCAATCCTTCTCGCAGGCCGACTCCTCCACCACGCGCAAGTACGGGGGCACCGGCCTCGGGCTCGCGATCAGCAAGCGCCTGGCCGAGCTGATGGGGGGCCGAATGTGGGGCGAGAGCGCGGGCCCGGGGAAGGGCGCCACGTTCTTCTTCTCCATCGAGGCGCCGACGGCGAGGCTGCCGGCCGCGCGCAGCCGCGACTTCGTCGGTGTGCAGCCGCAGCTGAAGGGCAGGCGCGTGCTGGTGGTGGACGACAACGCCACCAATCGGCGCGTCCTCAACCTGCAGGCCGCAAAGTGGGGAATGCAGCCCCGCGCCACGGGCTCGCCCCGCGAAGCGCTCGCCTGGATCGAGCAGGGCGAATCATTTGACGTCGCCATCCTCGACATGCATATGCCGGAGATGGACGGCGCGGTGCTGGCCCAGCGCATTCGCGCGCTCACGCGGCAAATGCCGCTGGTGCTCTTCAGCTCGCTGGGCCGGCGGGAGGCGGGTATCGAGGATGGGCTCTTCGACGCCTTCCTTTCGAAGCCGATCCACCAGTCGAGCCTTTTCGACACCTTGCTGGGCATCGTCGGCCGCGAAACGGGGGAGGGCACCGCGCCCGCGCCGTCGCCGGCGGCACCCGGCATCGACACCGAGATGGCGGCTCGCCACCCGCTGCGCATCCTTCTTGCCGAGGACAACGTGGTCAACCAGAAGCTGGCGCTGCGCATCCTGCAGCGCATGGGCTACCGCGCCGACGTCGCGTCCAACGGGATCGAGGCGATCGAATCGGTGCAACGGCAGAAGTACGACGTGGTGCTGATGGACGTGCAGATGCCGGAGATGGATGGGCTCGAGGCCACGCGCCGCATCTGCGCCCGCTGGTCCGCCGGCGAGCGTCCGCGCATCGTCGCCATGACCGCCAACGCCATGCAGGGCGACCGCGAGCAGTGCCTCGCCGCCGGCATGGACGACTACATCACCAAGCCGATCCGCGTGGACCGGCTGGTGGAAGCCCTGAACCTGGTGCCCGCTTGCGAGGCGCGTTGAGCATGGCCGAAACGACGATCGACCCATCGACCTTCAAGGCGCTGCAGGATGCGGCCGGCGTGGAGTTCGTCGCTGAGCTGGTGGATACGTTCCTCGAGGAAGCGCCGCGCATGATGGCGGAGCTGGAGTCGGCGCTCGCGACGCGCGATGCCGAGGCTTTCCGCCGGGCGGCGCACTCGCTCAAGTCGAACAGCTACACCTTCGGTGCGGTCGCCCTCGGCGCGCGGGCGAAGGAGCTCGAGCTTGGGGGCTTCGAGGCCGCGGCGAAAGCCCCGGAGCTGCGGCAGGAGTTCGAGCGCGTGGCGACCGCGCTCCGGGGGCTGCGCGATGCGTGAGCGGTACAGCACGGCGGGGCGGCTGCTGGTGGCCGACGACAACAAGGTCAACCGTCTTCTCCTCACGCGTTCGCTCGAGATCCTGGGGCACACGGTGGCCACCGCGGCCAACGGGCGCCTCGCGCTGGAGATGCTGCAGCGCGAGCCTTTCGACCTCCTCCTGCTGGACATGGAGATGCCCGAGATGGACGGCTTCACCGTGCTCGAGCACCTCGGCCGCGACCCGGCGTTGCGCGACCTGCCAGTCATCGTGACGTCTTCGCTCGAGGGCATCGAGCACGTGGTGCGCTGCATCGAGCTGGGCGCCGAGGACTACCTGCCGAAGCCGGTGAACCCGGTGCTGCTGAAGGCGCGGATCGGCGCGAGCCTGGAGAAGAAGCGGCTGCGCGACCAGCAGAAGGAGCTGGTGCGCCGCTTCGCGACGCCGGAGGTGGCGCAGGACATGCAGGTGTCGGGGTTCTCCCTCGGCGGGCGGCGCATCCACGGCTCGGTGATGTTTTCCGACATTCGCGGTTTCACCGCCCTCGTCGAGTCGCAACCGCCGGAAGAAACGATCGAGCTCCTCAACACCTATTACACGCTCATGTTCGACGCCATCGCGGGACAGGGCGGTGTCGTGAACCAGATGGTCGGCGATGGGCTGATGGCGATCTTCGGCGCGCCGCTTCCGCTCGCCGATCCCGCGGCAAGCGCGGTCGCGGCGGCACGCGAGATGATCGAGCTGGTGGAGGGCTTCAGCGAGCAGCAGGCCGCGGCCGGCAAGCCGCAGATCCAGATCGGCATCGGCATCGCCACCGGCGAAATGGTGGCGGGCTATACCGGGACGCAACAGCGCGCCACCTACACCTGCGTGGGCGACACGGTGAATCTCGCCGCTCGGCTCGAGGCCCACACCAAGGCAGCGCAGCGCTCGATCCTGATCGATGGCGCGACGCAACGGGCGCTCGCCCCTGGAGCCGGTGCCGAGCCGCTGGGCGCGGTCGAGATCAAGGGCCTGGCCTCGCCCGTCCAGGTGTTCGCGGTCGGCTCATGAGGGCCGCGCAATCATGACCCGCCGGCCTTCAGCGACGCCCCGTCGGCGATTGAGGTGGGGGTTGGTCCGCCGCGCCTCATGAAGCCTGCGTAGCAACCGGTCGGTCGTGTCCCGCAGCTTCTCCGCCCGCTTCACCGCCGCTTCCACATCGTCCCGCAGCGACTGCAGCAGCGCCCGATCGATCACCGGCGCATCCGGCCAGCGGTCATTGCTCACCGTCTCGTCGGCATGGGACAGCGCCCACGAGCCGCGCACCAGGTACACGCGACCCGCGGGCCCGTTCACGTCCTGCATGTAGACCGAATGCGCGAGCGCGTCGCGCACGCGGTCGGCCGCCTGGATGCGGCGATCGAGCGCGGCGAAGTTGAAGGACGTCTCGAGCTTGTGAAAAGCGAGGAGACCCTCCACGGCCGCGACGTACTGGCGCGGCTCGGGGCGCTGGATGATCTTGCGTCCCTGCTTGATGGAGATCTCGAGCAGGCTGTAGAGCACCTGGCCGAGCACCCACTCCATGTACGAATGGCGCGCGATGGTGCGGCCGATGGATTAGGCGATGCTGCCCGGCAGGGATTGCGAAATCGTCTCGAGAGCCGGATTGAAGGTGGAGGTTTTCTTCGCCATGCGCCAAGAATACCTCCCCCCGGTGGGCACACTGTGCCCCGCGTCACTCCACCGTTACTGATTTCGCCAGGTTGCGCGGCTTGTCGACGTCGGTGCCCTTGCAGATGGCGGCGTGGTAGGCCAGCAGCTGCAGCGGCACGGCGTGCACGATCGGCGAGAGGATCGGGGGATGCGCGGGCATCTGGATCACGTGGAAACCCACGCCGCTCTGGATGTGGGTGTCCTCGTCGGCCATCACGAAGAGCTCGCCCCCCCGGGCGCGCACTTCCTGAAGGTTCGACTTGAGCTTCTCCAGCAACGCGCCGCGCGGGGCGATCGCGATCACCGGCATGCGGGAATCGACCAGCGCGAGCGGCCCGTGCTTCAACTCGCCGGCGGGATACGCCTCGGCGTGGATGTACGAGATCTCCTTCAGCTTGAGCGCCCCCTCCATCGCGATCGGATAGTGGATGCCGCGGCCGAGGAAGAGGGCATGGTTGCGCAACGAGAACTGCGCCGACCAGTCGGTGATCGGACCCTCGGTCTGCAGCGATCGGTGGACGATGTTCGGCAGCGACCGCAGCGCCTCGAGGCACTCGGCCTCCTTGCTGTCGGAGAGCTTGCCGCGTACCTTGGCGAGCGTGAGCGCGAGCAGCAGCAGCGATGCGAGCTGGGTGGTGAAGGCCTTGGTGGACGCCACGCCGATCTCGGGGCCGGCGCGGGTGAGGAACCTGAGCGTCGTCTGGCGCACCAGCGCCGACTCGGCCACGTTGCAGATGGCGAGCGAATTCGGCTGGCCGAGCGATCGGGCGTGTTCGAGCGCCGCGAGTGTATCCGCGGTCTCCCCCGACTGGGAGATGCCGACCACCAGCGCTTTCGGGTTGGGCACGGAAGTGCGATAGCGGTACTCGCTCGCGATCTCCACGTCGCAGCGCACCCCGGCGATGGACTCGATCCAGTACTTGCCGACGAGGCCCGCGTGCAGGCTCGTGCCGCAAGCCAGCACCAACACGGAATCAGTGTCGCGCAGCACCTGCTCGGCGTCGGCTCCGAAGAGCTGGGGCGTGATCGAACGGGCGTTGATCGCGAGCTCCAGGGTGTCGCGGAGCGCACGCGGCTGCTCGAAGATTTCCTTCTGCATGTAGTGGGTGTACTGGCCCAGCTCCACCGACTCGGCGGTGAGCTTGCTCACGTGCAGGGGGCGCTCGATCGCCTGGCCGCGGGCCCTCTCGACGATCTTCACGCCGTCCAGGGTCACCTCGGCACAATCGCCTTCCTCGAGGTAGATCACCTTCTGCGTCACCTGCAGCAGCGCCGAAGTATCCGACGCCGCGAAATTCTCATTTTCGCCCAGGCCCAGCAGAAGCGGGGCTCCCATGCGCGCCACCACCATTCGGGTCGGGTCCTTCTCGGCGATCACGGCGATCGCATAGGCGCCCTGGAGCTCGGCCACGCTGCGGCGCACCGCCTCCATGAGGCCGAGCCCGTCACGGGTGTGGGAGTGCACCAGGTGCGCGATGACTTCCGAGTCGGTCTCGGAGACGAAGACGTACCCGGCCAGGCGCAGGCGCATGCGCATCTCTTCGTGGTTCTCGATGATGCCGTTGTGTACGACGGAAATGCCGCCGCTCACGTGCGGGTGGGCGTTGGCCTCGGTGGGTTTGCCGTGGGTGGCCCAGCGGGTGTGGGCGATGCCGATCGTGCCATGCACACGCTGTTCGTCCACCAGCCGCCCCAGCTGCGACACGCGGCCGGTGCTGCGCACGCGGTGCAGGCTCCCGTTCACGACGGCGAGGCCGGCCGAGTCGTAGCCGCGATACTCGAGCTTGCGCAGGCCTTCGATCAGGATCGGGACGACATTGCGGCGCGCGACGGCGCCGACGATTCCGCACATGGCTCAGGCTCCCTGGATGGGGTTGCGTGGATGCGGACCCTCTCGCAAGGCAGAGGGGCCGAACGTGGGACAGGTTTGCGTGGATGCGGACATCATTAGTAGGCAGTGTCGGGCTTCCTGAACACCACGAAGATCGTCCGCCAGATGATTGAAAGGTCCAGCTGCAACGACCAGTGGCGCAGGTAGTCGAGGTCGTACTCGATGCGCTCCTTCATCTTCTCCACGGTGTCGGTCTCGCCGCGAAGGCCGTTCACCTGCGCCCAGCCGGTGATGCCGGGCTTCACCTTGTGGCGGATCATGTAGCTCTTGACGAGCTTCCGGTACATCTCGTTGTGCGCGACCGCGTGGGGGCGGGGCCCGACGATGCTCATGCGTCCCTGCAGCACGTTGATGAACTGCGGCAGCTCGTCGAGCGAAGTGCGGCGCAGGAACGCGCCGAAAGGCGTCACGCGCGCGTCGTTCTTCGTCGCCTGGCGCACGACCGGCCCGTCCTCGGCGACCG
>JBDSRZ010000196.1:0-9281 GCA_039929025.1 Usitatibacter sp. | reverse complement strand
TCTGGTGGCTGCTCGCCAAGGTCGCCTTCCTGATGTTCGTGTTCCTCTGGGTGCGGGCCTCCTTCCCGCGCTACCGCTACGACCAGATCATGCGGCTCGGCTGGAAGGTGTTCATTCCCATCACGCTCGTGTGGATCGCGGTGATCGGCATTCTGATGATGGAGCCGTTCGCCAGCACTCCGCCCTTCTCCATCTGGTTCGGAAAGTAGCCATGCTTGCACGCGTCAGGGACATCGCCTCGAGCCTCATGCTCGCCGAGCTCGTGAAGGGCCTGAGGCTCACGGGGCGCTACATGTTCGCCCGCAAGATCACGGTGATGTATCCCGAGGAGAAGACGCCCAAGAGCGCGCGCTTCCGCGGCCTGCACGCGCTGCGCCGCTATCCCAACGGCGAAGAGCGCTGCATCGCCTGCAAGCTGTGCGAGGCCGTCTGCCCGGCGCTCGCGATCACCATCGAGAGCGAGCAGCGCGACGACGGCACCCGGCGCACGACGCGCTACGACATCGACCTGGTGAAGTGCATCTACTGCGGCTTCTGCGAGGAGAGCTGTCCGGTGGATTCGATCGTGGAATCGGACATCCACGAGTTCCATTTCGAGTCCCGCGAGGAGACGGTGTACACCAAGCCGATGCTGCTCGCGATCGGCGACAAGTACGAGGCCCAGCTCGCCGAGGCGCGCACCCAGGACGCCGCCTACCGATGATCAACGTGACCCTCGTCCTGTTCTACGCGTTCGGCGCGACGCTGCTTGGGTCGGGTCTCGCCGTGATCCTGGTGAGGAACCCGGTGCACGCGGCGCTGTGGCTGGTACTCGCCTTCGTCCAGGCCTCGGGGCTCTGGCTGCTGTTGCACGCCGAATTCCTCGCCATCACTCTGGTGCTGGTGTACGTGGGCGCGGTGATGGTGCTCTTCCTCTTCGTGGTGATGATGCTCGACATCAACCTCGACAAGCTGCGCGAGGGCTTCTGGGGCAACCTGCCGCTCGCCGCCGGCGTGGGCCTGCTGATGGCCGGCGAGATGGTGGTGCTGTTGTGGAGGAGCTTCGGCGCCGAGCGCATCGCTACCGTGGCTTCGCCGCCCGCCGGCTACTCGAACACGCGCGCGCTCGGCCAGGTGCTCTATACAGACTACGTGTTCGCCTTCGAGATCGCCGCGGTGATCCTGCTGGTCGCGATCGTGGCCGCCATCGCGCTCACGCTGCGCCACCGCAAGGAGACCAAGTACCAGGATCCACGCACGCAGCTCGCGGCGACCAAGGCCGGGCGCCTGAAGATCGTGAACGTGCCTTCGGAGGAGCGGCAGTGACCCTCACCCCGGCCCTCGGCTCCCACACCGCCATGCTTGCTGGTGCACGAGGCGCAGGGAGAACATGATCCCGCTGAGCCACTTCCTCGTCCTCGGGGCGCTGCTCTTCGCCATCGGCGTGGTCGGCATCTTCATGAACCGCAAGAACCTGATCGTGCTGCTGATGGCGATCGAGCTGATGCTGCTCGCGGTCAACATGAACTTCGTCGTCTTCGCGCACTTCCTCGGCGATCTTTCCGGGCAGGTGTTCGTGTTCTTCATCCTCACCGTGGCAGCGGCGGAATCGGCCATCGGGCTCGCGATCCTGGTGGCGCTCTTCCGCAACCTGCGCTCGATCAACGTCGACGACCTGCGCAGTCTCCACGGCTAGGCTCGTGCCGGCCCGAGAACAAAGAAAAACATGGACCTGATGATCCTCTCCTGCATCGCGGCCTTCGCCCCCCTGGCGGGCGCGATCCTCGCGGGCTTCCTCGGGTGGAAGCTCGGCCGCGCCTTCGCGCACTCGGTGACCATCGCCTCGGTGGCGATCTCCTTCGTGGCTTCGGCCGCGGCCCTGTGGATGGTGGGGGGCGGCGCGCGCCTGGATGCCGAGCTCTACACCTGGCTCGCGGGCGACGGCTTTCGCCTGCAAGTCGGCTTCCTGGTGGACCGCCTCACCGTCACGATGATGTGCGTCGTCACCTTCGTGTCGCTGATGGTGCACATCTACACCATCGGCTACATGGCCGACGATCCCGGCTACCAGCGCTTCTTTTCGTACATCTCGCTGTTCACCTTCGCGATGATGATGCTGGTGATGGCGAACAACTTCCTGCAGCTTTTCTTCGGCTGGGAAGCGGTGGGGCTGGTCTCCTACCTCCTGATCGGCTTCTGGTATACCCGCCCGACGGCGATCTACGCCAACCTGAAGGCGTTCCTGGTGAACCGCGTGGGCGACTTCGGATTCCTGCTCGGCATCGGGTTCGTGTTCGCGCTCTTCGGCACGCTCGACTACGGCGCGGTGTTCGCCGAAGCGCCGCGTTTCGCCGTCGCGGGCGCCTCGGTCGAGCTGATTCCGGGGCTCCCCTGGTCGTTGACGTCGATCATCTGCATCTGCCTTTTCATCGGCGCCATGGGCAAGAGCGCGCAGTTCCCACTGCACGTCTGGCTCCCGGACTCGATGGAGGGGCCGACCCCGATCTCGGCGCTGATCCACGCCGCGACCATGGTGACCGCGGGTATCTTCATGGTGGCGCGCATGTCGCCGCTCTTCGAGCTCTCGCCGGCGGCGCTGTCGTTCGTGATCGTGATCGGCGCCATCACCATGTTCTTCATGGCGCTGGTGGCGCTCGTCCAGTACGACATCAAGCGCGTGGTCGCCTATTCCACCCTCTCGCAGCTGGGCTACATGACGGTGGCCCTGGGCGCCGGCGCCTACTCCGCGGGCATCTTCCACCTGATGACGCACGCCTTCTTCAAGGCCGTTCTGTTCCTCGGCGCGGGCTCGGTGATCATCGCCATGCACCACGAGCAGGACATGCGCAGGATGGGGGGCTTGAGGAAGTACATGCCGATCACCTACTGGACGGTGTTGATCGGCGCGCTCGCGAACGCCGGCATCCCGCCGTTCTCGGGTTTTTTCTCCAAGGAGAGCATCGTCGAGGCGGCGCTCGTCTCGCACACGCCGGGCCACATGTTCGCCTACGTGCTGGCGGTGGCGGGCGTCTTCGTGAGTGGCCTCTACTCGTTCCGGCTGGTGTTCTTCGCCTTCCACGGCAAGGAGCGCTTCGACCTGCACGATGACGGGCATGGCCACGGCGGGGCGCCGCACGAGTCGCCGTGGGTGGTCACGCTGCCGCTCGTCCTCCTCGCGATCCCCTCCGTCTTCATCGGCGGACTCACCATCGCTCCGATGCTCTACGGCGACTGGTTCAACGGCGCGATCGCCAAGACCGCGACCATGGAGCACATGGCGGGCGAGTTCCACGGGGCGCTCGGCATGATGGCGCACGCGCTCACCACGCTGCCCTTCTGGTGCGCCGTGGCCGGCGTGGCGCTCGCCTGGTTCCTCTACATCAGGAGGCCGGACCTCCCGGCGGTCATCAAGGCGCGCTGCGGCGTGCTCGCGACGATCCTCGAGCGCAAATACGGCTTCGACGAATTCAACGACTGGTTCTTCGCCGGCGGCGCGCGCCGCGTCGGCATGGGACTCGCGAAGTGGGGCGACCGCACCATCATCGACGGCATCATGGTGAACGGCACCGCGCGGCTCATCGGCTGGTTCGCGGGCGCCGCACGGCGCATGCAGACCGGATTCATCTACCACTACGCGTTCACGATGATCCTGGGCGTGCTTGCGATCCTCACCTGGTTCTGGCTGCAGCTCGCCCGCTTCTAGGGCAAGGGGAAGAAGAACTACAACGATGCCGGGAATGCCGATCCTTTCGCTCACCATCTGGGTGCCCATCGCCTTCGGCGTGGCGGTGCTCGCCATCGGCCGGGACGCCAGTCCCGCGCCCGCGCGCTGGACGGCGCTCGCGGGCTCGGTGCTCGGCTTCCTGGTGTGCATCCCGCTCTGGACGGGGTTCCAGCCGGTGGCCACGATGCAGTTCACCGAGATGGCCCCCTGGATCGCGCGTTTCAACGTGAACTACCACCTGGGGGTGGACGGTATCGCGATGCCGCTCATCCTCCTGAACAGCCTGATGACGGTGCTGGTGGTGATCGCGCACTGGGAGGTGATCACCGACAAGGTGTCGCAATACCTCGCAGCCTTCCTCATCATGTCGGGCCTCATCAACGGCGTCTTCGCCGCTCTGGACGCGATCCTCTTCTACGTGTTCTTCGAGGCGATGCTGATTCCGATGTTCCTCATCATCGGGGTGTGGGGCGGGCCGAACCGGGTCTACGCGGCGGTGAAGTTCTTCCTCTACACGCTGCTCGGCTCGCTGCTCATGCTGGCGGCGTTCATCTACCTGTACAACGCGACCAACGGCAGCTTCGAGATCCTCGATTTCCACCGGCTGCAGATCCCGATGACCGCGCAGGTGCTGATCTTCCTCGCGATGTTCATGTCCTTCGCGGTGAAGGTGCCGATGTGGCCGGTGCACACTTGGCTCCCGGACGCCCACGTCGAGGCGCCCACCGGCGGCTCGGTGATCCTCGCGGCGATCACGCTCAAGATCGGCGGCTACGGGTTCCTGCGCTTCAACCTGCCGATCGCGCCGGATGCCGCGCACCTGCTCGACGGCTTCATGATCACGCTTTCGCTCGTCGCCGTGGTCTATATCGGCCTGGTGGCGCTGGTGCAGGCCGACATGAAGAAGCTCATCGCCTACTCGTCGATCTCGCACATGGGGTTCGTGACCCTCGGCTTCTTCATCTTCAATGCCGACGGGCTCCTGGGCGGGATGATGCAGATGGTTTCCCACGGATTCATCTCCGCGGCGATGTTCCTCTGCGTGGGCGTCCTCTACGACCGCGTGCATTCGCGGAGCATCGCGGACTACGGCGGGGTGGCCAACAGGATGCCGGTGTTCGCCGCGTTCTTCGTCCTCTTCGCCATGGCCAACTCGGGCCTGCCGGGAACGAGCGGCTTCATCGGGGAATTCCTGGTGATCCTCGGCACCCTGAAGGTGAGCTTCTGGTACGCCTTCCTCGCCGCGACCACGCTCATCTTCGGCGCCGCGTACACGCTCTGGATGGTGAAGCGCGTGATCTACGGCGAGGTCGCCAACGAGCAGGTGGCCGCGCTCCAGGACGTCGATCGCCGTGAGCTCGTATTCCTGGTGCTGTTGGCGGTGGCGGTAATGGCGATGGGCATCTATCCCAAGCCGCTCGCCGACGCGATGAATCCCACGCTGCTCGAGCTCCTCAGGCACGTGATGCAGTCGAAGGTTGCCGGATGAATACCGCGACCTTCTCGTTGGCCACCCTCGCGCCGGCCATGCCGGAGATCGTGCTCGCAATCCTCGTTTGCGTGCTCCTCATCGTCGACGCGTGGCTGAAACCGAGCGAGCGCCACATCAGCTACTGGCTCGCGATCGTCGTCCTGGTTGGCACCGCCGTCCTTGCCGCGACGACGCTCGGCAGGCCCACGGTGGTCACCTTCCAGGGGCTCTTCGTCGCCGACCTCATGTCGCAGCTGCTCAAGGTGGCCACGCTCCTCACGGTCGCCGCCACGCTGATGCTCGGCCGCAGCTACCTCGAGGCGCGTGGGCTCCTCTCGGGGGAATTCCTCTGCCTTGCGATTTTCGGCACGCTCGGCATGATGGTGATGATCTCGGCGCAGCATTTCCTCACCCTTTACCTGGGCCTGGAGCTGATGGCCCTGTCGCAGTACGCCATCGTCGCCCTGCAGCGCGATTCGGCGCGCGCCACCGAGGCGGGAATGAAGTACTTCGTGCTCGGCGCTCTCTCTTCGGGCCTGCTCCTCTATGGCATGTCGATGATCTACGGGGCGACGGGGTCGCTCGAACTCACGCGCGTCGCCTACGCCATCGAACATGGCCAGTCGCACGCCATGCTGGGCGTCTTCGGCCTGGTGTTCGTGGTGGCGGGCATCGCCTTCAAGCTGGGCGCGGCGCCGTTTCACATGTGGATCCCGGACGTCTACCACGGGGCCGCTACCCCTGCGACTTTGCTGGTCGGGGGCGCACCCAAGATCGCGGCGTTCGCGTTCATCATGCGGCTGCTCGCCAACGGCCTGCAGGGCATGAGCGGCGACTGGCAGCAGATGCTGGTCGTCCTCGCGGTCGCCTCGATGGCGGTGGGCAACATCGTGGCCATCGCGCAGACCAACCTGAAGCGGATGCTGGCCTACTCCACCATCTCGCACATGGGGTTCCTGCTGCTCGGCATCCTCGCGGCGACCAACAGCGGCTACAGCTCGGCGATGTTCTACATGCTGGTCTACGTGCTGATGACGCTCGGCTCGTTCGGCATGATCCTGCTGCTGTCGCGCGCCGGGTTCGAGGCCGAGGACATCGACGATTTCCGCGGCCTCAACGACAAGTCGAAGTGGTACGCCTTCGTGATGCTGGTGATCATGTTCTCGCTCACGGGGCTGCCGCCGACGGCCGGCTTCTTCGCCAAGCTGGCTGTGCTCGAGGCGGCGCTCGAGGCCGGCTACACCTGGCTGGTGGTGGTCGCGGTGCTGCTGTCGGTGGTGGGCGCCTTCTACTACCTGCGCATCGTGCGGCTGATGTACATGGAAGCGCCCGGCGGCGAGATCACGATCGAGCCGCGTGCCGAGACGCGCTGGATCCTGTCGGCGATCGCCGTGGTAACGCTCGCCCTCGGCGTGATGCCCTCGTGGCTCATGGACCTCTGCGTGCGGGCGATTACGGCGTCCATGTGAAGACCCTCTTCCCAACCCTCTCCCACGGGAGAGGGAGCGAACGTGGGAGGCGTTTTCGCATTGGGAGTGCCGCCCTGTGACGAAGCCGCCGGAACCCGCCGAGGACTTCACCGAATGGGAGCTCTCCTCGCGGCTCGCCTTCGACGGCCGCCTGCTCAGGGTGCGCTTGGACCAGGTGCGCCTGCATGACGGGACCGAGGCCAACCGCGAGTACGTCGAGCATCCGGGCGCGGTGATGATGCTCGCCTTCGTCGATCCGGCCACGATCCTCCTCGAGCGCCAGTACCGTTATCCCAAACGCCGCCACTTCATCGAGCTTCCCGCTGGCAAGCTGGACCCCGGCGAGTCAACGCTCGACACCGCCCGGCGGGAGCTCATTGAGGAGTGCGGCTACGAGGCAGCCCAATGGTGGAAGATCGCCACCTTCGATCCTTGCATCGGCTACTCCAACGAGGTGATCCACCTGTATGGGGCGAGCGGCCTCGCGCACGTGGGGGCGAAGCTCGACGCCGGCGAGCACCTCGAGGTCTTCGAGGCGAAGTTTGCCGATGCGCTCGAATGGGTGCGCGATGGCATCATCACCGATACGAAGACCTGCATCGGGTTGCTCTGGTGGGCGCAGTTCGGTGAGCGGGCGCCTGCGGCACGTTAGGGCGGGGACACGGATGAACACGGATAACAGCCGGGTGAACACGGAAAACCTCTTCGAGGGTTTACGTGGACTATTCGTGACGCGGGTGAAAGTGAGGCACGAACTCCCCCGTATTGGTTTCATCCGCGTTCATCCGTGTTCCAAAGGTTTGGTCGATTGAACGAAACCGACCTCATCATCATCGGCGGCGGCATTAACGGCTGCGGCATCGCGCGCGACGCGGCCGGCCGCGGCCTCGCGGTCACGCTGGTCGAGCAGGGCGATCTCGCCGGCGCCACCAGCTCGTGGAGCTCGAAGCTCATCCACGGGGGCTTGCGCTACCTCGAGCAGTACGAGTTCGGCCTGGTGCGCGAGGCCCTGCAGGAGCGCGAGGTGCTGCTGCGGCTCGCCCCCCACATCATCAGGCCGCTGCTCTTCGTGCTGCCCCACGACGCCAGCATGCGTCCGGTGTGGATGATCCGCACCGGGCTCTGGCTCTACGACCACCTCGGCGGCAAGATCACCCTGCCGGGCTCCAAGGCCGTTAGCTTCCCGCACATGGAGTACAGCGCCGGCTTGAAGGGCGACTTCCGCTCCGGATTCGTCTATTCGGATTGCCGCGTCGACGATTCACGCCTCACCATCGTGAACGCCGTGAGCGCGCGCGAGAAGGGTGCCTCGATCCACACCCGCACCCGCTTCGAGAGCGCGCGGCGCGTGGGGGGAATGTGGGAAGCCGTGGTGCGCACCGCTGCCGGGGAGCCACGCACGCTGCGCGCGCGCGCACTGGTGAACGCGGCCGGCCCCTGGGTGGCGCAGGTGCTGGGGAACATCGCCGGCGACGACGTGAAGGGCGGCGTGCGCCTGGTGAAGGGCAGCCACATCATCGTGCCCAAGGTGCATTCCCAGGGTCACGCCTACATCCTGCAGAACCCCGACAAGCGGGTGGTGTTCGTGATCCCCTACGAGGGCAGGTTCAGCCTCATCGGCACCACCGACGTCTCCGTACCCGACGTCGAGGCGGCGGCGCGGATCACCGGCGAGGAGACCGATTACCTGCTGGCGGCGGCGAACCGCTTCCTCGCCAGGCCGCTCGCGCGCGCCGACGTGGTCTCCAGCTACGCCGGCGTGCGCCCCCTCTACGACGACGGCTCCGCGAACCCCGCCGAGGTGACGCGCGACTACGTCCTCAAGGTCGACCACGAGAAGCACGCCGCGCCGCTCCTCACCATCTTCGGCGGCAAGATCACCACCTACCGGCGGCTCGCCGAAGAGGCGCTCGCGAAGCTGGCGCCGTTCTTCCCCGGCATGACTGGCTCATGGACCGCCGCGGGCACGCTGCCAGGGGGCGACGTCGGTCACTTCAACCGCTTCCGCGACGAGATGCACGAGAAGCACTCGAAGCTCGGACGCGAGCTGGTTGAGGGGCTGGTGCGCCGTCACGGCAGCCGGGTCACGGCGCTGCTCGGCGATGCGCGCTCGATCGCCGACTTGGGGGCCGACTACGGCGCGGGACTCACCGAACGCGAGGTGGAGTGGCTGCGCCGCGAGGAATGGGCCCAGACCGCCGAGGACATCCTCTGGCGCCGCACCAAGTGCGGCCTGCACATGAGTCAGGACGAGCAGCGGGCGGTCGCGCGGTACATGCAAGGCTGAAATGAAGTCGCCCCTCAGACGCAACTAACTCGACCCGCCGCCCCGGGCGCCGCAATCGCGGCGATGGCCCGGGCGCCAATCTCCGCATGAGACCTCTCGCCGAATTCCCCGTTGCCGCGCGCCGCAGCATTCGCGTCGTCCTCACCGATATCGACGACACCATCACCGCGCACGGAAAGCTGCCGGCCGCCTCCTATGGGTCCCTGGAGCGCCTGCGCGCCGCTGGCCTGCTGGTGATCCCGGTGACCGGCCGTCCCGCGGGCTGGTGCGATCACATCGCACGCATGTGGCCGGTGGATGCCGTGGTGGGCGAGAACGGCGCCTTCTGGTTCCGCCACGACGCCGCCGCGC
>JBDSRZ010000195.1:0-9130 GCA_039929025.1 Usitatibacter sp. | reverse complement strand
CGGCCAGCGCCGCCACGGCCATTCTGGTGGCGAAGAACGACCTGATCGCGCTCGCCCAGAACATCGAGCAGATCCGCGTCGGTTCCGAGGAGATGGCGACCCTGGCACAGGAGCTCACCACGCTCATGGGGCAGACCGGAACGCCGCCCGGTCAGGTCCTGCGCGCGAGCCGCATCAGTTCCCACGCCGAGCGCCTCGGCCGCGGCTCCGCGGAGATCCTGGGCTCCGACACCATCGATCCCGAAGTGCCGTTCCGCATCGGCAAGGACACCAACGACCTGCGCGAGCTGATCCGCGCGCTCGAAAACGGCAGCGACTCCATGGGGCTCGCGGCGGTTCGCGACCCCGAGGCGCGCGCCAAGCTGGCCGAGCTGAAGAAGCAGTTCGCGCTTTTCGAGCAGAACGTGGGCCCGATCCTGCGCGAGCTGCAGAAGCTCGTGACCGCACGCGACGCGGGCGCCAAGCTGCAGGCCGGATCCGAACAGCTGCAGTCCGCGGTGGGCCGTCTGCAGGAGGGTATCCAGGCCGAGCGCCCCGTAGGCACGCTGATCGCGACCGTGGTCTTTGGCTTCCTGCTGCTGACGGTGCTGGCGCTGATGGCGATGGTCTTCCTCGCGGACACGCGCCGCCAGGCGGCTGGGGCCGAGCGCGAGAACAAGCGCAACCAGGAGGCGATCCTGCGGCTGCTGAACGAGATGGGCGACCTGGCCGACGGCGACCTCACCGTCAAGGCGAAGGTGACCGAGGACATCACCGGCGCCATCGCCGACTCGATGAACTACACCATCGACGAACTCCGCAACCTCGTGGCGGGCGTGAACAACGCGGCCATCCAGGTGACGCAGAAGACCGCCCAGGCGCAGTCGATCTCGGCCGAGCTCCTCGGCGCCGCGGAGCGCCAGTCGAAGGAGATCGAGGAGACCACCGCGCAGGTCTTGCAGGTGTCGCGCTCGATCTCGGAAGTGTCGTCGACCGCGGAGGAGGGCGCGCGAGTCGCCCAGCGTTCACTCGCCGCTGCCGACAAGGGCCGCGCGGCGGTGCAGAACTCGATCTCGGGAATGAACGACATCCGCGAGCAGATCCAGGAGACCTCCAAGCGCATCAAGCGCCTCGGCGAGAGCTCCCAGGAGATCGGCGAGATCGTGGAGCTGATCTCCGACATCACCGAGCAGACGAACGTCCTCGCGCTGAACGCCGCCATCCAGGCGGCGTCCGCCGGCGAAGCGGGACGCGGCTTCTCGGTGGTTGCGGAGGAGGTGCAGCGGCTGGCGGAACGCTCGGGCGAAGCGACCAAGCAGATCGGCGCCATCGTGAAGACCATTCAGGCAGACACCCAGGACGCGGTGGCGGCCATGGAGCGGTCCACGACCGGCGTGGTCGAGGGCGCGAAACTGTCGGATGCCGCGGGACAGGCGCTGAGCGAGATCGACTTCGTGACCAAGAACCTCGCGCAGCTGATCCAGACCATCTCGACGGCCACGCAAACGCAGGCGAGCGCGACCACCAAGGTGGCGCAGAACATGCAGGACATCCTCGAAATCACGCGCCAGACCACACGCGGCACGCAGCAGGCGGCAGGCTCGATCCGCGACCTCGCCGCGGTGGCGCAGGAGCTGAAGAGCTCGGTGGCGGGCTTCAAGCTCTAACCCAGGCGAGCGAAAAGAGAGTCATGGCGGCAAACCCGGTCTCCGATTTCGACCTCGGCCCCCTCACCTGGGTCAAGACCGAGATCGACCATTCGCTCAATCAGGCGCGCGAGAACCTCGACAAGCTCGCGGCCAACGCCGCCGACCGCGCGCCGGTCAAGTACATCCTCACCCACCTGCACCAGGCGACCGGCGCGCTCGCGATGGTGGGCCTGGCTGCCGCCACGCGCTTCAACGAGGAGCTCGAGAAACTGGTCGCGTTCCTCGACACCGAGGAAGCCGCGCGCATTCCCGGCGCGGTCGCGGCCGCCAAGCGCGGCATCTCCGCGCTCTCCTCTTATCTCGACACGCTGCTCGCGGGCCAGGCGGACCATCCGATGCGCCTTCTCGCGCCCTACGTCGAGATCAACCGCGCGCGGGGCGCAGCCGACGCGAACGAGGGCGACCTCTTCTTCCCCAATCTTGCCGCTCCACTGCCCGCGGCGCCCGCGGCAGCGGCAAGGCTCGACGAGGCGGTGCTGGCCAAGGCGCTCGCACTGCAGCGCACGCAGTACCAGCAGGGATTGCTGAAGATGCTGAAGGGCGGCGGCGACGCCGCCGAGGCTCTGCGCCAGATGCACGGCGCGGTGGGCGCGATCGAGTCCATGCAGCTCGCCACCCCCAACCGCCCGTTCTGGACCGCGGCAGCGGCGTTCTTCGACGCGCTCGCCTTCGGCGGTCTGGAAGTCGGGCCGGCAACCAAGCCGCTCTTTTCCAAGGTCGACCAGCAGATCAAGCAGCTGATCGACGGCGCAGCGAAGGTGGGCGAGCGGCTCTTCCGCGATCTGCTGCTCGCGGTCGGCCGCGCGCGCGGCGTCTCCGAGCGCGTCTCGCTTCTCAAGCAGGTCTACCACCTCGAAGCCCTCATCAGCGTCCCGGACGCGGTTCGCGGCGGCGGCGACGAGGCGCTGAACACCCTGGTGCGGGAGCTGCGCGAAATGACCGGCCAGCAGAAGGAGGCGTGGCTCAAGTACACCTCCGGCAACCGCGCCGCGCTCGAGCCCTTCGGCAAGCAGGCGCTGGTGCTCGCCGAGCGGGCCGCGAAGCTTCCGAATGCCGAAGCGCACCTGGTGTTCGCGCGCCTGGCCGAGGTGGCTCCGGTCCTCAAGGCGAAGGCGATCCCGCCCTCGGAGGCGCAGGCCCTCGAAGTGGCGACCGCGCTCCTCTTCCTCGAATCCGCGCTCGAGAACTATCTTGGCGTGGGCGCGGATTTCTCGCGCCAGGCGAAGACCGTCGCCGAGCGCCTGAAGAGCGCGATGGCGGGCGAGGCGCTGCCGCCGATGGGCGCGATCGAGGGCGGGCTCCTCGACGAGATGACGCGCCGCGCGCAGGAAAAGCTCCTCATCTTCCAGGTGGGACAGGAAGTGCTGGTGAACCTGCAGAACATCGAGCAGGTCCTGGATGGCTTCTTCCGCGATGCGGCCAAGCGTCCCGAGCTCGGCGCGCTGTCCGCACAGTTCGCCCAGGTGCAGGGTGCGCTCATGATCATGGAGCTTTCCGACGCGGCCGCGCTCAACGCGGCCGTGATGTCGCGCGTGCAGCAGTTCGCCGAAGGCTCCGCGGCCGGCGCGGGCGAAGCGGCCGAGATGGTCGCCGACGGTTTGTCGGCGCTCGGTCTTTACGTCACCGCCCTGCAGCAGGGCGCATCGCTGCCGCGCGAAGTCCTGTTGCCGGCGCTGGTGCGCTTCGGTCTCGTCCATCCCGCCAAGCCCCTGCAGGACGCGCGCCGCACCGCGACGGTGTCGCCGCTCGACATCGACGTGCAGAAGCAGAAGGTCCAGGCGCTGTACGAAGACTGGAAGGAAACCCCTGCCGAAGACACGCGCGGGCGGCTAGAGCGCGCGGTCGGCGATCTGCAACGCGACGCCAACGTCGTCGCCGATGCCAACGTCGCGCGGCAGAGCGAGGCGGCGCTGCAATTCATCAAGGACGCCGCGACCCCCGACCAGACCGTCTTCAAGGCGATCCAGAGCCTCGCGCCCGACAAGGTGCCGGAAACGCCCGCCCCGCAAGTCGTGCAGATGGTGGACGCGCCCGGTGCCGAAGTCGACGAGGAGCTGCTCGACATCTTCCTCGAGGAGGCGACCGAGGTGGTCGCGACCATCGCCGAGAGCCACGCGCAGTGCGCGCAGGCGCCGCACGCCCACGAGGGCCTCAGCACCATCCGCCGCGGATTCCACACGCTGAAGGGCAGCGGTCGGATGGTCGGCCTCATGGAGCTGGGCGAGATGGCCTGGCAGTGCGAGCAGGTGCTCAACAAATGGCTGAAGGACGACAAGCCCGCCTCGGCGGCGCTCCTCGGCTTCATCGAGCTCGCGCGCGGATCGTTCGCCCGGTGGGTGGACGAGCTCAAGCAGTCGGCGACGGCACGCATCGACGACGCCGAGATTCTGCGCCAGGCCGAGGCTTTGAAGAGCGACCAGCCGATTTCCGCGCCGCAGCCCACCGCTTGGGCCGCGGCGCCCGTACCGGTCGTTGCGCCGGCGGCAGAAACCCCCGCCCCTGTGGCGGTCCCTGCGGCCGACGTGTTCTCCTTCCTGGACACGCCCGCGGCGCCGGCGCCCGAGCCGCTGGCGCCGCCCGCGCTGGAAATCGAAGGCGGCGAGATCCCGGTGGCAACCCCGCTGGCCCCGATCGAGGAGTTCCCGGTTGCCGAGGCCTCTCCATCCGAGGGGAGCGTCGAGGAAGAACCGGTTTCATTCGCCTTCGAATCCCTCGACCTCTCGCCGGTCGAGGCCCAGGCGCCGCCCGCCGCTGAGGAGCTGCCCGCCGAACGCGAAGTGGTGGTGGGATCCGTTACCCTCGCGTCGGCCTTCTTCGCCATCTACCTGGGGGAAGCCGAGGAGCACATTGCAGTGATGGAGCACGAGACCGGCCGTATCGAGTCCGATCCGATGATCCCGGTGAGCGATGCCTTCATGCGCGCCGCCCACACGCTGGCCAGCAGCTCGCGCACCACCGGCTTCGAATCCCTGGCCGACCTCGCCGCCGCGCTCGAAAAATGGCTCGCGGACGCGATCGAACTGCCCCCCGAGTTCAACCCGCACCGCCTCGCCATCACGCGCAGCGCCGTCGACGCCGCGATCGCGATGGTTCAGTCGATCCGCGGGCGTGTGATGCCGTATCCGCGCCCGGACGTGGTGGCCGAACTGGATGGCCTGCGCGAAGGCCTGCGCGAGGCACGCAGGAGCGGCGAAGGCACGCACATCAAGCTACCGGGCATCCTGCGCGAGGCGCCCGCTCCCATAGCGCCACCAGCGCAAGTCGCAGCGATCCCCGAACAGCCGCTCGCAGCGCCGCCGATCGTGGTGCAGGAAGCTCCCGCTCCCGCCGAAGTCATCCTCGAGGCTCCCGCCCCCGCCCCTGCGCCGACCAACGAAATTGCGATGCCGGCGCCGGCCCCAGTTTCCGAGCCCGAGGCGACGAAGCCTTTCGAGGCCGGCAAGGATCAGCGGAAGATGACCGACGACGTCGACCGCGACCTGCTGCCGGTCTTCCTCGACGAGGCCAAGGAAATCATTCCGCAGGTGAGCGAGGGCGTGCGCCGCTGGAAGTCGGAGCCGGCCGACCATTCACCCGCGCCCGACCTGCAGCGCCACCTGCACACGCTGAAAGGCAGCGCGCGCATGACCGGCCTCATGCGCCTGGGCGAGCTCGCCCACGTGCTCGAGGCGCGCATCAACGCGCTGGACGAGGTCGAGACGCCGCCGCTCGCGCTCTTCGACGAGATCGAGGAACGCGTCGACCGCTTCTCGCTGTCGCTCGAACGCCTCGCCCGCGGCGAGGACATCCGCGAGGCCGAGCCGATCGAGATCCCGGTCGCGTCGGTCTTCGAGCACCAGAAGGACAAGCCGGCGGCGATGGCGATGATCGCCGCGGCGGCGCAGGAGCGCCACGAGCGCGACGGCCTGCCACCGGGGATGCGCGACAACCGCGCGGCGCTGCTGCGCGTGAATGCCGACATGATCGACCGCTTCGTGAACGAGGCGGGCGAGCTTTCGATCGCGCGCTCGCGCATCGAGCTGGAGATGGCGACCTTCAAACGCTCGCTGGTGGACCTCACCGAGAACATCTCGCGCATGCGCACGCAGCTGCGCGAGATCGAGATGGCTGCCGAAGGACAGATGCAGAGCACCATCAAGGCGAAGGAGGAGACCGGCGAGACTTTCGACCCGCTCGAATTCGATCGCTTCTCGCGCATGCAGGAGCTCACGCGCTTCCTCGCGGAGAGTCTGGGCGACGTGATCACGCTGCACCAGGGCCTGCAGAAGAACCTGGACGAGGCGGAGCTCGCGATCCATGCCCAAGCTCGCCTGAACCGCGAATTGCAGCAGGGGTTGATGGCGGTGCGCCTCGTGCCCCTGGGAAACCTCGTCGACCGCTTCTACCGCATCGTCCGCCAGACGGCCAAGGAGCTCGACAAGAAGGCGAACCTGGAGTTGAAGGGCACCCGCACCGAGCTCGACCGCTCGGTGCTGGAGAAGATCACCGCGCCCTTCGAGCACTTGTTGAGGAACGCGATCGCGCACGGGCTGGAGACGCCGGCGGAGCGGGTCGCCGCCGGCAAGCCCGAAATCGGCGAGATCGCGATCGAGGCTCTGCAGCGCGGCAACGAAGTCGTGCTCACCGTGGCCGACGACGGCGCGGGCCTGGACTTCGCCCGCATCCGCGAAAAGGCCGTGGCCGCCGGCCTGCTGGCGCCGGATGTCGAGCTGCCCGAGGCGCAGCTCGCGCAATTCATCTTCCTTTCCGGCTTCAGCACCGCGAAGGAAGTAAGCCAGGTCTCCGGCCGCGGCGTGGGGCTCGATGTGGTGAGAAACGAGATCACCTCGCTCGGCGGACGCGTCGAAATCTCCTCGACCCCGGGCCGCGGCACCACGTTCACGGTGACCCTCCCCCTCACGCTCGCCGTCACCCAGGCGGTGATGATGCGCGCCGGCCAGACGGTGTATGCCGTGCCTTCGGTGATGATCGAGCAGGTACAGGAATTCAAGGCGCAGCAGTATTCGGAGCACGCCGCCAGGGGCGAGCTCGAGTGGAAGGGCAACCGCTATCCCCTGCGCTCGCTGTTGCCGCTGCTGGGAGAAGCCGATACGCCGGCGCCGGCGCGGCAGATCCCGGTGCTGCTGCTGAAGAGCGGCGTGCAGCGCGCCGCGGTCCGAGTGGACGAGATCATCGGCAACCGCGAGGTGGTGGTGAAGACCATCGGCCCGCAGCTCGCGCGGCTTTCGGGCATCTCCGGCGCGACGGTGCTGGGCAATGGGCAGGTGGTCCTGATCCTGAATCCGGTCCAGCTGGTGCATCGCGAGCAGCCCGCTGTCGAGGTCCCGCACGCTGCGGCGGCCGCGGCGCCGGAGCCGGCGGTCGCGGAGCGGTCGGGCGCACCGCTGGTGATGGTGGTGGACGATTCCCTCACGGTGCGCAAGATCACCAGCCGCATGCTGACGCGCGAGGGCTTCGCGGTTGCCACCGCCAAGGACGGCGTCGACGCCCTGCAGCAGCTGCAGGATATCCACCCCGACTGCATCCTGCTGGACGTCGAGATGCCGCGAATGGACGGCTTCGAATTCGCACGCCACGTGCGCGCCGACCCCGCGACTCGCGCCATCCCCATTGTCATGATCACCTCGCGGACCGCCGACAAGCATCGCAACCACGCGCTCGAGCTCGGCGTGAACGAGTACATGGGCAAGCCCTACCAGGAAGACCAGCTGCTGGCGCTCATCCGCCGCTATACCGCGGAAACAGCCGTCGCCTAGAAGAAGTAGGCGAGCACCGCCGCGCCGAGCGCGATCCGGTACCACGCGAACGTGCGGAAGTCGTGGTGCGCGACGTAGCGGATGAGCGCGCGCACGGCGATCAGCGCCGCAACGAAGCTCACCAGGAACCCCACGGCAAACGGCGCCACGTCGGCCGTGGTGAAGAGGTGCCGGTATTTCACCACCTGGTAGCCCGTCGCGGCGAACATGATCGGCACCGACAGGAAGAAGGAGAATTCGGTGGCCGCCTGGCGCGAGAGGCCGAAGACCATGCCGCCCATGATGGTCGCGCCCGAGCGCGAGGTGCCCGGGATGAGCGCGAAGCACTGCGCGAGGCCCACCTTGAGCGCGTCCTTCCAGGTCATCTCGTCCACGCTCGTGACCCGCGGTCGTCCGTGGCGCGAGTACCAGCGCTCGACCGCGAAGATCACCATTGCCCCGATCACCAGCGCGGCGGCGACGCTCACCGGGTTGAAGAGGTAGGCCTTGATCTGCGATTGGAAGGCGAGGCCCACTACGGCGGCGGGAAGGAAGGCGACGGCGAGGTTCGCCGCGAAGCGCTGCTGCACGCGGTCGCCACCGAGACCCGAGAACGCGTGCGCGAAGCGTGCGCGATACTCCCAGCACACCGCGAGGATGGCGCCCAGCTGGATCACGATGTCGAAGACCTTCCCCTTCTCGTCATTGAGTCCGAGCAAGTCGGAGACGAGGATCAGGTGCCCGGTGGAGGAGACCGGCAGGAACTCGGTGAGGCCCTCGACCACTCCAAGCAGGAGCGCGTTGAGCAGGGAGTGGGGATCCATCGCGCGGTAGTCTAGTCTGGATTCGAAGGAGGCAAGGAGGCGACGCATGGACCGGCGCAAGGCCCTGGGGTTCCTCGCGGGAGGTTTGGCGGCGGCGGCCACAGGCGCGCTGGCCCGGCCCGCGCACGCGGGCTCGACGACGCGAAAGATACCGGTGACCGGCGAGTCAATCCCGAGCGTGGGCCTCGGGACGTGGCTTACCTTCGACGTGGGCGGCGCCGATTCACCCGCGCGCCGCGCCCGGGGCGACATCCTCACAGCGTTCTTCGATGCGGGCGGGCGGCTGGTGGATTCCTCGCCGATGTACGGCTCCTCGGAGGAAGTGGTGGGGAGCGAGCTCGCGCGTACGCCCGATCCGCGCCTGTTCGCCGCGACCAAGGTGTGGACCGTGGGCGCGCTTGCCGGCCGGCGCCAGATGGAGCGTTCGAAGAGTCTCTGGCGCGTGCCGCGCCTGGACCTGATGCAGGTGCACAACCTGCTGGACTGGGAGACCCATTGGCCGATCCTGAAGGCGATGAAGGCCGAGGGCCGCGTGCGCTACATCGGCATGACCACGTCCCATGGGCGGCGGCACGACGACCTCGAGCGGATCCTCGCGCGCGAGAACCTCGATTTCGTGCAATTCACTTACAACCTGAACGACCGCGAGGTCGAGGCGCGCCTGCTGCCCCTCGCGGCGGAGCGCGGCACGGCGGTGATCATCAACCGCCCCTTCGATGGCGGCGCACTCTTCGGTGCGAGGACCGCAAGACCGCTTCCCGGCTGGGCGCCGGAAATCGATTGCCGCACCTGGGCCGAGGCCTTCCTCAAGTGGATCGCGGCGCATCCGGCGGTTACCTGCGCGATCCCCGCCACCTCGCGGCTCGCGCACGTGCGCGAAAAC
>JBDSRZ010000194.1:0-3745 GCA_039929025.1 Usitatibacter sp. | reverse complement strand
AGGGCGCGCTGGTGCACATCCTCGACGCGGTGACGGTGGAGGGCGCGGCGAAGCTCACCAAGCTGAACGAGACGGTGATCATGCTGGTCGTCCTCGGCCTCATCGACGTGGTGATGATCTCCAACCTCCTCATCATGGTGATCGTCGGCGGCTACGAGACCTTCGTCTCGCGCATGAACCTCGAAGGCCATCCCGACCAGCCCGAGTGGCTCTCGTCGGTGAATGCCTCGGTGCTCAAGGTGAAGCTCGCCACCGCGATCATCGGCATCTCGTCGATCCACCTGCTGAAGACCTTCATCAACGCCGCGCACTACCCCGACAAGGTGATCATCGCGCAGACCGCGATCCACATCACCTTCCTGCTCTCGGCGATCGCGATCGCCATGTCGGACCGCATCATGCCGCACGGCCCGGGGCCTGTGAGGGCCCGCGACCACTAGATCGGAGCCGCAATTGACCACCATCCGCCAGGAAGACTTCATCCAGTCGGTCGCCGACGCCTTCCAGTTCATCAGCTACTACCACCCCGCCGACTACATCCGCGACCTCTGGGCCGCCTACCAGCGCGAGGAATCGCCTGCCGCCAAGGACGCGATGGCGCAGATCCTGGTGAACTCGCGCATGGCTGCCGAGGGCCACCGGCCGATCTGCCAGGACACCGGCATCTCGATCGCCTTCATCAAGGTCGGCATGGATGTCCGCTGGGACACCAAGATGTCGCTCGCGGAGCTGGTGAACGAAGGCGTGCGCCGCGCCTACACCGACAAGGACAACCCGCTGCGCGCCTCGATGCTCGCCGATCCCGACGGCACGCGCAAAAGCACCGGCGACAACACGCCCGCCGTCACGCACGTCGAGCTCGTCCCCGGCGACAAGGTCGAGGTGACCGTGGCCGCCAAGGGCGGCGGCTCGGAGAACAAGTCCAAGTTCGCGATGCTGCTGCCGTCGGACTCGATCGTCGACTGGGTGCTTGCCATCGTCCCCACGATGGGCGCGGACTGGTGCCCGCCCGGCATGCTCTCGCTCGGCATCGGCGGCTCGCCGGAGAAAGCGATGCTGATGGCCAAGTGGGCGATGATGGAACCGATGAACATCCACGAGCTCCAGGCGCGCGGCCCCTCGAACCGCGCCGAGGAGCTGCGCCTCGAGCTCTTCGAAAAAGTGAACGCGCTCGGCATCGGCGCCCAGGGTCTCGGCGGCCTCTCCACCGTGCTCGACGTCAAGGTCACCGATTATCCGACCCACGCCGCATCCAAGCCGGTCGCGTTGCTGCCCAATTGCGCGGCGACCCGTCACATCCACTTCGTGCTCGACGGCAGCGGCCCGGCGCAGCTCGATCCGCCGTCGCTCGCGGATTGGCCACGCCTCGAGCTGGACCTGTCCACCAGCCGGCACGTGAACCTCGACGGCCTCACCAAGGCCGACATCGCGACCTGGAAGTCGGGCGAGCGGCTGCTCCTGTCCGGCAAGCTCCTCACCGGGCGCGACGCCGCCCACAAACGGATGGTGGACATGATGGCGCGCGGCGAGAAGCTGCCCGTCGATCTCGCCAACCGCTTCATCTACTACACCGGCCCCGTCGACGCGGTGCGCGACGAGGTCGTCGGCCCCGCGGGCCCCACCACCAGCTCGCGCATGGACAAGTTCGTCGAGCCGGTGCTCGCGAAGACCGGTCTCATCGGCATGGTGGGGAAAAGCGAGCGCGGCCCGATCGCGGTGGAATCCATCAAGAAGCATGGCGCGGTCTACTGCATCGCGGTGGGCGGAGCCGCCTACCTCGTCTCCAAGTCGATCCGTGCCTCGCGCATCGTCGCCTTCGAGGACCTCGGCATGGAAGCGATCCGCGAGTTCGAGGTGAAGGACATGCCGGTGATCGTGGCCGTCGATTCCACCGGCGACGCGGTCCACAAGACGGGCCCCGCGCAGTGGCGCGCGAGGATCGGCAAGATCCCCGTCGCCGTCGCCTGAAAGCCTGACCCAATGACGCGACCCACGCTGATGTCGAGCGGGTCGTCGGACGCGCTCTGGCTCGCGCGCGAAGCGGCGCGCCAACATCCGCTACTGGTGCTGGCGGCCTCGGCCCAGGACGCGGAAAGGCTGCGCGAGGAGATCGCGTGGTTCGATCCGAAGCTGCGCGTGCACCGCCTCCCCGACTGGGAGATCCTTCCCTACGACCAGTTCTCGCCGCACCCGGACCTGATCTCCGAGCGGCTCTCGACGCTGTGGCAGTTCACCCACGGTGACTTCGACGCCGGCATCGTCCCCGTGACCACGGCGCTGCAACGGCTGCCGCCGCGCTCGTACCTCGCGGGGCGCACGTTCCAGATCAAGGCGAAGACGACGCTCGACCTCGAGGGACTCAAGAGCCAGCTGGCACTCGCCGGCTACTCCCACGTGCAGCAGGTGATGAGCCCGGGGGAATTCTGCGTGCGCGGCGGATTGATCGACCTCTATCCGACGGGAAGCGCGGTTCCCTACCGCATCGACCTGATCGGCGACGAGATCGAGACCATCCGCACCTTCGACGTCGACTCGCAGCGCTCGATCTATCCCGTGTCCGAGATCCGCATGCTGCCGGCGCGCGAGTTCCCGCTCGACGAGGAGGGCCGCGCCCATTTCCGCGAGTGCTTCCGCGAGCGCTTCGAGGGCGATCCGACCAAGAGCCGCGTGTACAAGGACGTCTCCAGCGGCGTCGCACCCGCCGGCGTCGAAGCCTACCTGCCGCTCTTCTTCGAGGGTACCGCGACGCTTTTCGACTACCTTCCGCCGGAAACGAAGACCGTGATCCATGGCGACGTGCCCGAGGCCGCCGAGGCCTTCTGGCGCGACCTCGAGTCGCGCTACGACCTGCTGCACGGCGATCGCGACCGGCCGCTGCTGCTGCCCCGAGAGCTCTACCTGCCGGTCGAGGACCTGTTCATCGCGTTGAAGGGGTTCCAGAGCCTGCATGTCGACGTGCCGGTCGAGGCGCTCCCGATACCTTCGATCGAGGTCGATCGCCGAAACGTCGAGCCGTTGAAGCTGCTGAAGCGCTTCGTCGAGCCGTACCAGGGCCGCACGTTGATCGTGGCCGAGGGCGCGGGGCGGCGCGAGACGCTGTCGCAATTCTTCGCCGAGCACGATTTCCACCCGGTACTGGTGGACGACTACCAGCGCTTCCGCGATTCCGCGCACCCGCTCGCCATGACCTACGCGCCGCTCGCGTCGGGTTTCATGCTGGCCGCAGAAAAACTCGCGGTGATTACCGAAGCCGAGCTCTACCCGGGACAGGTGCGGCAGACGCGCCGGCGCGACGCCCGCGGGCGCTCCAACGCCGAGGGCATGCTTCGCGACCTGGCGGAGGTGAAGCCCGGCGACCCCGTGGTGCACAGCCAGCACGGCATCGCCCGCTACCTGGGCCTGGTGACGCTCGACCTCGGCGAGGGGGCGATGGAGTTCCTGCACCTCGAGTACGAGGGCGGCGACAAGCTCTACGTGCCGGTATCGCAGCTGCATGTGATCAGCCGCTACACCGGGTCGTCGGCCGAAGGCGCGCCGCTGCATCGCCTCGGCAGCGGCCAGTGGGAGAAGGCGAAGCGCAAGGCCGCGCGCCAGGTGCGCGACACCGCCGCCGAACTCCTCGACCTCTACGCCAAGCGCCTCGCGCGCGAGGGCTACGCCTTCCCGCTCCAGATGCAGGAGTACGAGCAGTTCACCGCGACCTTCCCCTTCGAGGAGACGCCCGATCAGGCCGAAGCGATACAAG
>JBDSRZ010000193.1:0-15178 GCA_039929025.1 Usitatibacter sp. | reverse complement strand
TCGCGCATCCCCATCCGCTCTACGGCGGAACCATGGACAACAAGGTGATCACCACGCTTGCCAAGGTGTTCGTGGAGGCGGGGATCGCCGCGTATCGCTTCAGCTTCCGCGGCGTGGGCGCGACCGAGGGCGCCCATGACGAGGGCCGCGGCGAGGCCGAGGACATGCTGCGGGTGATCGAGCACGCGCGCAGGGAGGCGCCGGGCGTGCCGCTCCATCTCGCCGGCTTCTCGTTCGGCGGCGCGGTCGCGGTGCGCTCCAGCGCGAGCGCCGATTTCAGCCAGCTGGTCCTGGTGGCGCCGGGCTTCCGGCGCATCACCGCGCAGGGCATGGGCGCGGCCCCCGATCCCGCCGATCCGAGGCTGGGCGCCATCGGTCGCCATACAACGGCCAACACGTTGGTGGTCCATGGCGACCTCGACGAGACGGTGCCGCTGTCCGACTCGATCGCGTGGGCCACGGCGCGCGATGTTCCGGTGGCGGTGGTCCCCGGTGGAGAGCACTTCTTCCACCGCAAGCTGCACGTGCTGCGGGAGATCGTCTCCCGCTGGATCCGCTAGGACGGCCCGAGCCGTCAGCTCCAGCGCTACGGTGTCGGCGCGGCCGGTTACCTGTACTTGACGGTGCAGCCGTACGGCGCGGTGCTCGGCGTCGCCACGGCCCTGCCGGCCTTCAGGTCCTCGAGCGCGGCAATCACGTAGTTCTTCGCGCCCTTCACGTCCTCGGGATTGGTCGAGCGCTTGTCGTCGATGGCGCCGTTGTAGACCACCTTGCCGTTCGGGTCGATCACGTACATGTGCGGCGTGGTCTTGGCGCCATAGGCGAGGCCCATGGTGCCGGGCTCGTCCATCAAATAGCGCGCGGGCATGGCGTTGAAGCCCTTCAGCTGCTCGGTGAGCTTCGCGGGTTCGGTGTAGTCGGAAGCGCTCTTGTTGGTGGAGTTCACCGCCAGCCACGCGACGTCGTTTGCGTACTTCTTCTGCAGCGCCTGCATGTTGCCGCTGCGGTAGTGCTTCTGCACGAAGGGGCAGCCGAAGTTGTGCCACTCGAGCACCACGGTCTTGCCTTTGTAGTCGGCGAGGTTGGCCGGCTTGCCCGCGAGGTCGGTGACGGCGAAGGCGGGAGCGGGCTCGCCTACGGTGGCGGTGGCGAGCGCGGCGACGGAAAAGGCGCTCGAGAGCGCTGCGGCTAGGATTCGCTTCATGGGATCTCCTGGGGCGTCAGCGTTGGGTGATCGCGGTGCTGCTACCTTTGGCCGCGGGCAGGCGGGAGAGTTCTGCGAGCACTAAAGAAGGGCTCAGGACTTCGGGAAGCAACAGCGGCACGGGATTGCCGGGAATATACAGCGCGTACACCGGGATCGCGTTGCGTCCCAGCGCGGCGAGCGCGGCGGTAATGCGCGGGTCGCTGCGGGTCCAGTCGGCGCGGAGCGCCACTACGCCCTTGGCCGCGAAGGCGGCGACGACGGCGGAGTCATGCAGCGCAACGCGCTTGTTCACCTGGCAGGTGACACACCACGCGGCGGTGAAATCGACGAATACCGTCTTGCCCTGCGCGGTGAGCTCGGCGACCTTTTCGGGAGACCACTCCTGCCACGGCAGCTCGCCGGCCTTCACCGCGAGCGCCTGGCCGGGAGCGATCCGTGCCGGCGGCCACGCCACGGCGAGCCCGGCGACGGCGAACAGGATCGCGGTCACGGGACGCCACCAGCTCGTGCTGTGCTGCCAGCGCCCGTACATCCACGCGCCCATGGCGACCAGCACCAGTCCGGCCAGCAGTCCGAACACCGCGTCGTTTCCGGATTGCGCGCCCAGGACCCATGCGAGCCACGCCGCCGTCGCGTACAGCGGGAAGGCGAGCACCTGCTTGAAGGTCTCCATCCACGCGCCGGGGCGCGGCAGGCGCTTGAGAAGCGACGGGAAGAGCGAGAGCAGCAGCACCGGCAGCGCCATGCCCGCGCCGAGCACCGCGAACACCACGAGCGAGAGCGCGGTGCTCTGGGCCAATGTGAATCCGACCGCCGCGCCCATGAAGGGCGCCGTGCACGGCGTGGCGACGACGGAGGCGAGGATGCCCGAGAGGAACGCGTCGGCATAGCGCCCGCGCGCCGACAGGCTCGAGGTGAGCGTCTGCGCGAAGAGGCCCCACTCGAAGACGCCCGAAAGATTCAGCGCCAGCAGGAAGAAGAGGCCGGCGAGGAATGTGACCACCAGCGGCGATTGCAGTTGGAAGCCCCACCCGAGCTGGGTGCCGCCCGCGCGCAATCCGAACATCAGGGCGGCGAGCATGAGGAAGGAGATCACTACGCCCGCGGAGAAGATCGCGCCCTGCAGCCGCATGGCCCGCGGCTCACCGTGCGCGTGTTCGACGAAGCCCATCACCTTGATCCCCAGCACGGGGAAAACGCACGGCATGAGGTTGAGGAGGATGCCGCCGAGGAAGGCGAAAGACAGCGCGGTGAGCACGCTGCCGCCCGGCGTGCCGCCGTCATTGGAGGCGGCGATCGGGCCGGCGGCCGCGAGCGGCGTCGCCGATACGGGCGCCTCGACCGCGACCGCCTTTCCCCGCACACCGGGCCATCCGGACTCCGCCACCGCGACCCCCGCGACCGACGTGACCCCCGCGAGCGGCGGATCGGCGAGCTTCATCTCGATGGAGAGCGCGTTGCCCTCGCGCGTGAGCTTCTGCGGCGCGGCGGGTTCGATCAGCAGCTCTCGCTCGGGGAAGAACACCGCTTTCAGCGGGGGTGCCGCGCCCGCGGGCGGGGTCATGCGCACTACCAATGACTTGCCCGCGATCGACGACTCGAATTTCCAGCCTTCGGTTTTCGCCGGCAGCATGCCGCGCGCGCGCTCGATGTGCGCGACGAAGCGCGGATTGTCGGCGGGCGCCCCGGCTGCGACCGGCATGACGATGTCGAGCTCGCCTTTCTCGGGGATGCAGATGTCCTTGCACACCAGCCACTCGGCATTCGCCTTGATCGGGTAGCTGCCTGGCCTCGTGTCGGCGGGTGGCGTGAGCTCGGAGAGCAGCACCACCTCGTCCTCGTAGCCGTAGTTCATCAACGGCCCCACCGGCAGCGGCTTCGGATACGGCCACTGGATTTCGCCTGCCTTCCAGCCCTCGGGCAGCACCCACTGGATGCGCGTCGGCAGGCCGGAATCCCCCGGATTCTTCCAGTACGTGTGCCAGTGGTCCGCCATGCGCAGCTTCAGGCCCACGGCCAGGGGCTTGCCCGGCTGCGCCGCCATCTTCTCGGTGACCAGCTCGGCTTCCACGTGCTCGGTCTTGACGGTCGGACCCGCGTGGGCCGAAAGGAAAGCGCCCACAAGTAGCGGCAGCGCCCCGATCGAGGCGATAAGTCTTTGGAATGTCACGTAAAATGCGGCTCTCATGCTCTGGATCAAGTCGCTCCACATCATCTTCGTCGTCGCTTGGTTCGCGGGGCTATTTTATCTCCCGCGCCTCTTCGTCTATCACGCCCAGGCCGAGGATGCCCCGTCGCGCGAGCGCTTCAAGGTCATGGAGCGCAAGCTCTACCGGGGCATCATGACACCGACCATGGTCCTCACGCTGGTGTTCGGCACCTGGCTATGGCTGGGTTGGGGCTTCCACGGCGGCTGGCTGGTCGCCAAGCTGTTGGTCGTCGCGGCACTGGTTGCCTATCACTTCTGGCTGGGGGCGGTGGTCAGCGCCTTCGCCCGCGACGCCAACCGGCGTTCCCATGTCTTCTACCGCTGGATCAACGAGCTGCCCCTGGCGCTCCTCGCCGCGATCGTCGTCCTGGTCGTCGTGAAGCCTTTTTGAGATGAGCGCCAAAGCGCCCCGCATTCTCGTCAAACAGGACAACGCCACGCATTATTTCTTCGCGCCGTGCCCGCGTGGGCTGGCGCCCCCCCTCGCCGAGGAGCTGGCGGAGCTCGATGCGCAGGACGTGAAGGCGCTGGATGCGGGTGTTTCCTTCAGCGGCCCCTTCGAGATCGTCTACACCGCGAACCTGTACTCGCGGATCGCGAGCCGCATCCTGTGGCGCGTGGCGCAATTTCCGTATCGCAAGGAAGACGACATCTACGAGGGCGCGGCGGCGGTGCGCTGGAGCCATTACTTCAACGCCGACCGCACCATCAAGGTCGAAACCAACGCCCATCGCAGCCCGGTGAAGAGCCTCGACTTCATCACGCTCCGGGTGAAGGACGCGATCGCCGACCAGTTCCGCCAGGCCGTGGGACGCCGCCCTTCGGTGGAATCGCGCACACCCGACATCCGCGTGCACGTGTTCCTGGACGAGAAGACCTGCACGCTCTACGTGGACACCAGCGGCGAGTCGCTCTTCAAGCGTGGCAAGCGCGACCATGTCGGCGAGGCGCCGCTCAAGAAGAACCTCGCGGCGGGCATCCTGCGGCTTGCCAAATGGAAGCCGGGCATGGCGCTCCTCGATCCGATGTGTGGCGCAGGCACCTTCCTTTCGGAGGCGGCGGAGATCACGCTGGGGCGCGCTCCCGGTCGAAGCCGCGACTTCGCGTTCGAGAAGCTGGCGCGCTTCAACGAAGCGACCTGGCAGCGCTTGGTGGCCAATGCGCGCAAGGGCGAGCGCGCGCCCGAGCCGCTGCCGATCTTCGGCTCCGACCTCTACGGCCGGTCGCTCGGTCACGCGGTGCTCAACATGCGCGAGGCGGGGTTCGAGGACGCGGTGAAGTTGAAGCAGGTGAACCTGCTCGAGCTGAGCCCGCCCGCGCCCGTCGGGATGCTGGTGACCAACCCGCCCTATGGCGTGCGCCTGGGTGAGAAGGAGACGCTCGCCGAGTTCTATCCGCAGCTGGGGGACGCGCTGAAGCAGAGATTCGACGGCTGGACCGCGCACATCTTCTCCGGCGATCCCGACCTGCCGAAGCTGATCCGGCTGCACGCGAGCAGGAAGCCGGTGCTCTACAACGGGGCGCTGGAGTGCCGCCTCTACGAATACCGCATGGTGGCCGGGGGGAATCGCCGCAAGTGAGCGCGGAGACGTGGCTTCGCCTGGCGCTGGTGCCGGCCGCGGTGTGGTTCGCGAGCCTCGCGGCGCGGCGCTGGGGCCATGCGGTTTCCGGATATCTCGGCGGCCTGCCGCTGATCGGCGGGCCGATCACGCTCTTCCTCGCGATCGACCTCGGGCCCGAATTCGCGGCCCGCTCCGCCCTCTTCACCCTGGCGGCGGTGCTGGGCCAGGCCGCGCACCTCACGGCGTTCGCATACGTGGGCCAGCGCACGGGTTGGGCGGCCGCGCTCGCCTCGGGATGGGCTGCGTTCTTCCTCGTTTCGTACCTGGTTACATTGCTGCCGCTCACGCCGTTGCTGGCGCTTGGTCTCGCGGTCGCGGGGCTGGTGGCTGCATGGCGGTGGCTCCCCGCGATCCGCGCCGATGCCGCGCCGCCCTCGATCCCTCCCGTGGAGCTGCGGCTACGCCTCGCCGCGGCGTTCGTACTCGCGGCGCTGATCCTGTGGGCGGCGCCGGCCTTCGGAGCGGTGGTGAGCGGCGTGCTGCTGTCGATGCCGGTCACCGGATCGATCATGCCGCCCTTCACCCTGGCGTTCTACGGAGCGGGATCGCTCGCGCGCCTGCTGCGCGGATTCGTCGTCGGGCTTTCAGGCTTCACGACGTTCTTTTTCGTGGTCGCATCGACCGCGGCATCCTGGGGCGCTGCCGCGAGCTTCACGACCGCGGTGGCCGCGGCGCTCGTCGCCGTGTTCGCGATCAAGCATGTATTGTTCCGCGCGAGGACTGAATGAGTCGCCCCCCGCGCCGCCCCGTTATCTCGTGACGCCCGACGTGGCCGTGTGCCAGTCGCTGGCGCGCTTGCGTGAATCGCAGGGATCGGCTTCGGGCTGGAGCATCGAGGGCGAGGAAGGCCGGATCGCGCTCGACCGACGGCGAAGGTTGGCTGTGGTCGCATTTCGATCTGCTCCTGCCCGGATTTCTCGGCGACGCGAGGCAGTTCGCGCGCGCTGGCGCACGCCCATCGAGCGCGAGCATCAGGTGTCGGCGCTTCATCGGTTACTCGGTGAGCGAGTCGACGAAATCCCGAGGAAGTTGAGCGGTCGAGCTCGGCGGCGGATGGTCGATCAGTGCAAGGTCGCCCGTGACCAGAATGGCACCCGATGCGCTTTGGACCAGCGACCACAGGTGATTGTCCTTGACGTCGGGCGCTCCGGTACGCGGCTTCGGCTCCCGCACAATCGCGTTGGCTGCAATCGACGTGAGCAAGTCATCGAGCTCGCGCTCCTTCAGGCCATGGAGCTTGCGGATGCTTGGACGCAGGAGCACTTCCCGATATTCGGCCAGGAGCGCGCTGGACAGGAGAAAGGGAAAGCCGCCGAGCCGCATTCCGTCCAGGATCCTCGCCGTTGGAGAGTCCGTCCTTCGCGTGAGTAATCCCGCGACCACGACGTTGGTGTCCACGACGGCGGCCGAAAACTTCACCTCCGCCGAGCCGCGCGCGTCTCCTTGACGGCGATGCGCAGGGCCTCGGCCTCGGAGAGCGATGCCCGCGCCCGCGCTTTCGCCACCAGCTCCCCGGCGCTCTGCAAGGTCTTGATGCCGTAAAAGTCGAGGCTTTCCTCGATCAGCTGCCGAATTGTCGTGCCGCGTCTCATCGCCGCCTCGCGCAGCGCGCGATGCCGCTCGTCGCTAAGTGTGATGGTCAGTCTTGCCATGGGGTGGTGCTTTGGTGAGTTGGCACCAATGCATCGTACACGATCGTATCGCCCATGGGGCCCGCTAGAAACTTCATCATCCACGGCGACAACCTGCACGACGCCCGCCACTTCGCGGGCTGAGCCGCGCCGCCCGAGGCACCGCTCGCTGATGTAGGACCCCTCCGACGCCACGACACCTCGGGCTCTACGCCCCACGGTGCCGCGGCTGACATCGCTCTCGGCTCTTGCCTGATTTCCCGCGCTCGGGGATTGGCCCACGATGGTGGCTGCATCTGGAAGGGCGGCCATCCGGCCGTTCAATCGCTCAATCCCCTCGTGGGTCATAGGAGATATCAAATGAAAAAACTCATCGCACTGATTCTTGGCGCCGCCTTCATCCTCACGGGCTGCAACACCATGGCCGGCCTCGGCGAAGACACGCAAGCCGCCGGCAAGAAGATCGAGAACTCCGCCGAGCGCAACAAGACCTACAAGCCGTAATTCACCGCGTACAGCCTCACCAAGGAGCGCCATGCACTACGCCTCGATGCCCTCCGCCCCGCCCGCCAACGACGCTAGCGATTTGGGGGACATCCGTGTCCTGCTCCGCAGGGACCATGACCTGGCCCTGCAGGAGCTGGAGGCCTTACGCACCGAGAAGGACGAGCGCCGCTGCCGCGACAAGCTCGAACGGCTGCGCCGCGCCTGGGCGCTCCACGCTCTCGCGGAAGAAACGGTCGTCTACCGCGCCCTCGAGAGCATCCAATGGAGCGAACGAGCCGACGGGCGCTTCGTCGAGCACGGGCTTGTGGGGGGGCTGTTCGAAAAGCTGGCGCAGGCACGGCCGAATTCGCGCGAGTGGAACGCGCGCCTGCAGGTGGTGCGCGATCTCATCGTCCATCACATAGAAGGCGAGCACTCGGACATGTTCCCGCGCCTTTCGAAGCGTTTCGATCCCGACCGTCTCGCCGAACTGGGCGAGCGCTTCCGCGTGGTGCAGCAGAAACTCGAGTTCCTCGAGCAGGCCAAGGCGGCGTAGGGCTGAACCGGCCTAGACTTCCAACCGCGCGCGCTCGACCAGCGCCGCGACCCCCGCAACCTCCGTACGCAGGGTGCCGAAGGCGCCACCGCCACGCCACGCGATCCTGGATTCGTGGAACGCATCCGCGGCGCGGCTCGCCGCATGGCGTCGCATAAGCGCGGCCTGAACGCAGAGCGCGAGCGTCTCAACGATGGCGCGCGCCTGTCCCTGCGCCTCCGGTTGGGCGAGCGCGCGGGCCGCCCATTCGAAGCGCGCCCGGCCTTCGGCGCCCGCCGCATCGCCGATCTCGGCTTCCAGTGCGGCGAGAGCGCCCGGCGAACGTGCGAGCGCCCGCAGCGCGTCGAGGCAGATCACGTTGGCGCTTCCTTCCCAAATGCCGTTCAGCGGCGCTTCGCGGTAGAGGCGCGCAAGCGGCCCTTCCTCCACGTAACCGTTGCCGCCGAGGCATTCGATCGCCTCCACCGCGACCGACGTCATGCGCTTGCAGAGCCAATACTTGGCGATCGGCGTGAGCGCGCGCTGCAGCTCGGCCTCGCCGGCGTCCTTGGACGCTGCGTCGAAGGCGGCGGCCAGCCGGAACGCGAGAAGCAACGCCGCCTCCGCCTCCAGCGCCAGGTCCGCGAGCAGGTTCGCCATCAGCGGCTGCTCCACCAGGCGCTTGCCGAAAGCCTCGCGGTGGAGCGCATGGTGCAGCGCCTGGTTCAGCGCCGAGCGCATCATCCCAGCCACCCCGACCACGATGTCGAAGCGCGTGTGGTGCGCCATGCCGATGAGCGTCGCGATGCCGCGCCCGGGTTCGCCCACGATCCATGCGGCGGTGTCGCGGTATTCGACCTCCGCCGACGCGTTGGAGCGGTTGCCGCACTTTTCCTTGAGGCGCTGGATGAGGAAGGTGTTGCGCTCGCCGTCCGGGAGGGACCGCGGCACGAGGAAGCAGGTGACGCCGTCGTCCAACCTTGCGAGGGTGAAGAAGCCGTCGCTCATCGGCGCGGAGCAGAACCACTTGTGGCCGGTGAGGCGGTAGGCGGACCCGTCGGCCACCGCCAGGGTGCGCACCGCGCGCAGGTCCGAGCCGCCCTGCTTCTCGGTCATCGCCATGCCGAGGGTGACCGCCTGCTTGCGGTGCAGCGGCAGCTGGCGCGTGTCGTAGGCATCCGCCAGCACGCGTGGCCGCCAGTCGCGCTCCAGGGCGGGCGCGTGGCCGAGGACGGCGATCGAAGCGAAGGTCATGGTGACCGGGCACGCGGTCCCCTGCTCCAGCTGGTTCCAGAGATAGAAGAGGGCGGCGCGCGCGGCGAACCCACCGCTTTCCCGCTTCCACGCGAGCGAATGCAACCCTGCCTCGTACGCGTGCCGCATGAGCACGTGGTACGACGGGTGGTACTCGACAGCGTCGATGCGGCGGCCCGCGGGGTCGTGGGTGCGAAGCTCCGGGGTATAGCGGTTGGCGAGCGTCGCGTGGTGCTGGGCCTGCGCCGAACCCACGAAGGCGCCGAGGAGCGAGGCGCGCCGGGCGATGTCGGTAACACCCGCACGGTGGGCGGCTGCGCGCAGCCAGGGATCGGCGGCGAAGGCGTCGTAGCCCTGCAGCGGCGGCACCTGGTTGACGACCTCTTGCGTCGCGGGACCGAAGACGTTCACCGCTTCGCCTTTCCCGCCGCCGATTCGTAGGTCCATTCGACCAGCGCGTCGATCGCCGGCCGTGCGGCGCCGGCCTTCGGATGGTTCACGATCATCACCACGATCCAGCGCCGCGCGCCGCGGTCGAGCACGTAGCCGGCGAGGCTCTGAACGTCGTTCAGCGTCCCGCCCTTGAGGTGCGCCTGTCCCGCGCCTACGGCGACGCGGCGCGACTTGAGCGTGCCGTCGGTCGCGAGGACGGGAAAGGAGGACATGAGTTCAGGCATCACCGCGCTGGACCACGCGCTCTTCAGCACGGCGGCGATGAGCGCGGCGCTCGCCCGCTCCGCGCGCGACAGCCCCGATCCGTTTTCCATCACCAGGTCGGAGGCGTCGATCATGTGCGACTGGAGCCACTGCGTCACCACGCGCGCGCTCGACGCGGCATCGCCACCGCCCGCCTGGCGCTCGGCGGAGAGCGCGAGGAAGAGGTTGCGCGCCATCACGTTGTTCGAATGCTTGTTCATGTCGCGCACCAGGCTCGCGAGGGGCTCGGACTCGGTGCGCAGGAAGAGGCGCGCGTCCGCCGGCGCGGCTCCGGCGCGAACGCCGCCCTTGAGGACGCCGCCCACCTCGCTCCACAGCCAGCGCAGGTTCGATTCCGCGAAGCGCGCGTTGTCGAAGAGCGAGAGCGGCAGTACGCGCTCGCCGCATGCCGCCGGGTAGCTGCCGCTGAAGGTGATGGTGGCGATGAGCCCGAGCTCGATCACGTCGTGGCTCAAGTCGCGCCGGAAGCTCGTGCACGGCCCCCGGGTGAGCTGGATGCGGCTGGCGATCTCCACGTTGGGAAGGTCCGGCTCCGCGACGACGCGCACGCCCTGGCCGTCGGGCACGAAGCGGAACGCGATGGCGTTGAAGTTCACCAGCAGCGCGTCGGGGCCCCCGTTGTACGCACGCCGCGCTTCGCCGTCGAAGCGTGCCGGGTCGTGGGTGAGCGGGGCGAAATAGCGGCGGTCGATGACGATGTCGCCGCGGATCTCGCGCAGCCCGCGGCTGCGGAGCGCGTGGGCGAGTTGCCAGACCCGCTCGGTGGTGAGCTTGGGATCGCCGCCGCCGCGCAGATAGAGATCGCCTGCGAGGACCCCGCCGGTGATCTCGGCCGCAACGAGCACGTCGGTGCGGAAGGTGAAGGCGGGGCCCAGCAGGTCGAGCGCCGCGTAGCTGGTGACGACCTTCATCACCGAGGCCGGATTCATCGCCGCGCGGGCGTTGTGCGAGATCGCGGGCTGCGGCGCGTCGACCGCAAGCACGACGGCGCTCACCGCGATTTCTGCGATGCCCGCCTTGGCCAGCGCCTCCCGCACCGGCTGCGGCAGGTCGGCGCGGGCCGTTGCCATGGCCGCGAGCAGCACGAGCAATGGAGCGAGCCGCATCATCCCGTCCCGAATGCTTCGACGATGGCGCGCGCCGCATCCACCAGGAGCGCGAACTCGCGCTCGTCGACGACGTAGGGCGGCATGAGGTACACCGTCCGGCCGATGGGGCGCAGCAGCACACCGCGCGCGAGCGCCAGCGCGAACGCCTTCGCGGCGAACTGCGGATCGGTGGTCGCGAGCTCGAAGGCCCAGATCATGCCGAGATGACGGAAGTCGCGCACGCGGGGATCGTGGGCGAGGCCCGCGGCGAGATCGGAGAAGCGCGCCGCGCGCCGTTCGTTGGCGGCGAGGATGCCGTCGTGCTCGAAGATGTCGAGAACCGCACAAGCGGCGCGGCAGGCAAGGGCGTTGCCGGTGTACGAATGGGAGTGCAGGAAGCCGCGCGCGACACGATCGTCGTAGAACGCGCCATAGACCTCGTCCGTGGACAACACGCAAGAAAGCGGCAGGTAGCCGCCGGTGATGCCCTTCGAGAGGCACAGGAGGTCCGGGGCCACGCTGGCCTGCTCGCACGCGAACATCGTCCCGGTGCGCCCGAAGCCGGTCATGATCTCGTCGGCGATGAGAAGCACATCATGGCGCGTACAAAGGGCACGCGCCTGGCGCAGGTACTCGCGATGATAGAAGCGCATGCCGCTCGCCCCCTGCACCAGGGGCTCGAGGATAAGGGCTGCGATTTCGCCCGCGCGTTCCTGCAGCACCTTCTCGAGCGCGGCGGCGGCCACCCGTGCGCCGTGGATGCCGGCGTAGTGATGGTCGTCGGCGTTGCGGGCCGGGAAGGGGACTGTGATTGCGGCGTGCACGAGCGGCGCGTACGCCTCTCGGAAGATCGCGACGTCGGTCACGCCGAGCGCGCCGAGGGTCTCGCCGTGGTAGCCGCCCTCGAGGGCAAGGAAGCGCTTCTTCCCGGGCTTGCCGGTGTTCGCCCAGTAGTGGAACGCCATCTTGAGCGCGATCTCGGTCGCGCAGGCGCCGTCCGAGGCGAAGAAGGCGTGGCCGAGACGGCCGGGGGCGATGCGCGCGAGGCGCTCCGCGAGGTCCACCACCGGCTCGTGGGTAAAGCCCGCGAGCATCGCGTGCTCGAGCTTGCCCAGCTGGTCGGCGAGCGCCGCATTGATCGCGGGGTTGGCGTGGCCGAAGAGGTTCACCCACCACGAGCTCACGCCGTCGAGGTAGCGCGTGCCGTCGAAGTCCACCAGCCACGCACCATCGCCCCGCGCGATCGGCACCAGCGGGAAGCGCTCGTGGGCCTTCATCTGCGTGCACGGGTGCCATACCGCCGCGAGGCTGCGTGCCACGAAATCGGCGTTGCGCGATGCGCTCAGGAGGGGGCGATCCGGTTGATCTGCGTCGCCGCGAGCGGGTCGGCGCCCTCGCCCTTGTCGATCGCCACGCCCTGCGAGTCGACCACGACACGCAGCCCTTCCTGCAGCAGCGCCCCCGATCCATGGCGATCGTAGTGCTCGATGAGCTTTTCCAGGGTCGGGTCCTCGAGCTGGCCCTTTTCGGCCTTTCCCAAAAGCGGCACGTGCGGCTCTTTCCGGCGTTTTCGACGCCGTCATTCTAGACCGCGCGCGGCCGAAAAGAGCTTTTGGCATCCGTACCGTGAGAGTGCTAGCAACACGAACCGATGATTTCATGCAAAAACCGATTTGTGCACGCTAGTTGCTTCGAATGGACCAGTCAGGGCAACGAGCCGGCGTGAATCTCTTCTCACTCACAGGAGGACCGACGAATGCAGCTGCTTGACCGCATCGAGTCGCAACTGTTGGCCAACCGCCTGCCGTTGGTGGGCATCACCGTGGCTGCGGTGCCGTACGCGAACACGCCGGTGGTGCTCACGCTGCACTGGCATGGATTCGTCGAGGTACGGCTCGCGGATGTGACCGACGCCAACGTGGTCGCCTACCAGCCGGTACCGAGCTCCGCATTGCAGCTGAACGACCGCTGGGACAAGCTCGACCAGCTGGAGAACGAGGTGCTCGACGTCGCCTGGGAGCTGGGCTCCTGGGACCTCGCGCGCACCGAGGCCCTGCCCTTCGTGCGTCCCGGCGCGACCGAGCAGGAATCGCTCGAGTGCATGGGCGCCTTCGGTGCGATGCCGATCGCGATCGAGGGCCAGCCGCCCGTGGTGGCGGAAGTGCCGGATGCCGACGACCTCATCGAGGCCGCATCGCGCTCCGGCTACGTGCAGTGGATATTCCGTCCGGTGCGTGGTGGCGTCTGGGCGGAGGTGGCCGAGGACACCACGCTGCAAGATGGGGGCTACCGCAATCCTCCCTGTCCGTACCTCGCGACGCCGGCGCGGGTGGGGCGCACTCTCCGGCCCCGCCGCGTGGTGTACCAGTTCGGACGCGCTGCGGGGCTCCAATAGCGCAGTAGCGGCAACGATTTCCCGGGCGCGAAGTCGAACCGCGCCACGCCCCGGAAGTCGCCTCGATGCGCGCTGCATGGTCGTTGTTCACCGCCGCCCTGCTCACGGGCTGCGCGGTCCCCCCCATAGATCGTTACCTGCTGCAGACCGAGCGGACTCCGGTGCGGCTCGAGGGCGCTCGTGGCCTGCTCACGCCGGAGCAGAGCCGCAAGGTCATCGCCGGGCTCGCGGCGCGCTCCGGGCAGACCGGCATCCTCGAGCGCCATCTCGCGGTCGAGGAGGCGCTCGCCGGCAATCCGCTCAGCATCGGCAACCGCGTCCAGCTGCTCCAGGATGGTCCGGCGACCTACGCGGCGATGCTCGCGGCGATCGCCTCGGCGAAGCACCACGTGCATCTCGAGACCTACATCTTCGAGGCCGACGAGGTCGGGCAGAAGTTCGCCGACGCGCTCGCCGCGCGGGTGCGCGCCGGCGTGAAGGTGCGCGTGGTCTACGACGCGGTGGGCTCGATCGGCACGCCGAAGACATTCTTCAAGGCGATGGAAGACCGCGGAATCGAGGTAGCCGAGTTCGGTCCGGTCAACGCCGGCACGGTGCTCCTGCGAGGCCCCGCCCTCAACCACCGCAACCATCGCAAGCTCACCGTCGTCGATGGGCGGGTCGCGTTCCTCGGCGGCATCAACATCAGCGGCGTCTACGCCTCCGGCAGCCTCGGATCGCACATGAGCTCGGACAAGGCCGACGGCAGCCCGCCGTGGCGCGACACCCAGGTACGCATCGAGGGGCCGGCGGTCGCGGACCTGCAGAAGGGTTTCCTGCGCATGTGGGCACAAATCCGCAAGGAGGAGACGCTCACGGACGCCCGCCTCTTCCCCGCCGCGGACAAGGGCGGGCCCCATGCGGTGCGCGTGGTCGAAGCCTGGGTGGACGAGGGCATCAATCCGCTCTACGTCACGCTCATTTCCGCAGTCCAGAATGCCGAGGCGCGCGTCTACATCACCATGGCCTACTTCGTCCCGCATCAAGAGCTGGTCGCTGCGCTCAAGGACGCGGCGCGGCGCGGCGTGGACGTGCAGTTGTTGCTGCCGGGACGCACCGACCATTGGCTGGTGTTCCATGCGGGCCGCTCGTTTTATGAAGAGCTGCTCGAAGCCGGCGTGAAGATCTTCGAGCGCGACAGCCGTCTGCTGCACGCCAAGACCGCGACCATCGATGGCGTCTGGTCGACGGTCGGCTCGACCAACCTGGACTGGCGCAGCCTCGCCGACAATGACGAAGTGAACGCCGTGGTTCTGGGGCCGGAGTTCGCCGACGGGATGCAGGCCGCTTTCAGTCGCGACCTGGGGCACTCGCAGCAGATCCTGCCGGAAGCATGGCGAAGCCGGCCGTGGAGTGACCGGGTACGCGAGATCTCGGCGCGGACCTGGGCGCGCGCGCTCTAGAGAATGAGCGCCCACTCACCGCCGGAAAGCTATCCAAGCTTCTGTTTATTAAAAAATAAAGTGTAGTGGGCGGTTGGCCCCGGTGCGGGCACTCCTGCGAATGCAAGGTCGTGGGCCTTGAAAAGTCGCTTGCGCGAGCCTATTATTAGCACTCGTAGCGGATGAGTGCCAAGCCCCTCCGCCACCTGCTTTGAAGCCCGGACGACCCGGATTCGAAGTGCACGATTCAGGGGTCGTCCCCATTTCCAAAAAGAGGAGCAAGAAACCATGAAACTGCGTCCGCTGCATGACCGCGTGATCGTCAAACGCCTGGAAGAAGAGCGCAAGACCGCTTCCGGCATCGTCATCCCCGACACCGCCGCCGAGAAGCCCGACCAGGGCGAAGTGCTGGCCGTCGGTCCCGGCAAGAAGAACGAAGACGGCAAGGTGTTCCCCGTCGACGTGAAGGTCGGCGACAAGATCCTCTTCGGCAAATACTCGGGCAGCACCGTGAAGATCGACGGTGACGAGCTGCTCGTGATGCGCGAAGAAGACATCATGGCCGTCGTGAACTAAGACCGCCACACACAGAATCGAGAGGACATAACCATGG
>JBDSRZ010000192.1:0-36183 GCA_039929025.1 Usitatibacter sp. | reverse complement strand
AGGTGCGATAGGTGATGCCGTCGCCGTCGAGGTCGAGGTAGCGGCCGAAGCGCTTGCCCGCCTCGAGGTCCTGGTAGGAAAGCACCTTGCCGCGGTCGTAGCGTTTGCCGTCGTCCCAGCTGAGCGGTTCGCACAGGCGCTCGTTCATGCCGATGTCGAGGTCGTAGAGGACGAAGATCGGCGTCTGCAGCCGGTCGGCGAGATCGAAGGACATCGCCGCGAGCTCGAAGCCCTCCTTCGGATCCTCGGGGAAGAGGAGCACGTGCTTGGTATCGCCGTGGGACGCGTAGGCGCAGGCGAGCACGTCGGATTGCTGCGTGCGCGTCGGCATCCCGGTCGAGGGTCCGGCGCGTTGCACGTCGAAGATCACCGCGGGAATCTCGGCGAAGTACGCGAGGCCGATGAACTCCTGCATCAGCGAGATCCCGGGCCCCGAGGTGCAGGTGAAGGCGCGCGCGCCGTTCCAGCTCGCGCCGATCACCATGCCGATCGAGGCCAGCTCGTCCTCGGCCTGCACGATCGCGTAGCGCGCCTTGCCGCTATCGGGATCGGTGCGGAACTTGCGGCAGTGCTTGGCGAAAGCTTCAGCCATCGACGAGGACGGCGTGATCGGATACCACGCAGCCACCGTGGCACCTCCATAGACGCAGCCCAGGGCAGCCGCGCTATTGCCCTCGAGGAAGACGCGGTTGCCGACGCGGTCGGAGCGCCGCACCGCGAGCCCGATCTTCGGCAGGTGGTCGCGAGCATGGTCGCGACCCATGTGCAGTGCCTTGATGTTGGGCTCGAGGAGCTTTTCCTTGCCGCGGTATTGCTCGCCGATCAGGCGCTCGACCTCGGCCAGGTCCATGTCCAGGAGCGCGGAGAGCGCGCCCACGTAGACGATGTTCTTGAAGAGCTGGCGCTGGCGAGGGTCGGCGTAGGCGGCGTTGCAGATATCCGTGAGCGGCATGCCGATCACGGTCACGTCGTCGCGGAACTTCGTCTTGGGCAGCGCCCTGGTGGAGTCGTAGAAGAGGTAGCCGCCGGGCTCGATCTCTGCCACGTCCTTTTCCCAGGTCTGGGGGTTCATCGCCACCATCAGGTCCACGCCGCCGCGCCGCCCGAGCCACCCGTCTTCGCACACGCGGACCTCGTACCACGTCGGCAGGCCCTGGATGTTGGACGGGAAAATGTTGCGCGGGCTCACCGGCACGCCCATGCGCAGGATCGACTTGGCGAAAAGGGTGTTGGCCGAGGCGGAACCCGAGCCGTTGACGTTGGCGAACTTGACGACGAAATCGTTGACTGACTGCAGCTGCATCGGCGCGGTTAGCTCCGCGTTGAGTGGCATGCGGGCCAGTTTACTCCGGGGCGGTCATTGTCATGTGCGTCGCGCCATGATCAAGCCGCGACCTTGCGAGGTGCGGCCGGACGCCGGCAGCCCGGCCCGGCTGGAGTCATCTCCAGCAGGAACTTCTGCATGTCCCAGGCCCCCGTGGGGCAGCGCTCGGCACAAAGCCCGCAATGCAGGCAGACGTCCTCGTCCTTGGCCATGATCCTGCCGGTCTTGAGGCCGTCCGAGACATACAGGGCCTGGTCCAGGTTAGGCGCCGGCGCGTTCAGCCGCGCCCTGAGCTCGCCCTCCTCGCCGTCGGCGGTGAAGGTGATGCAGTCCATGGGGCAGATGTCGACGCAGGCATCGCATTCGATGCAGAGCTTGGGCGCGAAGACCGTCTGCACGTCGCAGTTGAGGCAACGCTGGGCCTCCTTCCACGCGAGCTCGGGGTCGAAGCCCAGCTCGACCTCCTGGCGGATGTCCTTCAGGGCGATGGTGAGCTCCTTGAGGGGCACCTTGAAGCGCGCCTCGGGGGCCACCTGGTTGTCGTAGCTCCACTCGTGGATGCCCATCTTCTGCGAAGCGAGGTTCACCATCGGTGGCGGTCGGTCGTGGACGCTCTCGCCGTGGCAGAGGCGGTCGATGGAGATCGCCGCGTCGTGCCCGTGCGCCACCGCCCAGATGATGTTCTTGGGGCCGAGCGCGGCGTCGCCGCCGAAGAACACGTCCGCCCGCGTGGATTGCAGCGTCACCGTGTCGACCACCGGCATGCCCCACTTGTCGAACTCGACACCCGCATCGCGCTCGATCCAGGGGAACGCATTTTCCTGGCCGACCGCCACCAGCACGTCGTCGCAGGGATAGCTCACGTCGGGCTCACCGGTAGGCACGAGGCTGCGGCGGCCCTTGTCGTCGTAGGTCGCCTTCACTTTCTCGAACAGCACCCCGCCAAGGCGGCCGTCGCCGTGCAGGAAGGCCTTCGGCACCAAAAAGTTCAGGATCGGGATGCCTTCGTGCATCGCATCCTCCTTCTCCCACGGGCTCGCCTTCATCTCCTCGAACCCCGAGCGCACGATCACCTTCACGTCCTCGCCGCCCAGGCGGCGCGATGACCGGCAGCAGTCCATGGCGGTGTTGCCGCCGCCAAGGACGATCACCCGCTTGCCGATGCGCTCGATGTGGCCGAAGGACACCGACGAGAGCCAGTCGATGCCGATGTGGACGTTGGCGGCGGCCTCCTTGCGTCCGGGCAGGTCCAGGTCGCGGCCGCGAGGGGCCCCCGAGCCGATGAACACCGCGTCGTAGCCCTGCGAGAGGAGCGTCTTCAGCGAATCGATGCGCACCCCGCCCTTGAATTCCGCGCCCAGGTCGAGGACGTAGCCGGTTTCCTCGTCGATCACGTTCTCGGGCAGACGGAACTTGGGAATCTGCGAGCGGATCATGCCTCCGGCGCGCCGGTCGGAGTCGAACAGGGTCACCGAATAGCCGAGCGGCAGCAGGTCGCGCGCGACCGTGAGGGAGGCCGGCCCCGCGCCCACGCAGGCGATGCGCTTGCCGTTCTTCTTCGCTGCGGGCTTGGGCAGCCGGTCGCGGATGTCTTCCTTGTAATCGGCGGCCACGCGCTTCAGGCGGCAGATCGCCACCGGCTCGGGCTTGGCGCCCTCCACCTTGGGATCCGCCGGCGACTGGCCCTCCTCGACGCGGCCGCGGCGGCACGCAGGCTCGCAGGGACGGTCGCAGGTCCTGCCCAGGATGCCGGGGAACACATTCGATACCCAGTTGACCATGTAGGCGTCGCCGTAGCGGCCCTGGGCGATGAGGCGGATGTATTCGGGCACGGGCGTATGCGCCGGGCACGCCCACTGGCAGTCGACCACCTTGTGGAAGTAGTCCGGATTGGCGATATCGGTCGTCTTCATGCCTTGGAGATTGCTACAGCGCATGCTGGGTAGCAAGGCCCGGCTACGCCTGCCCCCCGCCTATCGGAGTCGCGGCGGCCACCGCGGCGAAGTACTCCCAGGCGCGCTTGGCGACGTTGCCCGTGACCTGGTCCTTGAGCGACTCGGCCTCCTCGGCGGTATAGGTGCGCAGCCGCGTGGCGTCCCCGCCCGCGGCGGCCAGCATTCGCAACTGCAGCCGCGCGCTCTCCTCGAGATAGCAGGCCGCGACCGTGGCCGAGCGCACCTCGGGAAAGGCGGTGGTGATGCCGTGCCCGCGCATCATCGCGGCGATCCCGCTGCCCACGACCTGTGCAAGCAGGTCGCCCAGCTCGCGGGTGCGGATGAGGCCCACGCGGGTGTATTCGGGAACGCCGCCGCCGAAGATTCCGCCCTGGTTGTGCACCACGCGGTGGGGCTCGCCGATCTGCGTGAGGCACACGCACGACGCAGGATGGGCATGCACCACTCCGCCCACGTCGAGGCGCGCTGCATAGAGCCGCGCGTGGATCCAGAACTCGCTGTTGGGCTCCCCCTCGCCCGACACGATGTGACCCTCGGTATCCATCACCAGCAGCCGCGCCGCCTCGGCGAGTCCCGGGCTGCGCCGCGTGGGCATGAGGAAGGTGTTAGTCCCCGGGATGCGCGCGCTCGCATGCCCGAAGGCATGCGACAGGCCAACGCGCTCGATGATCCGGTTCGCGGTGGCGACGTCCTCCCGAAGGGCGCCGATGTCGTCGTCCATCAGATCACCCCCCGCGCCCGCAGCCCGCGCGCGGCCGCCGCGTCGATGCCCAGGAGTGCCGCGAGGACCTCTTCCGTGTGCTCTCCGAGGAGCGGTGGTGCCCGCTCGTAGGCGATCGGCGTGCGCGAGAACTTGATCGGGTTGGCGACCATCGTGACCTCTTTCGCCGCGCCGTGCGGCGCCGCCACCTGCATGCGCCGGTGGCGCACCTGGGGATCGGCGAATACCTGGCGTAAGTCGTTGATCGGCCCGCAGGGGACTCCCGCCGGCTCGAGGAGTGCCAGCCACTCGCGCGCACGGCGCGTGGCGAGGCGCTCCCCGATCATCGCGACGAGCATGTCGCGATGGCGTACGCGCTGCGGATTGGTGAGGAATCGCGGGTCCTGCGCCCATGCGGGCACCCCCAGGACCTCGCAGAAGCGCGCGAACTGCCCGTCGTTGCCCACCGCGACGATGAGGAACTCGTCGGCCGCCCTGAAGACGTTGTAGGGGACGATGTTCATGTGCGCGTTGCCCATGCGCACCGGCGGCTGCGAGGACACGAAGTAGCTCGAGCTCAGGTTGGCGAGCATCGCCACCTGCACGTCGAGGAGCGCCATGTCGATGTGCTGGCCCTGGCCGCTCGCCTCGCGTTCCAGGAGCGCTGCGAGGATGGCGCTGGTGGCGTACATGCCGGTGAACAGATCCGAGACCGCCACGCCGACTTTCTGCGGCCCGCCGCCGGGTACGTCGTCGCGCTCGCCGGTGACGCTCATGAGTCCTCCCAGGCCCTGCACCATGAAATCGTATCCGGGGCGATCGCGGTAGGGCCCGTCCTGCCCGAAGCCGGTGATCGAGCAGTAGACGAGGCGCGGGTGCACCTTCGAGAGCGTGGCGTAGTCGAGGCCCTGTCGCGCCAAATCGCCGGCCTTGAAGTTCTCCACCATCACGTCGCACTTGAGCGCGAGGGCGTTCGCCACGGCGCGGCCCTCCGGCGCCGCGATATCGAGCGTCACCGACTTCTTGCCGCGATTGCAGGCGAGGTAGTAGGCGGCGTCGGCGGTCTCGCGGCCGTTGCGATCCCGCAGGAACGGAGGCCCCCACTTGCGCGTGTCGTCTCCGTGGCCGGGACGCTCCAGCTTGATCACCTCGGCGCCGAAGTCGGCGAGGTTCTGCGTGGCCCAGGGGCCCGCGAGAACGCGTGTCAGGTCCAGGACGCGGACACCTTCGAGGATTCGGCGCATCGGGGAGAGTGTGTTGCGTTGGGGCTTACAAAGGGTTACATCTAATTACCAATTATATGCGGGCCCCGGCCTAGGATTCGCCATGACCGACCACGGAGCTTCAAGACTTCTCGCGTTCACCCTGGGCATCGCGCTCGGCTGCAACGCTGCATGGGCGGTCGAGCCGACCGGCACCGCCGTGGAGTACTACAACACCGCGCTCGGGCATTACTTCATGACCGCGGGCCCCGGCGACATCCAGATAGTGGACTCCGGCGGCGCCGGCCCCGGCTGGGTCCGAACCGGCGGCCAGTTCGGGGTATTCCGCAACCCCACGGACGCCTCCAACCTCTCACCGGTGTGCCGTTTCTACGCGCCCGGCCCGAACTCGCACTTCTATACCGCGAACCCCGGCGACTGCGAGTACGTGAAGACGATGCCGGGCTGGTTCTACGAGGGCATCGCCTTCTACATCGAGCAGCCCGCGAACGGTACCTGTGCCGCCGGCACGACCCCCGTCTATCGCACCTACAACAACGGCTTCGTACGCAACGACTCCAACCATCGCTTCACGGTCGATGCAACGGTCTACTCGCGCGCGGGCTCGCTCGGCCACGCGTCCGAGGGAATCGCGATGTGCGCGCCGCTGGCGGCAGCCGACTACCGTTCCGATGCCGTGCGCCTGCTGCGGCAGGCCACCTTCGGCCCCCTGCCAGCCGAGGTCGACCGCGTGGTCGCGATGGGCGCGGCCGCGTGGGTTGGGGAGCAGCTGGGCATGGCCGCGACGCAGTACCCGGGCTACGCCTGGGTGACCGACGGCCGGCCCGCGTCCTGCGTCGACGACCGCACCACCAACGTCTTCTGCAACCGCGACAACTACACGCTCTTTCCGCTGCAGGTGCAGTTCTTCGCCAACGCGTTCGCGAACCCGGACCAGCTGCGCGCCCGCGTGGCTTTCGCGTTGTCCCAGATCATGGTCACCTCCGGCGTGGACGTGAGCCGCAATTACGCGATGCGCCATTACCAGCAGGCGCTCTACGACCGCGCGCTCGGCAACTTCTACGACCTGCTGCTCGCGGTATCGCTGTCGCCGATGATGGGCGACTACCTCGACATGGTGAACAACAACAAGAGCGACGTCGCCCGGGGGACGGACCCGAACGAGAACTACGCCCGCGAGATCCTGCAGCTCTTCTCGGTCGGGACCTACCTGCTCAATGCCGACGGCTCGCGGGCGCTGGACGCTTCCGGCAAGCCGCGCTTCACCTACGAGCAGGCCGAGGTGAAGGGCTTCTCGCGCGTCTTCACCGGCTGGACCTTCCCGACGGTCGCGGGCGCGACCGCGCGCAACAACAACCCGCGCAACTACCTGGGCGACATGCGCCCGGTAGACGCCAACCACGAGTTCGGCACCAAGGTGCTCCTCTCCGGCGTGGTGGCCCCGGCCGGCATGACGATGCAGCAGGACCTGGAGTACGCGCACCGCAACATTTTCCAGCACGCCAATGTCGGTCCCTTCATCGGCAAGCAGTTGATCCAGAAGCTCGTCACCAGCGAGCCGTCGCCCGCCTACGTGGCGCGCGTGACCGCAGTCTTCGACAACAACGGCGTGGGCCAGCGCGGCGACCTGCGCGCGGTGGTGCGGGCTATCCTGCTCGATCCCGAGGCGCGCGGCGCGCGCAAGGTCGATCCCGCGTTCGGCAAGCTCGTGGAGCCGGTGCTTTACCTCACAGGCGTGGCGCGCGCCCTCGGCGCCAGGTCGGACGGCGTCTACTTCCGCCAGCAGGGGCAGAACCTGGGCCAGTTCGTCTTCTATCCGTCCTCGGTCTTCAACTATTACCCGTTCGATTACGTGGTCCCGGGAACGACGCTGCTGGGGCCGGAATTCGGCATCCAGACCTCGACCACCGCGATCAACCGCGCCAACTTCGCCAATGCGCTGGTGTTCGCCACCGGCATCGCCGCGGACCCGACAGTGCCCGGCGCTACCGGCACGCAGCTCGACGTCTCGCGCTACCAGGCGCTCGCCGCGGATGCCGGCGCGCTCGCCGACCAGCTCGACCGGGACCTGCTCGCGGGGAGCATGTCAGCGGCGATGCGCTCCGCGATCGTGACCGCGGTGAACGCGGTGGCGGCGACCGATACCCTCAACCGGGCACGGGGCGCGCTCTACCTCGTGCTCACCTCGCCCCAATACCAGGTGCAGCGATGAAGACGACGCGGCGCGAATTCCTTCTCCGGGCTGGCGCCCTTACTTCCGGCGGGCTCGCCGCGCGGCTGGCACCGATGTCCGCGCTCGGTCTCGCATCGACGGCGCACGCGCAGGCGGCGAACGACTACAAGGCGCTGGTCTGCGTCTTCCTCTACGGCGGCGTGGACGGCAACAACCTCGTGATCCCGGCCGACTCCGCGGGCTACGCGCAGTATTCCGGGGTGCGCCCGGCGAGCTCGGGCGTGAACATCACGCAGGCCGAGATGCTGGGAATCCAGCCCGGCAACACCGCGACAGCCTACGGGCTGCATCCGGAGCTGGCCGAGATCCATCCGCTCTTCGCGCAGGGTCGCATGGCGATCCTCGCCAACGTGGGACCGCTGAACGAGCCCACCACCAAGGCGACCTACCTCGCCAAGCGCCCCGCCAATCTCTTCTCGCACTCGGATCAGCAGAACCAGTGGCAGTCGTCGGTCTCCGACGGCCAGAGCCGCAGCGGCTGGGGCGGCCGGATCGCCGACCAGATGGCGACCGTGAACGGCACCTTCCCGGTGATCACTTCGATCGCCGGTGCAAGTCTCTTCACCTCCGGGGACGCTACCAGCCCGCTCGCGCTGCCGCAAAGCGGCGCGATCACGCTCGCGGGCTTCAACAGCACCGCGGCGGCGAGCGCTCGCCGTGCGGCGCTGGACGCGATCCTCGCGGCCGACCGCGACAACGCCTACGTGAAGGCCGCGGGCGACATCACCCGCCAGGCGCTGTCGCTATCGACCGTGGTGAACCCAATCCTGTCCTCCACGACCTCCACCATCCAGGGCCTGTTCGCGGGCCAGACGAGCTCGATCGCGCTGCAGCTCCTGCAGGTCGCCAAGCTGATCGAGGGACGGGCGCAGACGGGCGCGCACCGGCAGGTGTTCTTCGTCTCGCTCGGGGGCTTCGACACCCATTCGAACGAGCTCGCGACGCTCACGACGCTCCTCGGCCAGCTGTCGCCCGCGCTGCGCACCTTCTACGACGCCACCGCGCAGCTGGGGGTGGCGAGCCAGGTCACCACATTCACTCTTTCGGATTTCGGTCGCACCTTGCAGCCTGCCTCCGGCGCGGGAACCGACCACGCGTGGGGCAACCATCATTTCATCCTCGGCGGCGCGGTGCAGGGCGGAAAAATGTACGGCACCTATCCGACGCTCGCACGCGCGGGCCCCGACGATGCCGACACCTCGGGTCGCTGGATCCCGAGCACTTCGGTCGAACAGTACGGCGCAACGCTCGCGCGCTGGTTCGGAGTGCCCGAGGCCTCGCTCACGATGATCTTTCCCCGCCTCTCCAGGTTTCCGTCGTCGAACCTCGGATTCCTCGCCTGACGGACACCGCGCGCCCCGCGCATTCCGCATTACCGATGTAAGAGGCGCCCTTTTTCCCGCCTGCGCCCGTAAAATGGCGGGCCATGGCGACCAAAGTATTCAGCTCTGACCTGAAGGTCGGCATGTTCGTCGCCGACCTGGACAGGCCGTGGGTGGACACGCCCTTCCTGCTGCAGGGCTTCGTGATCGAGGACGACGACCAGATCGCGGCCCTGCGGACCCACTGCGAATACGTGATCGTGGATCGCGCTCGCTCCCTCGGCGACCAGTTCGAAGCCGCTCCGGTCGTGGCCCCTGCCAGGCCGGGCGCGGCGACCAGTACCAGGCCGAAGCCGGTCGTGGTGACACCGCCGCCGCCCGTTTCGCCTCTGCTCGAGTCGCCTTCCGAGCCGCCCGCGCGGGCCACGCCCAAGCTCAAGATGATCCGGCTCGAGGACATATCGCGCGGGGTGGCTCGAGGCAGCGAGACTGGCCTCGAGGGCGATTCAGCCGATTCGATGTTCAGCCGCATGCTGGGCGGACTGATGGGCATGCTCGGCAGCGGGGGCGCGCGCAAAGCCCCCCTCGCCGCGCACTTGCCGCCGCCGCTCGAAGCACAACCGGAGACGCCGCAGGAATTCCAGGCGCGCGCCGCGCTTCTTCCGCCCGGCACGCAAGTGCAGACGTACCAGAACCTGGTGAGCGTCGAGGACGAGGCGCCGCGCGCACGCGAGGTGGTGGTGAAGACCAGCGACCTCCTCGAGAACCTGGTGAAGGACATCCGCCTCGGCAACTCCTTCGAAGTCGACCGGGTGGAAGAGATCGTCGACGACATGGTCGACAGCATCGTGCGCAACCCGCAGGCGCTCATGTGGGTGGCGAAGCTGCGCGAGCAGGACATCGGCGCGTACGGCCACGGCTTGCAGGTCTCGGTCTACCTCACGTCGTTCGGACGCCACCTGGGATTTCCGCGCGGGCAGCTGGCGCAGCTCGCGCAGGTGGGACTCCTGCTCGACATCGGCAAGATCCGGCTGCCCACGGAGCTGCTGCAGAAGCAGGGACGGCTCACCGATGCCGAGTTCGAGTCGGCCAAGGCCCACGTGCGGCATGGAAAGGAGATCCTGCAGGAGTCGCCCAACTTCCCGCGCGACATCCTGACCGGCATCGAGCAGCACCACGAGCGCATGAACGGCAGCGGCTATCCTGCCGGGCTCATGGGCGAGGAGATCGGCATCTTCGGACGCATGGCCGGGATCGTGGATTGCTTCGCCGCGCTCACCAACCACCGCCCCTACGCCGCGGCGGTGTCGTCGTACGAGGCGCTACGCAGCATCGCCGCGTGGGGAGGCGACTACTTTCACGAGCCGCTGGTGCAGCAGTTCGTATCCTCGGTGGGCGTCTTCCCCGTAGGCTCCCTGATCGAGCTCAACACCGGCGAGGTGGCGATCGTGGTTGAGCACAGCAAGGTGCGCCGATTGAAGCCGCGCGTGCTGATCGTGACCGATGGCGACAAGCAGCCGCTGAGCAATCCGACGATGCTGGACCTCCTCTACCACCCGAAACGCGGCGGCGACGAGGCGGCATTCATCAAGCGCGGGCTGGCCCCGGGCGCGTATGGGCTGGACCTCAAGGATTTCTACCTCGCCTGAGCTCCGCGTGACGGCCCCTCCTCCCATCACTCCCGTTCCCGCCCCCGAGGTCACCTCCGCCGACACACGCGAAGACCTCCTGAAGCTCCTCGACCGCGAGACCGCGATCGCGCGCGCCACCAAGGGCCGGCTGGCGGTGCTCATCATCGAGCTGCGCCGCGTGGACCGCCTGCAGGCGCTGCTGCGCGGACCGGCGCCCGCCACCACCATGTCGCTGGTGCTCGAGCTGCTGAAAAAGGCGCTGCGCCCGGAGGACCGGTTGGCCGCGCTCGGCGACGAGCAGGCGTGCGTGGTCCTGCCGCGGCTCGCTCATCAGAGCCAGGCCGTTCTCGCGGCGGTCAAGCTGCTGCGCGCGCTCGACCGCCCGATCGCGCATGAAGGCGGCGCCGCGGTGCTGCGTCCATGCGTGGGAATCGCCACGCTACCCGAGCACGGCTACGATCCCGCGGAGCTGCTGATGGCCGCGGACGTATCGCGCCATATCGCCGCCACCCGCGAGGAGGGCTACCACGTCTTCCATTCCGAGGACGTGGTCGAGACCGAGGTGTATCGGGGCCTCGACCTCGACCTCGAGCGTGCGATACGCGCCAACGAGCTGGAGCTCGAGTACCAGCCGCAACTGGAGCTGGTCTCCGGCAAGGCGGTCGGAGTCGAAGCGCTGGTACGGTGGCGCCACCGGCACGCCGGCGACATTCCGCCTGAGACCGTGGTCGGCATCGCCGAGCGCACCGGGCTCATCGGCACCCTCACCTTCTGGATCCTCAACGCGGCGCTCCGCCAGGCCTCCGAATGGCGCCCGGAGGGCATCGCCCCCAGGATCGCGATCAACCTCCCCGTGAGCACGCTCACCGACCGCGAGCTCCCAGCGGTCGTGGACCAGGGCATCAAGACCTGGGACATCCCGCCGCGGGACGTGGTGCTCGAGATCGCCGAGAGCTCGATGATCGCCGACGCCGAGCGCTCGTTGGCGATCCTCACGCGGCTGAAGGGCATCGGCGTGCAGATCTCGATCGACGATTTCGGCTCCGGCTTCACCTCCCTTTCGTCGATGCGCCGTTTTCCCATCGACGAGCTGAAGATCGACCGACCCTTCATCGGCGCGGTGCTGGCGAGCAAGGCAGACGCGGCACTGGTGCGCTCGGCGATCGGGATCGGACACAACTTCGGCCTGCGCGTGCTCGCCGAGGGCGTCGAAGAGCTCGCGGTGCTGGCCGAGCTCGAGCGGCTCGGCTGCGACCTCGCGCAGGGCAACCTCTTCACCCCGGCGCTCCCGGAAAGCGAGCTACGCCGCTGGTGGAAGAAGAACACCGCCGGATGACGCTCGCTCGCTCGCCATGAAAAAGGGTTTCTACACCATCATGGCGGCGCAATTCTTCTCGTCGCTCGCCGACAATGCGCTCTTCATCGCGGCCATCGCAATGCTGCTGCTGCTGGACGGGCCGGCGTGGCTCACCCCGCTCCTCAAGTGGTTCTTCACCGTTTCGTACGTGCTGCTCGCGTTCCTCGTGGGCGCGCTCGCCGACTCGATGCCCAAGGGCCGCGTGATGTTCTGCACCAACCTCATCAAGGTGGCGGGGTGCCTGCTGATCCTGTTCAACGACTTTCTGCAGGTGAGCGGCATTCCGGCCTACTGGATGGTGATCCTCGCCTATGCGGTGGTAGGCTTCGGCGCCGCCGCATACTCGCCCGCCAAGTACGGAATCCTCACCGAGTTGCTGCCAGCCGAGCAGCTGGTGATCGCCAACGGCTGGATCGAGGGCCTCACCGTCGCTTCCATCGTGCTCGGCGTGCTGCTGGGCGGGATGCTGATCGGCGGGCCGGTGTCCCAGCGCCTGCTGTCGATCGACCTGCCCTTCGTGCAAACGCACATCGATTCCGCTCCGGAAGCGGCGGTTGCCGTGATCGTGTTCATCTACCTGATCGCGGCAGCCTTCAACCTCGCGATTCCCGACACGGGCGCCCGCTATCCGCACCAGGAACGCAACCCGGTGCGGCTGATGAGCGACTTCTCCCACTGCTTCCGCACGCTCTGGCAGGACAAGCTGGGGCAGATCTCGCTCGCCGTGACCACCCTTTTCTGGGGCGCGGCGGCGACACTGCAGCTGCTGGTGCTGCGCTGGGCGGAGAAGAGCCTTGGCCTGCCCTTGAGCCAAGGCGCGGTATTGCAGGGGGTCTCGGCGCTGGGGATCGCCGTGGGTGCGGTGATGGCGGCGCGCTTGATCCCGTTGAGGCGCGCGATGAAGGTCCTGCCCATGGGAATCGCCATGGGCATCGTGGTGATGGCGATGATCTTCGTGAAGTGGATGCCTCTTGTCTACGCGTTGCTCATCCTCGTGGGCGCGCTCGCCGGCTTCTATGTCGTGCCGATGAACGCGCTCCTGCAACACCGTGGGCACGTGCTGCTCTCCGCGGGCCACTCCATCGCGGTGCAGAACTTCAACGAGAACGTGAGCATCCTGGTGATGCTCGCGATCTACTCGGTGATGCTGCGCTACGACGTGCACATCCACGTGATCATCGTGCTCTTCGGCCTCTTCGTCTCGGCCACGATGATGATGGTGGTGCGCTGGAACGCGGCGAACCATCGCGCCGATCCGTCGCTCGACCGGGTCATCGGCGAGGTCAAGCATTAGCGCGGCTCATCCCCCTGATTTGTTGCGATTCGTCAAGGAATCATGGGAGGCTTCGGTATAATTTCCGCTTCGCTTCACGGCCCATAAGCGCCCCTCTCGATGGTGCTGTTCTGGATCCTCGCGACGTCCATGGTCGCGATCGCGCTGTCCTTCGTCCTGATTCCGCTGCTGCGCTCGCGCGCGAGTGACGCACCGAGCGAGACTGAAGCCAACCTCGATGTCCTTCGCGGGCAGCGGCAGGAGATCGACGCCGACATCGACGCGGGCGTGCTTCCCGCCGATGCGCGCGAGGAAGCTCTCGCCGACCTCATCGGGCGTGCCGCGGACGATCTCTCCCCAGCCCTCGCGTCAACCGGCGCCTCGGAGCGCAAGCCGTGGGCCGCCGCCGCGGTCGCGGGCATCGCCATTCCGGGCCTCGCCTTCGGCCTCTATCTCGCGATCGGCAATCCCGGCGCTTCCGATCTTGCAAGGCTGCTCGCCGAGCAGCAGCCTGTGGGCGACCAGCAGATCGTCGCCATGGTGGAGAGCCTCGCACGCAAGGTAAGGGAGCGACCCGACGACGCCAAGGGCTGGGCGCTGCTGGCACGCTCGATGGCGGCGCTGGGACGATTCAGGGAGGCCGCCGACGCCTACGAGCGCCTCGCGAGCCTCAGGCCCGGTGATGCCGACGTGCTCGCCGACCAGGCTGACGCCCTCGGCATGGTTCGGGGCCAGCGCCTCGATGGACCTCCCCTTTTGCTGGTGAAGAAGGCGCTCGCCATCGACCCGAAACACAAGAAAGCGCTCGCGCTCGCCGGCACCGCGGCCATGGACGCCGGCGACTTGGTCGCCGCGGCCGGGTACTGGCAGGCGCTCGCCGCGCAGCTCCCGGCGGGTTCGCCCGACGCCGAGCAGGTCGAGGCCGTCATCGCCGAGATCGGCCAGCGCTCCCTGGGGGCGCAGAAAGCCGCCTCGTCCGTACCCGTCGCGTCTGCGAAGCCGCTCGAGAAGATCGCCACCATCCAATCGGTCACGGGATCCGTGACGCTGGCACCCGACATGGCCGCGAAGGTCTCCGGCACCGAAACGGTATTCATCTTCGCGCGCGCCGAGCGCGGCCCGCGTATGCCGCTTGCGCTGGTGCGCGCCACTGCGGGCGAGCTGCCGATGAAATTTGCGCTGAGCGACATGCACGCGATGGCGCCCGGCGTGAACCTGTCCTCCGCCGAGACCGTCCGCATCGAAGCGCGGATCTCGCGCTCCGGTAATGCGGCGCCGCAATCGGGCGACCTCGTCGGCACGAGCGAAGTGGTGAAACCGGGCGCTAGCGGCGTGAGCGTGGTGGTCGACAAGGTGCTGCCGTGACCCTGCTCGAAGGCCGCGGCCTCGCCTGCTCGCGTGGCGTAGCTACGCTCTTCCGCGACGTGTCTTTCCGCATCGGAGCGGGCGAGTGGCTCGCCGTGCGCGGCGCCAACGGCAGCGGCAAGACCACGCTGCTTCGCTGCGTGGCAGGGCTCACGCGCGCCGATGCGGGCGACATCGATCGCGACGGCGACTTCATCTATGCGGGTCACCTCGCGGGCATCAAGGACGACCTCTCCGCCGAGGAGAACCTCGTCGGCGCGTTGGCGCTTCGCGGTGTCGGCGCGGGGCCGCAGGCGATCGGCGCGGCACTCTTCGAGGCCGGCCTCGCGGAGCGCCGCAAGCTTCCCGCGCGGCGGCTTTCGGCGGGCCAGCGCCGGCGCATCGGGCTCGCGCGGCTGATGCTCGATCCGGCTCCCATCTGGATCCTGGACGAGCCGCTCACCGCCCTCGACGACGACGCCCAGGCACTCTTCGCGCGACTCCTCGCGCGCCAGCTGGAGCGCGGCGGGCTCGCCTTGATCGCCACGCACCATGCACTCGCGCCCGCTCCGGCGCACGAGCTCAGGATCGGCCCATGAATATCGCGGTGCAGGGCGGGCTCGGCATCGCTTCGCCGGGATCCTTCGGCGGCGGGTTCTCGTGGGCCTTCGCCCGCGACCTGATGCTCGCCGTGCGCCATCCCGGCGAGACGCTCCTGGTGGTGGCCTTCTTCGTGCTGGTCGCGTCGCTCTTCCCGCTGGGCGTGGGCGCGGAGCCGCAGCTGCTGCAGCGCATCGGCCCCGGCGTCATCTGGGTGTGCGCCCTGCTGGCCGCGTTCCTTTCCCTGCCGGGCCTCTTTGCCACCGACTACGCCGACGGATCGCTCGAGCAGATGATGCTCTCGCCCCATCCGATGGCCGGCTGGGCGAGCGGCAAGATCGCGGCGCACTGGGTGATGTCCGGCCTGCCGCTCACGGCGCTGTCGCCGCTGCTGGGCCTGCAGTATGGCCTCGCGCCCGATACCCTCGCGATCCTCGCCGCATCGCTCGCGCTCGGCACGCCGGTGCTGTCGCTGCTCGGCTCCGCATGCACCGCGCTCGCGCTCGGCGCGCGCGGCGGCGGCGTGCTGTTGGCGCTCCTCGCGCTGCCGCTCTTCGTGCCGGTATTGATCTTCGGGGCCGGCGCTGCCGACGCCCAGGCGGCGTCGCTCTCGCCGGCGCCGCACCTTTCGCTCCTCGGCGCGGGTCTGATCCTCGCCGTCATGACGCTCCCGTTCGCAGCCTGCGCGGCGATCCGCATCGCGGTGGACTGACATGAACTGGTTCTATTTCTCCTCACCAGCGTCCTTCTACCGCCTCGCCGGATGGACGGCGCCGTGGTTCTTCGCGGCGTCCCTCCTGCTCGGCATCGCCGGCCTTTACGTGGCCTTCATGGTGGCGCCCACGGACGCGCAGCAGGGCGAGGTCTACCGCGTGATCTTCCTCCACGTGCCGGCAGCGTGGATGTCGATGTTCCTGTACTTCATCATCGCCTGCTACGGCGCGGCGACGCTCGCGTTCCGTGCCCGGCTCGCGGCGATGATGGCGCGGGCGCTAGCGCCGACCGGGGCGATGTTCACCTTCCTCGCGCTGTGGACGGGCTCCTTCTGGGGGCGGCCGACGTGGGGCACCTACTGGGTATGGGATGCGCGGCTCACCTCCGAGCTGGTGCTCCTCTTCCTCTACTTCGGCCTCATCGCCCTGTCCAATGCCTTCGAGGATCCGCGCCGCGGGGACCGCGCCGCCGCGCTGCTCGCCATCATCGGCGTGGTCAACCTGCCGATCATCTATTTCTCGGTTCATTGGTGGAATACGCTGCACCAGGGGTCTAGCGTCAACATGCAGGGCGCCTCGATGCACGTGGCGATGCTTTGGGGGATGCTGCTGATGGCGTTGTGCTTCTGGACCTATGCCATCGGCGTGGCGATGGTGAGAGTGCGATCGATCATCCTCGAGCGCGAGCGGCGCACGCGTTGGGTCCGGGGGCTCGCGCGATGAACCACGACTTTTTCATCTGGATGTCCTATGGGGCGAGCGCAATGGCGATCGCCATCGAGCTGGCCATCCTGCGGGCGGATCGCGCGCGTGCATTGCGCCGCGTCGAAGAGGAGAGAGACCTTGAAACCCAGGACTAGGCGGGCGCTGTGGATCGTGGCCGGCGTGGCCGGCCTCGGCATCGCCACGGCATTGGTGCTGAACGCCTTCCAGTCGAACCTGGTGTTCTTCTTCACGCCGAGCCAGGTCGCCTCCAACGAGGCGCCGCGCGATCGCGCCTTCCGGGTGGGCGGCATGGTCGAGACCGGCAGTGTGGTGCGCGACAAGGACGCGCTCACTGTTCGCTTCAACGTAACCGACACCGCGCGCACCATCCCCGTGGTCTTCACCGGCATCCTTCCGGACCTGTTCCGCGAGGGCAAGGGCGTGGTTGCCCAGGGTCGCATCGGGCCGGACGGCATCTTCAAAGCGAGCGAAGTGCTCGCCAAGCACGACGAGAACTACATGCCCCCCGAGGCCGCCGACGCGCTGAAGAAGGCGGGACATGCGATCGACAAGGCGGCCTTCGCCGGACAGAAGGGGAAATAGCGTGATACCCGAGCTCGGCCACTTCGCCCTCGTCGTCGCCCTGGCGCTCGCGCTGGCGCTCGCATTTTTCTCGCTGGTCGGCTCGCACACCCGCCGCCGAGCGATGATCGCGGCGGCCCGCCCCATCGCCTTCGGCCACTTCATCTTCGTGGCCTGCGCCTTCGCGGCCCTCGCTGCGTCGTTCGTCGGCAACGACTTCTCCGTGCTCAACGTCGCCAGCAACTCCAACTCGCGCCTTCCCGCGGCCTACCGGTTCGCCGCAACCTGGGGCTCGCACGAGGGCTCGCTCCTGCTATGGACGCTGATGCTCGCCACCTGGACGCTCGCGGTCGCTCTCTTCAGCCGCCACCTGCCCGAACGCATGGTCGCGCGCGTACTCGGCGTGATGGGCCTGCTGAGCGTGGGCTTCCTGCTCTTCATGCTGCTCACTTCCAATCCTTTTGAGCGCCTGCTGCCGCCGGCCGACGACGGCCGGGACCTGAACCCGCTGCTGCAGGACCCTGGCATGGTCATCCACCCACCGATGCTCTACATGGGATACGTGGGCTTCTCGGTCGCGTTCGCCTTCGCCCTCGCCGCCTTGATCGAGGGGCGCCTGGACGCAGCATGGGCACGCTGGTCGCGCCCGTGGACCACGGCCGCGTGGTGCTTCCTCACCATCGGCATCGCCCTGGGCAGCTGGTGGGCGTACTACGAACTCGGCTGGGGCGGCTGGTGGTTCTGGGACCCGGTCGAGAACGCGTCCTTCATGCCGTGGCTGGTGGGTACCGCGCTCATCCACTCGCTCGCGGTCACCGAGAAGCGGGGTACCTTCCGCAGCTGGACGGTGCTGCTCGCGATCGTCGCCTTCTCGCTCTCGCTCATGGGAACGTTCCTGGTTCGCTCGGGCGTGCTCACCTCGGTACACGCCTTCGCGACCGATCCGAAGCGCGGCGTCTTCATCCTGATCTTCCTGTCGATCGTCGTCGGCGGCTCGCTCGCGCTCTTCGCCTGGCGCGCGCCCAAGGTGGGCCTGGGTGCCGGGTTCGCGCCGTTGTCGCGCGAGTCGATGTTGCTCGCCAACAACGTGCTGCTCACGGTGGCGATGGCCGCGGTGTTGCTCGGCACGCTCTATCCCCTCTTTCTCGATGCGCTCAACCTCGGCAAGATCTCCGTCGGCCCCCCTTACTTCGACGCCGTCTTCTTCCCGCTGATGGCGCCCGCGGTGTTCCTCATGGCATTGGGACCGGTGGCGAGCTGGAAGCGCGCGACGCTCCCCGATCTCTGGGTGCGCCTTCGCTGGGCGATGGCTGTCGCGACCGCCGCGGCGCTGCTGCTGCCGTTCGTGATGGGACGCTTCTCGTGGCTGGCCGCTCTCGGCCTCTGGCTCGCGCTGTGGGTGATCGCCGCGTCGGTGGCACAGCTCGCACAACGCATGCGAGCGGCACCTCAGCAGGGCCTGGGCGCGAAACTGCGCGCGCAGCCGCTCTCCTGGTACGGGATGACGCTCGCACACATCGGCGTCGCAGTCTTCATCATCGGAGTCACCTTGGTTCGCAGCTACGAGACCGAGCGCGATCTGCGCATGGTGCCGGGCGACCGCGCGACGATCGGCGGTTACGAATTCACCTTCAAAGGCGCGAAAGAGGTCCCGGGGCCGAACTACGTGGCCATGCGCGGGGAGTTCGAGGTCCGGCATGAAGGCTCCGCCACCCTCGACCGCACCCTGCATCCCGAAAAACGCATGTACCACGCGGGCGGGCAGACCATGACCGAGGCCGACATCGATACCGGGCTCACGCGCGACCTCTACGTTTCGCTCGGCGAGAGCGTCGGCGACGGCGCATGGGGCGTGCGCATCTACAAGAAGCCCTTCGTGGACTGGATCTGGGGCGGCGCGTTCATCATGGCGCTGGGCGGATTCCTGGCGCTGGCCGACCGCCGCTACCGCAGCCGCAGGACCGCCACCCAGGGCGCCGCGCTGGCGCAAGGCGCGAAGGCATGAGGACGACAAGGTTCGTCGTGCCGCTCGCGGTGTTCGCGACGCTGGTGGCGTTCTTCGCCGTTGGCCTCACCCGCGATCCTCACGAAATTCCCTCGCCCTTCATCGGCAAGCCCGCGCCCGCCTTCACCCTCACCCAGCTGCACGACGAGAAGGTCGCTTTCACCCCCGAGGACATGAAGGGCAAGGTGTGGCTGCTGAACGTCTGGGCATCGTGGTGCGTTTCCTGCCGCGTCGAGCACCCCCTGCTGGTGGCGATGTCGCGCGGCAAGGTGGTGCCTATCGTCGGGCTCAACTACAAGGACCGGCGTGACGACGGGATGCAATGGCTCGCCAAGTTCGGCAATCCCTACGTTCTGTCGGCGTTCGACTCCGAGGGCCGCGTCGGCATCGATTACGGCGTTTATGGCGTCCCCGAAACCTTCGTGATCGACAAGCAGGGCGTCATCCGCTACAAGCAGATCGGCCCGGTGACTCCCGAGGCGCTCGAGAAGACCATCCTGCCGCTCATCCGGAAGCTGAACGCATGAGGCTCGCCCTCGCGGCGGCGCTGCTCACGCTTCAGGTCGCAGCGGCGGCGCAATCGCCGGGGGTCGCCAACCCCGATCCTGCGGTGGAGCGGCGGCTGCGCGAGCTGGGCGAGGAGCTTCGCTGCCTCGTCTGCCAGAACCAGACGATCGCGGATTCGAGCGCGCCGCTCGCCGTGGACTTGCGCAACCAGCTGCGGGGCCAGATTGCCCAGGGTCGCAGCAACGACGAGATCCGCGGGTACATGGTTGACCGCTACGGGGACTTCGTCCTTTACCGGCCGCCGCTGCGCGCGCGCACCGCGCTGCTGTGGCTCGGCCCTTTCCTGATGGTGGCGATCGGTGCAGGCGTGTTCTTCTTTGTGGTCCGCCGCCGGTCGGCTGGTGCGCCGACGCCACTCACCGACGAGCGCCGCGGCGAGCTCGAGTCGCTGCTCGCCGGCGCCGCGCCGCCGGCACCTTCCGCGCCTTTGACACCAAATCGGGAGAGGGGACGGTCCTAACTCGCCCTAGGCCACAAGCTCCGGCGTCTTGGCGAGGGGTCGCGGCCTGGCCTGTTCGGGCTCGATGTAACCCAGCGCGCGGGAAACGTCCCGTGCGGCCGCGAGCGCCATCTGCGCGAGCTCCTCGCGCCGCGGGCCGAGGATGTTCTTCTCAGCGCCCCACACGCCGATCGCGGAGATCACGCCGCCCGTGCGGTCGCGAACCGGCACCGCTATCCCGCACACGCCGAGGCGGAACTCGCCGCGATTGATCGCGTAGCCGCGAGCGCGCGTCTCCTCCAGGTCGGCCTCGATGTCGCGCCGGCGCATCAGGGTGAGCGGCGTGAAACGCTTCACGTGCGCAAAGGCGAGATCCAGTGCCTCCGGCGCCATCCACGCGAGCATCGCCTTGCCGGTGGAAGTGACGCTGGCCGGCGTGCGCGACCCGATGGCGGTCATCGCCTTCACTGGCTGCGCACTGTCGACCTTGTCGACGTAGACGACGAAACCTGCATCGAAGACCGTGAACTGAACCGATTCGCGCGCCTCCTCGCAGAGCTTGCGAAGCCGCGGGTTCGCGACCGCGACGAGATCGGTGTCGCGCACCAGGAGCGATCCCATCTCCCACATCTTGAGTGTCGGCGAGTAGAGGCTCGTCGTCGTGTCCTTCTGAACGTAGCCCAGTGCGGACAATGTGGAGAGGAGCCGGTAGACGTTCGGCTTGGTGAGCCCGAGCTGGCGCGAGAGCTCCGTGAGTCGGCGGGGTTGTCCCGAGCGGACCAGGGCTTCGAGCAGATTCAGGGCTTTCTGGACCGTTTGTTCCATACGGCCTCGTCGTTTCGGATGCCGAGACGGCGGATCGTATCACAGCCCGGTAAGCGGTTAGTCAGATCCTTGCGGGCCGGTCGGGCAGCTCGTTCCTTCCCTCGCCGCGCGCGGGAAAGTGGCGCTCGAGCAGCAGGCTCACGGCGCTCACGCCGGCGACGGCGCCCTCCTCGTAGCGATGCCCGCGGAAATGGGACTCCATCATCCGGCAGATCGCTTCCCATTCGCCCCGATCCGCGCGAGAGTCGACGCCGCGATCGGCCACGATCTCCACGCGTTGGTCGGCGAGGAGGACGTAGATCAGCACGCCGTTGTTTTCCTCCGTGTTCCAGACTCCGCGCTGCGCGAAAACCTCCTTCGCCCGCTCGCGCGACGAAAGCTCCGCCCACAACTGCGCGGAAGTGAGCTCCGCCTCGACCACGAAGCAGACTTCCCCGCGATGGAGCCTCTCGTGCGCGGCGACCTCGCGCTCGATCGCGTCCAGGGTCGTGGCCGGAAAAATACGCGCTGCCCGCGTTGGGCTCATGAGCACGTGGCGCCAGAATCTCTTCAGGTCCATCACCAACTCCCCGAGGCCCCGCCGCCATCGAATCCGCCGCCGCCGCCGCTGAAGCCGCCGCCACCCCCGAACCCGCCGCCACCGCCCCACGAGCCGCCGCTCGGGATGTAGCCGCCGCCCCATCCGCCGCGGCGCGCGCCGCGCGCGATGCCGTTGCCGCCAAAGAGCGTGAAGAGGAACGCGACCCCGGCGGCAATCACGCCCACGGCCAGGCTGCCGAGGATGAGCCACGCCACAACGCCGGTGATGCCGGAAGTGAGCGAGGCGCCGAAGAACCGCCCGAACATCCCGCGCAGCACCGTCGACACGATCGGCACCAGGAAAAGGCCGAGGATGAGGAAGTTCGAATAGGACGACAGGCTGTCGACCTTGCGTTGCGCGCCTTGCTGCGTCGGCAACGCAAGCTGCTCGCCCTCGATCGCCTTCATGATGGCGTCCACGCCCGCGTCGATGCCGCCGGCGAAATCGCCGCTGCGGAATCGCGGCGCCACGATGTCGGCGACGATCCGCTTCGAAAGCGCGTCGGTGAGCGTGCCCTGCACGCCGCGGCCGGTGTGGATGCGCAGCTTCCTCTCCTTCTGCGCGACCACGAAGAGCACGCCGTCATCCACGCTTTTGCGGCCGAGCTTCCACTCGTCGGCAACCCGGCCGGCGAAATCCTCGATCACCTCCTGGCCGATCGTCGGCACCAACAGGACCGCGACCTGCGAGCCCTTGGCCTGCTCGAACGCGCGCAGCTTCGCTTCCAGCGCGTCGCGTTCGGCCGCGGTGAGCGCGCCGGCCAGGTCAATCACCCGCGCGGTGAGCTTGGGCACCGCGACCGTGTCCGCGGCGAGCGCCGCGAACACCAAGAGGAGCATCGCGAACGCCGCGAGGAACGCGGCGCCGCGACGCAGGAACCGCGGCGTCACCGGTTCCCGCCGGCGCGGGAACGTGAGGATCACGGCTCTCTCCGGACTACTTCGCAGGCGCAGGCGCCGTCGGCGTTGCCGGCACCGCGCTCTTGGGCGCGAAGTCGACCTTGGGCGGCTCGGCGATCACTTTCTCGTTCTCGACCTCGAAGCTCGCCTTCTGCTTGTAGCCGAAGACCATCGCCGTCAAGTTGGTCGGGAACTGGCGCGCGAGGATGTTGTAGTCCTGCACCGCCTTGATGAAACGGTTGCGCGCGGTGGTGATGCGATTCTCGGTCCCCTCGAGCTGCGCCTGCAGCTCGCGGAAGTTGGCGTCGGCCTTGAGCTGCGGATAATTCTCGGCGACGACCAGCAGCCTTCCCAGCGCGCCGGCGAGCTCGCCCTGCGCCTGCTGGAACTGGCGCACCTTGGCGGGATCGTCGAGGGCATCGGCCGGAAGCTGCACCGAGGTGGCCCTGGCGCGCGCGTTGATCACCGCCTCGAGCGTCTGGCGCTCGTGCGCGGCGTATCCCTGCACGGTGCTCACGAGGTTGGGAATCAGGTCCGCGCGACGCTTGTACTGGTTCAGCACCTCTGCCCAGGCCGCCTTCACCTGCTCGTCCCGGGTCTGGAAATCGTTGTAGCCGCAGCCGGACAACGCGAGCACCGACAGCAGGGAAAGGGCCCACAGGATCTTGCGCATCGATTGTTCTCCTTGGTTCGCGAGGCTTCGAGCCTGAATCTGGGGCCGCGGTTCCCCGCTTTCAAGGCGTATTGGGACGGGCGCTGCCTTCGCCCGCCTCGATCAGGCGGTCGCGGTCTCGCCGGCAAGCGTGCGGCGCGCGAAGAGAAGGTCTTCCCACGCCTTCGCCTTGTCGGCGAGCGTGCGCAGCAGGTACGAGGGGTGGTACGTGACCACGACCGCGATTCCCCGGTAGCGGTGGACCCTGCCGCGCAGGCTCGCTAGGCTCGCCTCGGTCGCGAGGAGCCGCGTCGCGGCGGTCTTGCCGAGCGCCACGATCACCTTCGGCTGGAGAAGCGCGATCTGGCGGTCGAGGAACGGCGCGCACGCGCTCGCTTCTTCGTGGGTGGGTGTGCGGTTGGCGGGCGGCCGGCACTTCACCACGTTGGCGATGTAGACCTCGCGCCCGCGTTTGCAGCCCACCGCCGCGAGCATGCTGTCGAGGAGCCTTCCGGACGGGCCCACGAAAGGATCGCCCTGCTCGTCCTCGTCGGCCCCGGGACCCTCGCCGATGAAAAGCCATGGTGCCACCTCGCTGCCCACGCCGAAGACCGCCTGCTTGCGCTGCTGGCACAGGCCGCACGCGCGGCAACCGGCCGCGAGCGCCCGCAGCTCCTGCCAGCTTGCGCTCTCCACACCTGGCTGCGGGGCCTGCGCCGCCGCGCCCCCCATCCCGTAGAGGCGCGCGACCTCGAGCAGCTCCAGCTCGGCGAGCGCCCGGGTCCCGATCAAAGCGTGCGTCCCAGGAAGAGCGCGTCCTCGCGCCCGGCGGTCGCCGGGTAGTAATCGGGACGGATCGCGATCTGCTGGAAGCCCGCGGTGCGGTAGAGGTGGCGCGCCGAAAGGTTGGACGGCCGCACCTCGAGGTAGACAATGAGGCATCCCGCCTGCTTCGCCACCTGCACCATGTGCGTGAGGAAGGCGCGGCCGATGCCCTGGTTCTGCCATTCCGAGGCCACGGCGAAGTTGAGCAGGTGCGCCTCGTCAAGGGCGATCATCAGCACCGAGTAACCCATTACCGCCTCGCCGCAGGTCACCACCCAGCAGTCGTAGCCGGCATTCACCGAATCGCGGAAATTGCCCAGGCTCCAGGGAAACGCGTAGAGGGACCTCTCCAGGCCCGCGACCTCGGAGAGGTCCGCCGCGCGCATGCGGCGGTATTGCTGCTGCGGGACCGGGACCGCGCTCACTTGCGTGCCTGTCTCTCTTCCGTCGTGAGGGCCACCTTGTCACGCAAGTATAGGGGCGCGGCCTGCTCGGCGGGGACCGCGGCGCCGCGCAGGAATCGCCGCACCGCGACCCGTGCGATCGCACCGGCACGCGGCAGGTCCGCTTCATGGCGCATTTCCACCGGACCCAGATAGGCCTCGCGCAGCCAGTGGTGGCGGTCGAAGCCGCTACCGGTCGCGACCCATTGGCGGCCGGGAAGCGGAGGCACCGACGTGGCGTCCACCAGGCGGGGGGCGATCACCTCGTTCCAGTCGGCGCCGTCGCGGGCATAGGCTGCGAGATAGGCCTCCCCCATGCGGGCATCGACCGCCACGACGACACGCGCCTCGCGCGTCTGGTCCGCGAGCGCGAGGAAGGAGGGTACGGGCACCACCGGGCGGCCGGCGCCGAACGCGAGCCCCTGGACGATGCCGCAGGCGATCCGGATCCCGGTGAACGACCCGGGGCCCTGCCCGAAGGCGAAGGCATCCATGTCGCGCGGCTCCACGCGCGCCCGTGCGAGGAGGCGCCGCAACATCGGCACGAGGAGCTCGGAATGGCGGTTTTCGGCCACGGTCTCTTCGGCGAAAAGCTCGTCGCCCTGCAGCAGCGCGACCGAGCAAAGCTCGGTGGAGGTCTCGACGGCGAGGAGGTTCACCCCGGCATTATATCCCAGGTTACTATCAGTACATTTATCAATGGCCTACAACATATACCTAAAGTGATTTACGACATAAAACCCAGCGTTTCGAACCGTCCGCCAAGCACACCAAGGCTGTCGATCCCCCAGTGCCGCTCGAGGATCGTGGCGTAGTAGGCGCGGAAGTCGACGCCGAGCGGGAGGTTGCCGGTACCATCCAGCCGGTCCAGCGCCGGAGGAGCCCCGTAAAGGCCACCGCGCACGGCCCCGCCAACGACGAAATGGGGGTTCGAGGTGCCATGGTCGGTCCCCCCGCTCTGGTTCTCGCGCGGACGCCGGCCGAATTCGGCATAGGTGGCGATGACGCTGTCCTGCCAGCGGCCGATCTCGACCAGGGCCGCTCGCAACGACGCGAGCCCCTCGCCCAGCTGGCGCAGCAGGTTGGCGTGCACCCCTTGCTGGTTCGCATGGGTATCGAAGCCGCCCAGCGTGATGCGGACCACCGCGATGCCCGCCTCGTTGGCTGCGAGCTGGGCAGCGGTGCCCACTGCATTGCCGAAGGGGCCCGGCGCAAAAGTCGCCGAAAACGACTTGCGAGCACGCAGGCGCTCCGCGGAGCGCAGCACCTCCCGCTCGACACGCAGGATGTGCGCCAGGGCGGCATTGCGCGATTCGCCCTCGCCTTTCGCGAGGCGCGCATTGCGCAGGAATTGCGCGGGGTCGGCGAGAGCGATGGCGCGCGCACCCGGACCGGCGAGCGGCCCCATGCTGCCGATGCCTACCACCACGCCGTCTGCGGCGAACTCCGACGGCGATGGAGAGAGCGCGAAGGCACGCGCCAGCCAGCCCGACTCCAGGTACTCGTCGCTGCGGGAAGCGGTATCCCAGATCTCGATCGAGCGGAAATGCGAGAGGCTGGGATCGGGATAGGCGAGCCCCTGGACCACCGCGAGCTCCTTCGCCTCCCACATAGGGAGCAGCGGCGCGAGCGACGGATGCAGCCCCGCGAAAGGCGTGAGCTTGAGGACCTGGTCGCGATCGACGGCGATGCGCGGCCGCAACCTGGCATAGGCGGGATCGTCGTAGGGGATGACGGTGTTCAACCCGTCATTGCCGCCCTTCAGCTCCACCAGGATCAGGAGCTTGCGGCTGGAAGCGGCGCCAGCCCGGGCGAGCGACGACCACGAGGCCAGCGGCAGCGCCGCTCCCAGGGCAAGGAAAGCGCGGCGCTTCATCGCAGCTGGTACGCCGGGTCGGCGACCAGCGCGCGCAACCGGCTCGCGTCTTCCTCGTCTGCCGGGAGGGAGCGGACCGGCGGCATCGCCAGGACGAGCTTCTCGATGCGTGCCTGCGCAGCGCCCGGCGAGAGGGTGCGCGACCAGCGCTCCGATTCGAACCCGTAGCCGGCCATGCCGCGCTCGAGCGAGCGGCGCATCTCGTTCGGGCCGCTCGCGGGGGTCTCCAACAACGGCGCGGGCGGCATCGGATCGGTGGCGCGGAAGACTCGCTCCACCCATTGCCGGCGGCGAAGGAGTGTGGCCGAGTTGATCCACGCTTCGCCCCCGGGCCAGCCCTTCACGTTCGGTGGCGACATCGGGTTCTGCCCCAGTGCGGCGCAGGCGAACGCGGCGGGCCGCATGTCCATCGGCCGGATGGCGAAGGTCCGGAGCGTGCCGACCACCATGTCCACCGGCGACTTGATGAGGCTCGCGCGATTCTCGGGCGCCCAGAAGGCATCCGAGGTGAGCAGCGCCTTCATGAGCGGCTTCACCTCGTAGCGCGATTTCATGAACTCCCCCGCCCACACCGCGACGATCGCGGCATCCGGCGTGGGCGAGACAAACTCGCGCCACAGTTTGCCCACGACGAGGCGCGCGGTATCCGGCCGCTCGAGCAGGATGTCGAGCACCTGCGTGCCGTCGAACCGCCCGGTCTTGCCGAGCACCGTCTTCTCGCCGGCGTCATGCCAGGCGCGGCGGTACATGTACTCGCCGCTGTCGCGATCGAGGCTCCAGCCGGTGAATGCGCGCGCGGCCTCCTTCACATCTCGCTCGCCATAGCGGCCCTCGCCCAGCGTGAAGAGCTCCATCACCTCGCGGGCGAAGTTCTCGTTCGGCGCCTCGCGCCGGCTGCCGGCGTTGTCGAGATAGACGAGCATCGCCGGGTCGCGGGCGATGTCGTGGAGCAGCGTGCCGAAGTTGCCCAGCGCCTCGCGCCGCAGCAGCACGTTCTGGCGATACATGAGCGGGTTCGAGCGGACCTTCTGCAGTCCGGTGGCGAAGTGGCCGTGCCAGAAAAGCGTCATGCGCTCGGTGAGCGGGCTCGGCGTGGCGAGCATTTCCCGCAGCCACCAGGCGCGCAGCTCGAGGCCCTGCTGGAAGATCACGCGGGTCGCGGCCATGCGCTCTTCCGCGCTCATCTGGCGCACCCGGTAGTACGGCGTGAACGGCTCGTCCACGAAGGCGGGTGGCGCGAGAGTGGCCTCGCGGCGCGCCTCGTCAAGCAGCCGGTCGGCGGCGTCCACGCGCGAGAGCCCAGCGAGCGCGTTGATCTCGGAATCCGTCGCGCCGAAGCCCGCCCGGTTGAGCAGGTGACGCGCACCCTCGTAGCCGATCGCCTCCGCCCGCGCCAGGGTGGCCGCGAGCAACAGGAAACCGGCGACGAGGGTTTTCATCGCCGCAGGGTTAGTGGCCGCCGTGCGCCTTGCGCGCGGCATGCAGCTCTTCCGCGGTGAGGAAACCATCCTTGTTGGCGTCGGCGCGGTCGAAGCGCGCCGCAGCGGCCGCGAGGGCCTCGGCCTTGCTGATCTTGCCATCGCCGTCGGTGTCGATCCGCTTCATCATCGACTTGCGGTGGGCGCCGCGATTGGCCGCGTGGAAAGCGCGCAGCTCCTCGAAGCTCACCCGGCCGTCGTGGTTGGCGTCGATCTGGTCGAAGTGCTCCGCCAGGCGCGGCAGGGCAGCGGCTTCCGACCTGCTGATGAAGCCGTCGCCGTTGGTGTCGGCCGCCTTGAGGCGCTCGAGCATCGCTCCATGGCGGGGTTGGCCTTCGGGGGCGGCGATTACCACGGTGGCTGCGGAGGCGAGCGCGATGGCGGTGAGTGCGATTACCGATTTCATGGTTGCTCCTTGATGGAATGTTGAGGTCGCTGGAAGCCGATGCCGCAAGCGTATGCCGATAAACGCCCGAAGGTGTTTCCGGACGACCCGAAGTAGTAACCAGTTGTAAATGGCCCGGCCTCGCCGCCCGCCGAACCGCTACGATGAACCCATGCAAACCGCGCAACGCCAGAAAATCCTCGTGGTCGACGACGACCTGCGCCTGCGCGACCTGCTCAAGCGCTACCTGGGCGAGCAGGGGTTCGCCGTCGACACCGTCCCCGACGCGGCCGCGATGGACCGCCAGATGCAGCGCGTGCGCTACGACCTCGTGGTCCTCGACCTCATGCTGCCCGGCGAGGACGGGCTCGCCGCGTGCAAGCGGATGCGCGCCGCCGGCGAGAATGTCGCCGTCATCATGCTCACCGCCAAGGGCGACGACGTCGATCGCATCGTCGGCCTCGAGATCGGCGCCGACGACTACGTGGCGAAGCCCTTCAATCCGCGCGAGCTGGTAGCGCGGATCCACGCAGTGCTGCGCCGCCAGGCGCCGGCGCAGACGCCGGGGGCGCCGAGCCCCGAGCCGACCGAGGCCGCCTTCGGCCCATTCGTGCTCGACCTTTCCACCCGCGCGCTAAGGCGCGACGGCGATCCCGTCCCGCTCACCACCGGGGAGTTCGCGCTGCTGAAGGCGTTGGTGCTGCATCCACGCGAGCCGATGTCGCGCGACAAGCTGATGGAGCTCGCCCGCGGCCGCGAGCTCGAGCACACCGACCGCTCGATCGACGTGCAGGTGTCGCGTCTGAGGAAGCTCCTCGGCGAGGATCCTCAAAGCCCGCGCTACATCCAGACCGTTTGGGGCTTCGGCTACGTCTTCATCCCCGACGGCACGCGCGCGAAATGAGGCTCTTCCCGGGCTCGCTCCTGTGGCGCACGCTGATCGTCGTCGTGCTGGCGATGGTGCTGTCGCAGGCGATCGCGATGTGGCTCCTCAACCAGTACGTGACCCGCCCGCGGATGGAATCGGCGATCGGGCAATTCGTGCTGCACCTGAAGACCGTCCACGCCGCGCTGCAGACCATGGGCCCGGGACAGCAGAACCATTTCATCGCGCGCGTAGCCGAGCAGGAAGGCATCCGCATCCTCCCGGTGCGCGGCTTCGAGCCGATGCGCCCGGCCCCCGACCGGCCGCAGTTGCGCGTCTTCCGCGAGCGCCTGCGCGAGCAATTCGGGCCCGACACCGAGGTGTACGTGCGCGGCGCCGATGCGCGCGGCCCGCGCCCGGATCCCGAGCGGCGGCCGAATCCGGGCGACGGGCTCGATCCGGGCAAGCTCGCAGTACCCGACGTGAAACCCGAGGGCGAACGCCGTCCGGAAGGCGAGCAGCGTGGGGAGGCGGAAGGACGCCCGCGCGTGCTGTGGGTGAAGCTCCCGGCGCGGGAGCGCGAGTTCTGGGTGGGCATCCCGCGCGCGCGCATCGAGCGCGATACCGCCGGCGCCTTCATCGCGTGGGGCGTGGCGGGCCTCGGCATCGCGATCCTCGCCACGTTCCTGCTGATGTGGCGGCTCAACCGCCCGCTCTCCGAGCTCGCGCGCGCCGCGTCGGCGCTCGGCCGCGGCCGCAGCCCCGCTCCGGTATCGGAGACCGGCCCGAGCGAGATCCGCGACGTCGCGCGCGCCTTCAACCAGATGACCGACGACCTGCAGAAGAACGAGCGGGAGCGTGCCACCTTCCTCGCGGGTATCTCGCACGACCTGCGAACCCCACTCACCCGCCTGCGCCTCGACGTTGAGATGCTCGAGGACAAGGTCGATGGCGCCGTGCAGCGCGGCATGGTCTCGGATCTCAACGACATGAACGCGATCATCGACCAGTTCCTCGACTTCACGCGCACCGAGGCGGCCGAGCCGATCTCGGCGGTGAACCTGGCGAAGATCGCGCGCTCGAGCGCCGAGCGCGCGGCGCGCTCCGGGGCGCAGGTGCGCTGCGAGCTCGACGAGGTACCGATGCTGGCGATGCGGCCGCTCGCCACACAGCGCCTGATCGACAACCTGCTCGGCAACGCGTCCAAGCATGCCGGCGGCGAGGTCCTGCTGCGCACCGCGACCGAGGGCGATCGGGTGGTGCTCGCGGTGCTCGACCGCGGCCCGGGCATCGCCCCGGAGATGGTCGCAAGGCTCAAGCAGCCGTTCACGCGCCTCGATGAATCGCGCAGCGGCTCCTCCGGGGCCGGATTGGGCCTCGCTATCGCGAGCCGCATCGCGAGCCTGCACGGCAGCCAGCTCGAGCTCCTGCCGCGCAAGGGCGGCGGCCTCGAAGCACGCGTCTCCTTCCCGACGGTATCCTAGCGACAACAATGACGATTCGAGGAGTCGGTCCATGGCCGGAGGCGCCAACCCCGTCAAGGCGATCCTGTTCGCGCTCGGCGCGAACTTCGCCGTCGCGGTAACCAAGTACATCGCCGCATTCATCACCAACTCGGGCTCGATGCTCGCCGAGGCGTTGCACTCCACCGCCGATTGCGGCAACCAGCTGCTGTTGCTGGTCGGCCTGCGCGCCGCGAAGCGGCCCCCGTCGGCCGACTTCCCGCTCGGCTACGGCAAGGAAACCTATTTCTGGTCCTTCATCGTCGCCCTGATGCTCTTCAGCGTCGGCGGGCTCTTCTCCGTCTACGAAGGCTGGCACAAGCTTCACGCCACGGAGGAGCTTTCCTATCCGGTGCTGGCGCTGGGCGTGCTCGCATTCGGTATCGTGGCCGAATCCTTCTCGACCTGGGGCTGCCTGCGCGAGGTGAACAAGGAGCGGGGCGCGAGGAGCCTGTGGCAATGGTTCCGCACCTCGCGCAACGCCGAGCTGCTGGTGATCCTCGGCGAGGACCTAGCCGCCCTCTTCGGCCTCGCGCTTGCGTTCGCCGCGGTAAGCGCCACCTGGATCACCGGCAATCCGATGTGGGACGCGCTCGGCAGCATGGCCATCGGTGCGCTGCTCATCGTGGTGGCGATCCTCGTCGGCGTCGAGGTGAAGGCGATGCTGGTGGGCCAGGGGGTCGACCCCACCGTGCATGCCGAGATGCTGCAGGCGCTGCGGGCCGAACCGGCGGTCGAGAAGATCTTCAACCTGATCACGCTGCAGATGGGCCCGGACGTGATGGTGGCCGTGAAGGCGAAGATGAAACCCGCGGGATCCGAGGTCGCTCTGCTCGAGGCGGTGAACCGGGCCGAAGCTGCCTTCCGCCAGCAGTTCCCGCAGGTCGCCTTCCTCTTCTTCGAGCCCGACCTCAGGGACTAGGCGACCCCGGCACGCTCCAGCATGGCATGCAGCAGCACGTTGCACCCCGCGGTGATGTGCTCGGGCTTCGCGTCCTCGATCTCGTTGTGGCTGATCCCGTCCTTGCACGGGATGAAGATCATCCCGGCGGGCGCGAGCCGCGCCATGTACACCGCATCGTGCCCCGCGCCCGAGACCGCCGGCATGTTGGAGTAGCCGAGCTTCTCGGCCGCCCGCCCCACCGCCTCGATGCAGTCCCTGTTGAAGGGTTGCGCCGGATAGTGCGACACCAGCTCGATGGAAATCGGCAAGCCGCTTTCCCTGCTGGTGCGCTCCACGGCCGCGCGTATTTCGGCATCCATCCTGTCCACCAGTTCGTCGGTCGCGTTGCGCAGGTCGATGGAGAACTTCACCCGCCCCGGAATCACGTTGCGGCTGTTCGGGTGCACGTGCACCATGCCGACGGTGCCGCGGCCATGGGGCGGATGGCGGTGGGCGATGGCAACCGCTTCCTGCATGAGGCGCGTGGCAACCTGCAGCGCATCCTTGCGAAGCGCCATCGGCGTCGGCCCGGCGTGCGCCTCCATGCCGGTCACGGTGCAGTCGTACCAGCGGATGCCGAGCACGCCGGTCACCACGCCGATGGTCTTGTCGTTGTCCTCGAGCACCGGCCCTTGCTCGATGTGGGTCTCGAAGTAGGTGCCGATGGGGTGCGCGCCGGGCTCCTCGGTGCCGACATAGCCGATGCGCGTGAGCTCGTCCCTGACCGACTTGCCTTCGGTGTCCCTGGCGGCATACGCGTGCTCGAGGGTGAACGCCTTGGCGAACACGCCCGAGCCCATCATCACCGGCACGAATCGCGAGCCTTCCTCGTTGGTCCAGAACGCGACCTCGATCGGCGCCTCGGTTTCGATGCCGTGGTCGTTCAGCGTCCGCACCACCTCTATCCCCGCGAGCACGCCGTAGTTGCCGTCGAACTTGCCCCCGGTGGGCTGGGTGTCGATGTGGCTTCCGGTGACGATGGGCGGGAGCGCGTTGTTGCGCCCCGCGCGGCGCATGAAGCCGTTTCCGATCCTGTCGATGGTCACCGTCATGCCCGCCCCGCGCGCCCACTCGAGCACCAGGTCGCGTCCCTGCTTGTCGAGGTCGGTGAGAGTGAGGCGACATACGCCGCCCTTGGGCGTCGCGCCGATCCGCGCCAGCTCCATGAGCGACGCCCAGAGGCGCTCGCCGTTGATGCGCAGGTCGTCGAGTGCGGGCTTGGCCTTGCGATCCATTACCGTGCTCATGAGGGCTCTCCTGTCAATCCGCCGTGGCGGCGGCCTTCGTGGCGGGTTGCGTTCGCGCGACCGCGCCCGGCGCCTGGTCCTGCGTCCGCAGCGCGGCTGCCCGGAAGTTCGCGCCGAACGCCGGGCGCTTGATGTAGCGTCCCACGCCTTTCTCGGCGCGCAACTCGCCGTTGGCGTAGACGATCTTGCCCTGGCTTACCGTGTGGCTGGGAATGCCGCGAACCTTGCGGCCTTCGAAGACGTTGAAGTCCACCAAGCTGCGCTGGGTCTTCACTGAGAGCGTCTTCGTGCCCTGCGGGTCCCAGACGACGAGGTCGGCATCGGCGCCCACGCCGATCGAGCCCTTCTGCGGATAGATGTTGAAGAGCTTGGCCGCGTTGGCCGAGGTGACGGCGACGAATTCGCTCGGCGTGAAACGGCCGCTATTCACGCCCGCGTCCCAGATCACCATCAGGCGTTCCTCGATACCGCCGCACCCGTTGGGGATCATCGTGAAATCGGATTTTCCCGCGGCTTTCTGCGGAGCGCAGAAGACGCAGTGGTCGGTCGCGGTGGTGTGGAGCTGCCCCGATTGCAACCCGCGCCAGAGCGCTTCCTGGTGCCCCTTCGGGCGGAACGGAGGGCTCATCACATGGGCGGCCGCCTTTGCGAAATCGGGATCGCGATAGACGCTGTCGTCGATGAGCAGGTGCCCGGCAAGGACCTCGCCGTAGACGCGCTGGCCACGGGCGCGGGCCCGAGCGATGGCTTCGGCCGCCTCGATGCACGAGACGTGCACGATGTAGATCGGCACGCCGAGGACGTCGGCGATCGCGATCGCGCGGTTAGCGGCTTCGCCCTCGACCATCGGCGGGCGCGAGAGCGGATGGCCCTCGGGGCCGGTGATGCCCATCTTCGCCACCTCACGCTGCAGCAGGTAGACCAGCTCGCCATTCTCGGCGTGAACCGTGGGCATGGCTCCCAGCTCGAGCGCGCGCCGGAAGCTGTTCACCAGCGTCTCGTCGTCGCACATGATGGCGTTCTTGTAGGCCATGAAGTGCTTGAAGCTGTTAACGCCTTCGTCCTTCACCAGCAGGCCCATGTCGCGAGCGACCTCGTCGCTCCACCAAGTGACGGCGACGTGGAAGCCGTAGTCGGCGGCCGACTTCTCCGCCCACCCGCGCCACATCCGGAACGCGTCCATGAGCGGCTGCTGCGGATTGGGAATGACGAAGTCGATGATGCTGGTCGTGCCCCCGGCGAGTCCGGCAGCGGTGCCGGTGAAGAAATCGTCCGCCGCGACGGTGCCCATGAAGGGCAGCTGCATGTGGGTGTGCGGGTCGATGCCTCCCGGCAGGATGTACTGGCCCGAGGCATCCAGCTTCTCGGCGTCGGCCGGCGTTTCTCTGGCGGCGCTTTCGCCCACCGCGGCAATGCGCCCATCGATGCAGAGAATATCGGCCTTGAACTCACGGTCGGCATTTACGACACTGCCGCCGCGGATGAGAAGGGATGTGGTCATGTCGCGTGCTCCGGTTGTGGCGATTGCGCCCTGCCCCTCATGCCGACTCCATAGGTCACCGCGGCGATGGCAAGGCCGATGAACCAAGCATAGGTATAGACGCCCTTGAAGAATCCTCCCACGTCCGGGAAGGCCTGCGGGAACGCGGCGTTCAGGAACCCCGGCACGTTGGGCAACACGCCCAGCAAGAACGCGACGATGGCGATCCAGTTCCATCCCGAGCTGTAGCGGTAGGGTCCGTGCTCGCTGTAGAGGCCCTCGACGTCCAGCACCTTTCTGCGGATGAGGTAATAGTCGACGATGAGTATTCCCGCCACCGGCCCGAGCAGCGCCGAATAGCCGATGAGCCACGTGAAGATGTAGCCCTGGGTCGATTCCAGCACCTTCCACGGCATCATCAGGATGGCGATGACCGCGGTGACGACGCCGCCCGCCTTGTAGGAAATGGCGCGCGGATTCAGCGCGGAGAAGTCGTAGGCCGGACCAACGAGATTGGCCGCCAGGTTCACGCTCACGGTGTCGATCAGCAGCACGATGAGCGCGATCAGCACCGCCGCTCCCGTCATGCGGCTCGACAGGTCCACCGGATCCCAGATCGCCTTGCCGTAGATCACCACGGTGGCCGAGGTGACGAACACCGCCATCATCGCGAGCAATCCCATCGGCAGCGGCAGGCCGATGCTCTGCCCGATCAGCTGGTCGCGCTGCGAGCGCGCGAAGCGCGTGAAGTCGGGAATGTTGAGCGCGAGCGTCGCCCAGAATCCGACCATGGCGGTAAGCGAGGGCCAGAAGACCGCGCCGAACTGCCCCGCCTTCTTGCCGCCTTCGACGAACTGCGACGGCTGGTCGATGATCGGGCCGAAGCCGCCCGCCCTGTCGTACGCCCACCACAGCAGGACGAAGCAGATGACGATCTTGACCGGCGCGGTCCAGGTCTCGAGCTTGCGGATCGCGTCGATGCCGTGAATGACGTAGTAGAACTGGATCGCCCAGAACGCGAGAAAGCAGATGAGCTGCGAAAAGGTGATGCCCAGCGCCGGCAGCTTGTCGCCACCCAGCGGCTGGCCCATCAGCACCCCGATCAGCGTGTGGATCATCATGCCGCCAAACCAGGTCTGGATTCCGTACCAGCCGCAGGCCACCAGCGCGCGCAGCAAGGCCGGCAGGCGGGCGCCGAGGGTGCCGAACGACGCCCGCGCCAGCACCGCATAGGGAATGCCGTACTTTGCACCCGCGTGGCCGATGAGCAGCATCGGCACCAGCACGATGGCATTTCCAAGGAATACCGTGCCGACCGCCTGGCTCCAGGACATGCCAGCCTCGATCAGGCTCGCCGCGAGCGTGTACGCGGGGATGCACATCACCATCCCGATCCAGAGCGCCGTGAAGTGGTACCAGCGCCAGGTGCGCTGCGCCTCGGTCGTGGGCCTGAGATCGTCGTTGACGAGCGAGCTCATGCGGGCTCGGGCTCCTTGCGCATGGGATTGTTGGGATGGGTGGTCCAGTTGGCGTAGGCGCCGCTCACCTTCCGGCCGGTGCGCGGGTCGACCTCGCCGGGCGCGAGCACCCGCATCGTGATGCAGTCGGTCACCGGGCAGATCGAGGTGCACAGGTTGCAGCCGACGCATTCTTCCTCTTTCACCTCGAAGTGGCGCTTGCCATCGCGGCTCGTGGTGATCGCCTGGTGGGACGTGTCCTCGCAGACCACGTGGCAGCGCCCGCACTGGATGCACAGGTCCTGGTTGATGACCGCCTTCTCGACGTGGTTAAGGTTCAGGTTCTGCCAGTCGGTGATCGTGCCCACCGCCTTTCCCTGGAAATCGGCGACCGACGTGTAGCCCTGCTGGTCCATGAAGTTGGACAACCCGTCGGTCAGATCCTTGATGATCTTGAAGCCGTAGACCATCGCGGCGGTGCAGACCTGCACGTTGCCCGCGCCGAGCGCGATGAACTCCGCCGCGTCGCGCCAGGTGGTGATGCCGCCGATCCCGGAGATCGGCATGCCCGCGGTCGCCTTGTCGCGCGCGATCTCGGCCACCATGTTGAGCGCGATCGGCTTTACCGCCACGCCGCAATAGCCGCCGTGGGAGCCGCGCCCGTCGGTCGCGGGGCTCATGGTCATGCGCTCCAGGTCCACGCCCATGATCGAGCTGATGGTGTTGATGAGCGACACCGCATCCGCCCCCCCC
>JBDSRZ010000191.1:0-2539 GCA_039929025.1 Usitatibacter sp. | reverse complement strand
GGCGCACGACCTCGGGCCCACGGCGCTTGACGACGATCTGCTCGAATTCCTTCGGCGACTCGATGCGGCCCACGAGGCGGATGCTCTGTTCGTCGAGCGCGCCCTTCACGCGGCCCACGGGCGCGGTCGTGTTCTGCAGCCGCAGCGCGTTCACGACGTCGGTCACCGACACGTTGTACTCGCGAAGCTTCTGCGCGCGCAGCAGCACCGAGAGCTCGCGCCTGAGCGACCCGTTAACGTTCACCACCGCGACCCCGTCGATGCCGCGGAAGCGGTCGGCGAGCACGTCCTCCGCCAGGCGCGAGATCTCCGCATGCGTCTGGGACTTGGCCGAGAGCGCCAGCTGCATGATGGGCTGCGCCGCCGGGTCGATGCGCTGCAGGATCGGCTCGCGCATCTCGATCGGCAGCTTGTGCCGCACCGAGGCGATGGCGTTCCTGATCTCGTCGGCGGCTTCCGCCATGTTCTTCTTGAAATTGAAGATGATCACGACCTGCGCACGGCTCTCGGAAGCGGTGGCGCGGATCTGGTAGACCTGCGGGATGCTCTGCAGCGACTTCTCGACGCGGTTGATGATCTCGCGCTCGGAGGTCTCGGGCGAGGCGCCGGGGTAGGGGATGGTCACCACCATCACCGGCTGCTCCACGTCCGGGATCTGGTTCACGCGCAGCTTCTTCAGGGCGAGAAGGCCCAGGCACATGAGCGCGATGATGATGACGACCGTCGATACCGGCCGCTTGATGCTGAAATCGGAGAGCAGCATGGTTATTTCCCCGCCGGTTCCAGGGTCGACGCCATCGACGACTTGGGCCGCGGCGCCGAAGCCTGCACCGGCTGGTTGTCCTTGAGGAGCGCGCTCGGGTAGCGGATCACCTGGTCGCCCTCGGCGAGCCCGCTTTTCAGCACGTAGTCGCCCGTGCGCGGGTCCCTGTCGGCGACGGCGAGCGTCACCTTTTGCAGCTTGTTCTCCTTCACCCGCCAGGCGGTGGTGGCGTCGCCGTCACGCACCACGGCGCTCGCGGGGATGGTGAGGCTCGAGCGGCTTTCCGTCTGCACGCGGCCCTCGGCATAGAGTCCCGCGAGCTTCGGCTGCCTGTCGCCCACGAAGTCCACCAGGACCTCGACCTGGCGGGTGGTCGGGTTGGCCGCGGGATTGAGGCGGCGCACCTTGCCCACGAACTCCTGCTCGCCATAGCCGTTCACGCGGAAGCTCACCGCCTGCCCCGCCTGCAGCTCGCCCACGTGGTCGGCCGACACCAGGGCCTCGAACCGCATGCTCGTGGGGTCGATCACCTTCAGCAGCTCCTTGCCGAGCGAGGCGGTATCGCCCGCGGAGACCTTGCGCTCGCTCACGATGCCGTCGAAGGGTGCGCGCACCTCGGTGCGCTGCAGCTGCTGGCGTGCGGCCACGACCCGTGCCTTGGCGGCCTCGCGCTCGCTTTGCGTGGTGTTGCGGCGGATCTCCGCGTCCTCCATCGCCTGCGCCGAAGTCATGCCGGAGGCGCGCAGCGTCTTCATGCGCTCCAGCTGGCGGCCGGACTGCTCGAAAGCGAGGCCCGCGGCGCGCTGGGTGGCGTCCGCGGAGGCGAGCCCGTCGCGGATCGAGGTGTCGTCCAGGCGCACCAGCAGGTCGCCCTTCCTCACCGCGTCGCCGTTCTCCTTGAGGACCTGGAGCACCACCGACTGGATCTCGGCGCGCAGGTCGGCGCGGCGCTCGGGCTGGATCGATCCGGTGATCGCGGGGCCGGAGGCGAGGGCACTGCTCTTGACGGTGTGCAGGTCCTCCGCGGAGACGAGGAGGGGGGCCGCTACGGCGGGGCCCTTTTTCCCGGCATCCGGCCCACGGTTGCAGGCGGCCACGACGAGGGCGAGGGCGACGATCGGAACGAGGCGGTACGGCATGGGCTTCTTTCGGGGCATTTTCGGCAATGGGAGAGCGTAGCGCAGGGGGGGCGGCGGGACCACCCGCAGCCGACGAAACGCAGTATCCGGGGTGCGAATTGTAGGGGGTAGTGTCTCAGTTTTGGCGACGCGAGCAGTTGACGAGCCCGGGGAGCCATGTTCAGCTCTCCGCCCACCGTGGTCGAGTTCGCGTTGACACCTTCGCACTGCATCGCCTTGCGTTGCTGCGCTTGAACCGTGCTGCGAGTTCAAGGAAACAGCGGTGCCGCTCGTCCATGCACGGAACTGGGTTTGCGCTAGATTCCCTCGCCTCGGAGCAGGGGCAAAGAGGCGCCTTCGTTTCGCAGGGTCGGCTGTTTCGCGAGCCCACGACGACGTAACAGCAGGTAAGCCGCCGGAACGACAAACATCGACAGCAATGGCGCGCTCAGCATTCCACCCACCATGGGTGCGGCGATGCGTTGCATGATTTCGGAGCCCGTCCCGCCGCCGATCATGATGGGGATGAGCCCGGCGATGATGACGGCCACCGTCATGGCCTTCGGGCGCACCCGCAGGACCGCGCCTTCGCGAATGGCCTCGAGAAGGTCGGCTTGCGTTTCGTGGCCGGCGCGCACGCGCGCCTCCCAGGCGTTCT
>JBDSRZ010000190.1:0-21969 GCA_039929025.1 Usitatibacter sp. | reverse complement strand
TCCAGGCTGCCCGATCCCTCGACCATCGAGGAGATCCGCGAACCGATCATCCGCGCGACGATCATCATGCCGCACGAGTACGTGGGCCCGGTGATGACGCTCTGCAACGACAAGCGCGGCAGCCAGGTGAACATGCAGTACGTGGGGCGGCAGGTCATCCTCACCTACGACATGCCGCTGAACGAGATCGTGATGGACTTCTTCGACAAGCTGAAGAGCAATTCGCGCGGTTACGCCTCCCTCGACTACGAGTTCCGCGAGTTCCGTGCCGGCGACCTGGTGCGCCTGGACATCCTCATCAACGGCGACAAGGTCGATGCCCTGTCGCTCATCGTCCACCGGCAGACGGCGCCCTACCGCGGCCGCGACCTCGCCTCGCGCATGCGTGGCCTGATCCCGCGCCAGATGTTCGACATCGCGGTGCAGGCGGCGATCGGATCCAACGTCATCGCGCGCGAGAGCATCAAGGCGCTGAGGAAGAACGTGCTCGCCAAGTGCTACGGAGGGGACATCAGCCGCAAGAGGAAGCTGCTGGAAAAGCAGAAGGCGGGCAAGAAGCGCATGAAGCAGGTGGGCAACGTCGAGATTCCCCAGGAGGCGTTCCTCGCCATCCTTCAGGTCGAATCGAAATGACTGGGGCTCAAACACGGAGGCCACAGAGGTAAGACCTGGAAGTCTCGGATCGTGGTCATGGGGACGACGTGACCTGAAGATTTAGCCTGGAGAAAATAGGAAATGCCGCAAGGTGGACTCGACTGGGAGTTGATCGCGATGATCGCCGCGGGCGCGAGCGCCCTGGTGATCGTCTGGGACTGGATCGCCGTGCGCGGGGGCAGCGAGCGCTCGGAGACGCGCAAGGGAGTCCTCGAGGTGGCCTGGCCGGTGCTCTTCATCGCCTGCATGGGGCTGTTGCTCAAGTTCACCGACTTCGCCGCGGTGCTGCTGCTGGCCGCGGTGATCACCGGCCTCATCTGGCTCTTCGACGCCCGCTGGGCGCGCAGGCGCCGCACCAGCGACGTGGCCGAGCCGGTCGTGGTCGACATGGCGCGCGCCTTCTTCCCGGTGATCGTGGTGGTGTTCCTGATCCGCTCGTTCTGGGTCGAGCCTTTCAAGATTCCCTCGGGCTCGATGAAGCCCACGCTGCTGGTGGGCGACTTCATCCTGGTGAACAAGTACACCTACGGGATTCGCCTGCCGGTGCTGAACAGGAAGGTCGTGGACATCGACCCGATCAAGCGCGGCGACGTGGTCGTGTTCCGCTATCCCGCCGATCCGAGCGTGGACTACATCAAGCGCGTCGTCGGCACTCCCGGCGACAAGGTGACCTACGGCGCCAAGCGCCTCACGATAAACGGCCAGGAGGTCCCGTGGCAGCCCGCGGGCTTCTACACCGACGCGGAGCTGAATTACCTGAGGCTGCCCACGTTCCTGGAAAAGCTGGGCGAAAAGCCCCATCAGATGATGATCGTGCCGGCGCAGCCGCCGGTGGATCTCGCGCAGGTCCGGCAGTTCGCCCACCGTGGCAATTGCGAATACAATGACGACGGTTTCAGCTGCACTGTTCCCGCGGGGCACTATTTCATGATGGGTGACAACCGCGACCAGAGCAGCGACAGCCGCTACTGGGGCTTCGTCCCCGACGATCATGTGAAAGGCCGGGCTTTCCTCGTCTGGATGAACTTCGGCGACTTCAAGCGGATCGGCAACGGCATCGAGTGAGCTCAATAGGGGAGGGGTTCATGCGCAAGCAGCGCGGCATCACGTTGATGGGGACGATCATCACACTCTCGATCCTGGGATTTGTCGGCATCATGGCCGCCAAGCTCATGCCGGCGTACCTCGAGTACGGATCGGTGAAGAAGATTCTCAAGACCCTGGAGCAGGCGGGCGAGACCAAGGGGACGGTGCGCGACATCCGCAGGGGGTTCGACAGGTTGAACGCCATCGAGGACGTGAAGAACGTGAAGAGCGAAGACCTCGAGATCACCAAGCAGGGCCAGGACGCGATCGTTTCCGTCAGCTGGTCGGTGCGCGTCCCGATGGTCTCCAACGTGAGCGCCTGCCTGGACTTCTCGGCTTCCACGGGACAGTGACGCGCAGGACTGCGCGCGCTGCCCCGGGGCCCGATGGCCTCGCGGATCTTGAACGCAGGCTCGGCCACAAGTTCGCCAACGCGGATCTCGCCGGCCAGGCGCTCACCCACCGCAGCCACGGCACGCCACACAACGAGCGCCTGGAATTCCTCGGTGACAGCCTGCTCAATTGCGCGGTGGCCACACTCCTCTACGAACGCTTCGGCAAGCTTCCCGAAGGCGATCTCTCGCGCCTGCGCGCGGCGCTGGTGAACCAGTCGTCGCTGTCGAAGGTCGCTTCGGGGTTGAGCCTGGGCGATCGCCTGCGGCTGGGCGAGGGTGAGCTGAAGAGCGGCGGGTTCCGCCGCCCCTCGATCCTCGCCGACGCGGTGGAAGCGCTATTGGGCGCGGTGTACCTCGACGCCAACTTCGAGGCGGTGCGCAAGGTGGTCGAGAAGCTGCTCGGCGACCGCATCGAGGACAAGGAAGACCTGCCGGTCGCCAAGGATCCGAAGACCGCGCTGCAGGAGCACCTGCAGGCGCGCAAGCTGCAGCTGCCGCGCTACTCGGTGCAGCGCACCGATGGCGAGGCGCACGACCAGACATTCACGGTCGAGTGCCGCATCGACGATCTCGCGGTCGTCGCGAGCGGGCAGGGCGCCAGCCGCCGCGCGGCCGAGCAGGCCGCCGCCGAGGGCGTGCTGGCGAAACTGGAGAAGCCCGTGGCACGCAAGCAATCGGAAAGCACATGAACGCGGTCGCGGACTTCAGGACCGGCACCGTGGCGATCGTCGGGCGGCCGAACGTCGGCAAGTCGACCCTCCTCAACAAGATCGTCGGTGCGCATGTCGCGATCACCTCGCGCAAGGCGCAGACGACGCGCCACCGCATCCAGGGCATCCTCACCGACCGCAAGTCGCAGTTCGTCTTCGTCGACACGCCCGGCTACCAGACGCAGCACAGGAACATGCTGAACCGCGAGATGAACCGCACGGTGGGGCAGGTCGCCTCCGAGGTCGACGTGGTGGTGCTGGTGATCGAGGCCTCGGGCTGGGACGAGCGCGACCTGCCGGTGCTGGACCTGCTGCCCGCGGGGGCGCCGGTGATCCTCGCGCTCAACAAAGTCGACAAGGTGGAGGACAAGGAGCGTGTCCTCGCGGCATTGACCGCGTCGGGCGCGAAGCGCGAGTTCGCGGCGTTGGTTCCGGTTTCCGCCGAGAAGGGCACGCAGGTGCGCGCGCTGCTGGCGGAGATCCGCAAGCACCTCCCGGTGCAGCCGGCGATCTACGAGGCCGACGAGATCACCGATCGTCCCGAGCGCTTCCTCGCCGCGGAGCTGGTGCGTGAGCGCATCTTCCGGTTGCTGGGCGACGAACTGCCCTATTCGATCGCGGTGGTGGTCGACAACTTCGAGATCGAGGGCACGATGCGCCGCATCGCAGCCACCATCTACGTGGACAAGGTGCAACACAAGGCGATCGTGATCGGCGAGAAGGGCGCTACGTTGAAGCGCATCGGCACCGAGGCGCGACATGCGATGGAGGCGCTCTTCGGCTCCAAGGTGTTCCTCGAGACGCACGTCAAGGTGAAGAGCGGCTGGGCGGACAACGACGCCGCGCTCAAGCAGCTAGGCTACCGCTAGCCGTCTGCTCCGCGGAACTGGCGGATAACCCCATGAGCGTCTCCGCCTCCTTGCTTCCATCGCTTCGAATGACGGGCATTGATTCTATCCGTGTCCATCCGTCGTTATTCGTCTTCATCCGCGTTCCAGAGGTTTAGCCCGTTCAGATGGACAGGGGTTACGTCCTTCACTCGTACCCGTACCGCGAAACCAGCCTGATCCTCCAGGTCTGGACCGAGAAGCACGGCCGCCTGGGCCTGGTGGCGAAGGGCGCTCGCCGGCCCAGGTCGGCAAGCCGCGCGGTGCTGATCCCCTTCCAGCCGCTCGCGCTCGACTGGTTCGGCCGCGGGGAGCTGCGCACCCTCAAGACCGCCGAGCCCGCCGAGCCCGCCACGCCGCTCGCCGGCCAGAGCCTGCTCTCGGCCTTCTACCTGAACGAGCTGCTGCTCAAGCTCACCACGCGCGACGATCCGCACGAAGGCCTCTTCGCCGCCTACCACGCCGCCATCTCCGACCTGCGTGCCATTTCGCGTGCGAAATTGGTGTCAGACACCAGTTCGGAACACGACGAACGCCTTAAGGCGAAATTGGTGTCCGACACCAATTATTTGGTGGAGCCGGTGTTGAGGCGCTTCGAGCTGCGGCTTCTGCAGGAGCTGGGGTACGCGCTGGAACTCGCGCGCGAGGCGGGCACGCACGCGCCGATCGTGGCGGAGCGGGAGTACCTCTACGTCGTGGAGCGGGGGCCGGTTCCGGCGCCGGAGGGCGGGGATGCGCCCGTGAACGCGGTCAGGCTGAAAGGCAACACGCTGCTGGACCTGGATCGCGGCTCGCTCGAGGATGTCGCCACGGTGGCGCAGGCGAAGCAGCTGATGCGGCTGCTGATCAACCATTCGCTCAACGGCCAGGAGCTTGCCACGCGGGCAATGGTGCGCGACCTGCAGAGGCTGGAGGATAGCCTTTGAGCGCGTCGGCGAAGGGCTAGCGCCCGGGCACCGGAACGCCGGTCGACTTCCTGCGGTCGAGCGGCGCGTCGGGATCGAAGATCACCCACGCGAATTTGCCGGCGCCCGCGTCGTTGCGGTTCCAGATCGCGCCGCAGGCGCGGCATCCGAAGCGCAGCGTGGCGTTCCCCACGGTCTGCACGCGCAGCTCGTCGTGGCCTTCGATGCCCACGGGGCCCGCAATGCAGGACTCGCATAGCGGCTTCTTGGCTTCCTTGGCAGGATTGATCATAGGTCACGAGGATACTCTCCCGCGGGACGCGAGGGCGGTATTAATCTTCCTCGTGCCTTTCATCCTTCGGGTCCGGCGCTCGCGCCGGCGGCTCGGCAACGGTGCCGCGTGGCGCGGGGGCCACGCGTACCGGGCGCACGCGCACCTTCGTCACCGGGACCTGACGCCAGCCCACGACGAGTCGAGCACGCCTGGGTTGCACCTCAGAGGCCCTTGCGGCCGCTGATGAAGTTCACCACGATCATGATCAGGGCGATGACCAGCAGCACGTGGATCACGCCGCCCAGGGTGTAGGACGTGACCAGGCCCAGGGCCCAGAGGATGATGAGGACTACCGCGATCGTATAAAGCATGGTGTTGTTCTCCGGTTTACTTGAGACGCATGTCGTTCTTGACGGACTTCACGCCGTGCACCTTTTGCGCGGTGGCGACGGCGGTGCTTACGTTGGCCTGCGAGCTCACGAAGCCGCTCAACTGCACGACCCCCTTGAAGGTCTCGACGTTGATCTCGGTGGACTTGAGCGTCGGCTCGCCGAGGATCGCGGCCTTCACCTTGGTGGTGATCACGGTGTCGTCGACGTATTCGCCGGTGCCTTCGGTGCGGGCGCTCGAGGCACAGCCGAGGACGGTTGCCATGGAGAGCGCCGCGAGGAAGGTGCAGACTGATCGGGTCACATTGTTCATTTGTAGCTCCTGGTGGGTGGGTCGAGAGGCGTAGGTTATGCCGAGTGGCGGGCGGGCGTCTGTACGCTGCCGTACGCTTCGAATCACCCGCGCCGGCCTGTGTACGGCAACGTACGGAAGAAGCGCATGGCCTCCGATACAGTCGTGCGTGCGGACGATATTCGGAAGGATCCTCGAGGCGACCCGGCGCCTGCGTGGCGAGGACCGCCTGTCCGGGCATGTCGAGGCGCCCCCGCTGCGCTCCGAGCTCTTCAGTGCCGAGCAGATGGAGCGCCACGGAAAGGAACTTGCCGCGACGCATCGTCTCGCCTCGGGCCGCAACTCCCACCTGCTCCTCACGCGCCTGGCGCAGAACGAACGTCGCCTGGCCGAGGTGAGCGCGCTCCTCGCCGAGGCGGTCGCCGGGAACCGGCGCATCACGCCGGGCGCGGAATGGCTGCTCGACAATTTCCACCTGGTCGAGGAGCAGATCCGCACCGCCAAGCGCCACCTGCCCAAGGCATACAGCCGCGAGCTGCCGCGCCTTTCGCAGGGTGCGTCGGCGGGCCTGCCGCGCGTCTACGACATCGCCTCCGAGGCGATCTCGCATGGGGACGGCCGGGTCGACGCCGAGAGCCTCGCGCGCTTCGTCGCTGCCTACCAGTCCGTCACCCCGCTGCGCATGGGCGAGCTGTGGGCGATTCCCATCATGCTGCGCCTCGCCCTGATCGAGAACCTGCGGCGCGTCGGATCCCTGATCGCCGCGGCTTCGATCGACCGCGGCCGGGCCGATGCGTGGGCCGAGCAGATGATCGATGTGGCCGGGCGCGATCCGCAGAGCCTCATCCTGGTGATCGCCGACATGGCGCGCTCGCAGCCGCCGATGGTGAGCCCGTTCGTGGCGGAGCTCGCGCGGAAGCTTCAGGGACAGGGATCGGCGCTCGCCCTGCCGCTCACGTGGATCGAGCAGCGCCTGTCCGGTGCGGGGCTTTCGATCGATCAGCTGGTGCAGGCCGAATCCCAGGTGCAGGCCGCGGTGCAGGTCTCGATCGGCAATACCATCGGCAGCCTGCGCTTCCTGGGCCTCATGGACTGGCGCGAGTTCGTCGAGTCGCTGAGCGTGGCCGAGCGGATCCTTCGCGAAGACCCCGCCGGCGTCTATGGCCGGATGGATTTCGGCACGCGCGACCGCTACCGGCACGCGGTGGAGGAGATTGCGCGCGGCGCGAAGATCGCGGAGAGCGAGGTGGCGGCCAGTGCCATCGCCTTTGCGCGCGAGGGCGCGGCGGCCGGCGGGGATTCACGTGCCGCGCACGTCGGGTTCTACCTGGTCGACCGGGGGCGCGAGCGGCTCGAGGATGCCGCCGGATTGCGGCGATCCGCGCTGCACGCCATGTGTCGCGCCGGTGGCCGCATGCGCGTGCCCGCCTACCTGGGCGCCATCGGCCTCATGACGATCGCCGCGACCGCGGCGATGGTGCTCAGTGTCCGCGGCTCGTGGGCGAACCACGGTGTCATGGTCTTTCTGGGCGTGCTCCTGGTGCTGGCGACGAGCCAGATGGCGACGGGAATGGCCAACTGGGCGGCCACATTGCTGATGGCGCCGCGGCGCCTGCCGCGAATGGATTTCTCCGACGGCATATCCACGACCGCGCGCACCCTGGTGATCGTTCCGGCGATGCTCACCGGCGCCCGCGAGATCGAGGACCTGGCCGAGGCGCTGGAGGTCCGCTTCCTCGCCAACCGCGACGAGCACCTGCACTTCGGCCTGCTCACGGACTTTCGCGACGCCGAGCACGAAACGATGGCCGGGGACGAAGCGTTGGTGGCCGTCGCGCGGGAGGCGATCGAACGCCTGAACGCGAAGCACGGTGCGCAGGATGCATTCTTCCTCTTCCATCGGCCGCGATGCTGGAACGCCGCCGAGGGAAGCTGGATGGGCGAGGAGAGGAAGCGCGGAAAGCTCGCCGACCTGAACGGCCTGCTGCGGGGTGCAGGCGCCGGACGGTTCGCGCAGGTTGTGGGCGAGACCGCGCAGCTCGGCAACGTGAAATACGTGGTCACGCTCGACGTCGACACCCAACTGCCGCGCGACTCTGCGCGCCAGTTCGCGGCGGTGATGGCGCATCCGCTGAACCACCCGCGCTTCGGCGGCGCCAGCGGATTGGTAGTCGAAGGCTACGGCATCGTGCAGCCGCGCGTGGGAATCGGCATGCGCGGCGCGAGCCGCTCCTGGTATTCCCGCTTGCACGGCGCGGACTCCGGGATCGATCCGTACACGCGCGCGGTTTCCGACGTCTACCAGGACCTCTCCGGCGAGGGCTCCTTCATCGGCAAGGGGATCTACGACGTCGACGCGTTCGAGCGCGCCATCGCCGATCGTTTCCCGGGCAACCGCATCCTCAGCCACGACCTGCTCGAGGGCTGCTACGCGCGCTCGGGCCTGCTCACCGACGTGCCGCTCTGTGAAGAGACGCCCTCCAGCTATGCCGCGGACGCGAGCCGCCGCCACCGCTGGATCCGGGGCGACTGGCAGCTTGCGGGATGGCTGCTGCGCTCGGTGCCCGCGCCCGAAGGCCGCCGCCTCGCCAATCCGCTCTCGGTGCTGTCGCAATGGAAGCTGCTCGACAACCTGCGTCGCAGCCTGGTGCCCGTCGTCTTCACGCTGCTGCTGCTGCTCGGCTGGACCGTCCTCGCGAGCCCCTGGACGTGGACTCTCGCAGTCGTTGCGATCCTCGCCTTGCCCGCGGCGAGCGCATGGTTGCTGGACGCGCTGCGCAAGCCCTCGCCGATGATGTTGCGGCAGCACGTCCAGGCAACTCTCGCGGCGGGCGGACGCCACGGCGCGCAACTCGCACTGGCGATCGCGTTCCTGCCCTTCGAGGCGAGCGCGAATCTCGACGCCATCGCCCGCACCGCGTGGCGGATGCTCGTGACCCGGCGCCGGCTGCTGGAATGGAATCCGTCCGCGGCATTCGATGGAGACGGCGCAGTCGAGGCAGCTGCCGGGCGAAGCCCGCTCGCGGCCTCGCTCGAGGCGATGTGGATCGCGCCCGCGCTTGCGGCCGGCACCGCGCTCCTGCTGGCAATGTCATTTCCGGCTGCATTGCCGATCGCCGCACCGATCCTCGCGCTGTGGCTGGCCTCACCCGCGATCGCATGGTGGGTGAGCAGGCCGCTTGCGCGGCGCGAGGCGCGCCTCACCGAAGACCAGCACACGTTTCTGCGCCATCTTGCACGGCGCACCTGGGGGTACTTCGACGCCTTCGTAGGCCCCGAGGACCACTGGTTGCCGCCGGACAACTTCCAGGAGCATCCGACGGCGGTGATCGCGCATCGCACCTCGCCTACCAACATGGGGTTCGCGCTGCTGGCGAACCTCGCGGCGTACGACTTCGGCTACATCCCCGCGGGCGCCCTCCTCAGGCGCTCGGCCGATGCCCTGGCCACCATGAGCACGCTCCGGCGTCACCAGGGGCACTTCTACAACTGGTATGACACCCAATCTCTCGAACCGCTGAAGCCCCTCTATGTCTCCTCGGTGGATAGCGGCAACCTCGCCGGCCACCTGATGACGCTTCGCCCCGGGCTCGCCGCGCTCGCCGATGCCCCGATCGTCGAAGCGCGCTGGCTCGCGGGCCTCGAGGAAACGCTCGCGATCCTCGCCGCAGCTTCGGGACCGGAGCTCGCGTCGACGGATCGCCTGCGCCAAGAGCTGGCGGGAGCGCGGGCGCGGTCGCCGGCCAGCCTCGCCGAGGCGCGCGCCTGCCTCGCGCGCATCGACACCCTTGCGGTCGAGGTCGCGGCCCGGCACACAGGAGTGACGCGCGACTCGACCTTCTGGGTCGAGGCGCTGGTGCGCCAGTCCCGCTCGCTCGGCGAGGAGCTGGCGGTGTTCGGCGATGCGTACGGCGCGCCCGGAATCCCGACGCTCCGCGAGCTCGCCGCGTGGGAGGCGGCCACCGCGGGCGGATCGGCAGGCCCGGCAGGCGAGCGCATGGCCGAGATCGAACGCCTTGCCTCGCTTTGCGAAGCACTCTCGCGGATGGAATACGACTTCCTCTACGACGACGCGCGCCACCTGCTCACGATCGGCTACGACGTTGCGAGCCGCAAGCGCGACCCGGGCTTCTACGACCTGCTGGCCTCGGAGGCGCGCTTCACCAGTTTCGTGGCCATCTCGCAGGGCAAGCTCCCCCAGGAGAACTGGTTTGCGCTCGGACGCCTGCTCGCCAGCGCGGGCGGGCGCGCGGTGCTGCTGTCGTGGAGCGGCTCGATGTTCGAGTACCTGATGCCGATGCTGGTGATGCCGACCTACCAGAACACGCTGCTCGACCGGACGTGCCTGATGGCGGTGGAAGCGCAGATTGCCTACGGCAAGCAGCGAGGGGTGCCGTGGGGGATCTCCGAGTGCGGCTACAACGCGGTCGACGCGGCCCTCAACTACCAGTACCACGCCTTCGGCGCGCCCGGGCTGGGCTTGAAGCGCGGGCTCGCCGACGAGCTCGTGGTCGCTCCCTACGCCTCGGCGCTCGCGCTGATGCTGGCGCCCGAGGAGGCATGCCTCAACCTGCAGCGGCTGGCTGCCGGCGGCCTTGCCGGCCGCTACGGTCTCTACGAGGCGATCGACTACACGCCGTCGCGGACGCCGCGGGGCAAGGCGAGCGTGGTGGTTCGCTCGTTCATGGCGCATCACCAGGGAATGATCCTGCTCTCGCTCGCGCACGTGCTCCTCGGCCGCCCGATGCAGCGGCGCTTCGAGGCGGAGCCGCTCTTCCAGGCCTCTCTCCTGCTTCTGCAGGAGCGCGTGCCGCGGGTGGCGGTGCAGCACACGCAGCCGGCGAGCTCCGCCACCCGCGGCGACGCGGCCGCACCGGCGTCGCCGATCCGGGTCCTCGGCACTCCCGACACGCCGATGCCCGAGGTGCAGCTGCTTTCCAACGGCCGCTACCACGTCATGGTCACCAACGCCGGCGGCGGCAGTTCGCGCTGGAAGGACCTCGCCGTCACCCGCTGGCGCGAGGATGGCACCTGCGACAACCACGGCACCTTCTGCTACATCCGCGACGTGGCGAGCGGGGAATTCTGGTCGGCGGCGCACCAACCGACGCTCAAGCGGGCGGATCGCTACGAGGCGATCTTCAGCGAGGCGCGCGCGGAGTTCCGCCGCCGCGACGGCGACATCGAGGCGCACACCGAGATCGCGGTCTCGCCGGAGGATGACGTGGAGCTGCGCCGCGTGCGCCTCACCAACCACTCGCGCACGCGGCGCACGATCGAGGTCACCAGCTACGCCGAAGTGGTCCTCGCCCCTCCCGCCTCGGACGCGCTGCATCCGGCCTTCTCCAACCTGTTCGTGCAGACCGAGGTGGTCCCCGGGCGCCAGGCGATCGTCTGCACGCGCCGGCCCCGTTCGCTGGACGAGGCGGCGCCGTGGATGCTGCACCTGGTCGCGGTCCATGGCGCCGAGTCGACGCAGGTCTCCTACGAGTCGGACCGCATGGAGTTCATCGGGCGCGGGCGCACGCTCGTAGCACCCCGCGCGCTGGAAGAGGCCGGCATGCTCTCCGGCTCGCAAGGCTCGGTGCTCGATCCGATCGTTGCCATCCGCCACCGCATCACCCTCGATCCCCGGCAGACCGCAACGGTCGACATCGCATCGGGCATCGCGGCCTCGCGCGCCGACGCCCTCGGCCTGGTGGAGAAGTACCGCGACCGGCACCTCGCCGATCGCGTTTTCGATCTGGCATGGACCCACAGCTGGGTGACACTGCGGCAGATCAACGCCACCGAGTCCGACGCGCAACTCTATGCGCGGCTCGCGGGGTCGGTGATCCATGCCAACGCGGCGCTGCGCGCCGAATCCCGCGTGCTGCTGCGCAACCGTCGCGGGCAATCAGGGCTCTGGAGCTATGCGATCTCGGGCGACCTGCCGATCGTGCTGCTGCAGATCGGCGATCCGGAGAACATCGACCTCGTGCGCCAGCTCGTGCAGGCGCACGCGTACTGGCGCCTCAAGGGCCTGGTGGTGGACCTGGTCATCTGGAACGAGGATCGCGGCGGCTACCGGCAGGTGCTCCAGGACCGCATCATGGGACTGGTGGCCGCGGGAGTGGACGCGCAGGTCATCGACCGGCCGGGCGGCATTTTCGTGCGGCGCGCCGAACAGATCGCGGACGAGGACCGCATCCTGATGCAGTCGGCGGCGCGTGCCATCATCACCGATCGCCGCGGCAGCCTGGTCGAGCAGGTCGCGCGGCGCGCCGTCGCGGAGCCGCGCGTGGCGGCGCTCGCGCCGAGCCGCGGCCGCCATGTGGAGGCCGCATTCACGGCGAGCGCGGAGCGCACGTTGATCCTCGGCAACGGCCTGGGAGGATTCTGCGCCGACGGCACCGAGTACGTGATCGCGACGGCCGAGGGGGAGGCGACTCCCGCGCCGTGGGTGAACGTGCTCGCCAACCCCGGCTTCGGCACCGTGGTCTCGGAGAGCGGCCTTGCCTATACCTGGGCGGAGAACGCACACGAGTTCCGCCTCACCCCGTGGGACAACGATCCGGTAAGCGATGCCCGCGGCGAGGCGCTCTACCTTCGCGACGAGGAGTCGGGACACTTCTGGTCGCCATCGGCGCTCCCCTGTCGCGGCGCGGGCACTTACGTCACGCGGCATGGATTCGGCTACAGCGTCTTCGAGCATCGCGAGGACGGCATCGTGAGCGAGCTCTGGGTCTACGTGGCGATCGACGCGCCGGTCAAGTTCTCCGTTCTCAAGGTTCGCAACGACTCCGGCCGTACGCGACGGCTTTCGGCAACCGGCTATGTCGAATGGGTGCTGGGCGACCTGCGGCCGAAGACGGCGATGCACGTCGTCACGGCGAATGACTCTCGCGGCGGCGCGCTCACGGCGAGCAACGCGTACAACACCGAGTTCGCCGGGCGCGTCGCCTTCTTCGACGCTGACGACGCGGGGCGCAGCGTGAGCGCGGATCGCGTCGAGTTCCTCGGGCGCAACGGCACGCTGCGCGAGCCCGCGGCGATGACGCGCTCGCGCCTGTCGGGCAGGACCGGGGCGGCGCTCGACCCGTGCGGTGCGATCCAGGTTGCGTTCGAGCTCGCCGACGGCGAGGAACGAGACGTCGTCTTCCGGCTGGGCCTCGGCCGCGACGCCGCCGATGCGGCCGCGCTGGTGCAGCGCTTCCGCGGGCTGGGCGCGGCGCGCGCGGCGCTGGATGCTACGCGCGGTCACTGGCGGCGCACGCTGGGCGCGGTGCAGGTGAAGACGCCCGAAGCGTCCCTCGACGTGCTCGTCAACGGATGGCTGGTGTATCAGACGATCGCTTCGCGCCTCTGGGCCCGCAGCGGCTATTACCAGTCGGGGGGAGCCTTCGGCTTCCGCGACCAGCTCCAGGACGTGATGGCGCTGGTGCATGCCGAGCCCGCGCTCGCGCGCGAGCAGCTGCTGCGCGCGGCCGGGCGCCAGTTCGTTGAGGGCGACGTCCAGCACTGGTGGCATCCGCCGCAGGGCCGCGGCGTGCGCACGCGCTGCTCGGACGACTACCTGTGGCTGGCGCTCGCCGTCGCCCGCTACGTGGGCACGACCGGGGACGGCGCGATCCTCGACGAGGGGGTGCCCTTCCTCGAGGACCGGCCGGTCAACCCGGGCGACGATTCGTACTACGACCTTCCGCGCCGATCGGGCGACGCGGCGACGCTGTACGAGCATTGCGCTCGCGCCATCGTGCATGGGCTGCGCTTCGGCGAGCACGGCCTGCCGTTGATGGGCTCCGGCGATTGGAACGACGGCATGAACCTGGTGGGCATCGGCGGCACCGGCGAGAGCGTCTGGCTGGGGTTCTTCCTGTACGACGTGCTCGCGCGCTTCGCCCCGGTGGCGCATGGCCGCGGCGACGCCGACTTCGCCCATCGCTGCGATGCGGCTGCCGCGGTGCTGCGGGAGAACCTCGAGCTTCACGGTTGGGATGGAGGGTGGTACCGGCGCGCGTACTTCGACGATGGCACGCCGCTGGGCTCCGCGGCCAATGCCGAGTGCCGCATCGACTCGATCTCGCAAAGCTGGGCGGTGCTCTCGGGCGCGGGCGATGCCGCGCGCGTGCGGGCGGCGATGAACGCGGTCGACGAGCGCCTGGTGCGCCGCGATTCGGCGCTGATCCAGCTCCTCGACCCGCCGTTCGACACCTCGACGCTCGATCCCGGCTACATCCGCGGATACCTGCCCGGCGTGCGGGAGAACGGGGGACAGTACACGCATGGCGCCATCTGGACGGCGATGGCGTTCGCCGCGCTCGGCGACCCTGCGCGCGCGTGGGAGCTCACCGCGATGATCAACCCGGTGAATCGGACACTCACGCCGCGGCAGGTCTCGACCTACAAGGTGGAGCCCTACGTCATGGCCGCCGACGTCTACGCCGTCCAGCCCCACGCCGGCCGCGGCGGCTGGACCTGGTACACGGGCTCGGCCGGCTGGATGTACCGATTGGTCGTGGAGTCGCTGCTTGGAATCGCGCGCGAGAAGGACCGGCTGCGATTCGCGCCTTGCCTGCCGCCCGCTTGGCCCGGCTACGCGGTCCGTTACCGTCACGGTACCGGCAGCTATGACATCGCGGTCACGCAGGCCGGCGAGGGCGAAGGTTCGGTCCCGGGCTCGATGGAGGTGACGCTGGACGGCGTGGTCCAACGGGACAACTCGGTGCCGTTGATCGACGACGGACGTGACCACGCGGTGGCCATCCGGGTTACTAAACAACCCGATTGATGGGGAGGGACGGAAGGACGCGGCCTCTCGAGGGGAACCGCCACGAGTCCGTCCCAGTGATCCCGCGGGCACCCACACTTTGAATGGCAGCGGCCGCCGCGCTGGCCCGCGCACGGCGATGTCGCCGCAGCCACCGCGACTCGATCCCACCCGGAATAAAGCGGCGCGACCTTTCGATCGCGCCGCCTCGAGGTAGCGTCCGCGGCGCCCTGCGGTCCTGCGGTGCTCGCTTTAAGCGCGCGGCTCGCCTTGCTCGTTGACGGTGACGGTGCGGCCCGGTGGCGCGGCCATCTGCACGCGATGCCGCCGGCCGCGGAACTCGTAGGTGACATCCCAATAGCTGGGCGGCGCGGAGCTCTCTACCGTGGCGCAACGCTTCACATCGCGGCCATAGGCCTGGCTACCGTCACGCCCCACATTGCTGCCCACCGCAGCGCCGGCTACGGCACCGCCGGCGGTAGCGACATCCTGCCCGCGCCCGCCACCGACCTGGTGCCCGAGGATGCCGCCGATCACGGCGCCCACCAGGGCACCGGGGACGTTGGCTGCGCCGCGGTCGGACACCTGCTCGCGCTCGGTCCAGCAGCGCTGTTCGGCGGGGCCGACCACCGCGTGCACTGAGGTCACGTCGGCTTGGAAGATGCGCTCCCTGTTGCGGCGGCGGTAGTCGAAGGCGGCAACCGGCGCCGGTGCGTAGCGGTCGTCGTTGACGCGCGCGCTGCGGGCGACGATGCGCACCGAGGACACGCGATTGTTGAGGCCCATGGCGGCGAGCGAGCCGTACTGGCCCGGGCGCAGCACCACGCAGCGGCCGGCGAAGCGGGCGTCGTCGCATACCTCCCAGCGCTCGCCGGTGACGATCACCGAGGAGGCGCGGTCGTTGAAGCCGGTGCGCTCGAAATTGGCGACCTGGCGGCTGGTGGAGAAGGTGCGGCCCTGGAAGCCCTCACGCTCGTAGAAGGTGATGCTCGCGGCCGCCTGGGTCGCGAACGCGAGCCCGGCCAGGGCCAGGGCGCTCGTCAATGCTGAGTTCATTCTCATGGGTTTCTCCTGTAGGTGTTGCCAATTCAGAACCGACAGCGAGCTTGACTCGCCGCGAAGCCGTGGTCGGTGCGTCATCGAACATATCCATGAGAGGCCACGTGTGCGCAAGCGAACAGACGATGCGCTCGATTGCCGCCATGCTCGGCGCATGACCATCATCGAACCCCTTGCGGCAAGGGAAATTCCCGTATCGCCGGCCGCGACGCCGGATCCGGTTCCTGCGCCCGCGGCGCCTGATCAGGTTCCCGCGCCCGCAGCTCCGGATCCGATCCCTGCGCCCGCGCGCTCGCCGACCGATGTCGGCATCGCGGTGATCGCGATCCTCGCCGTGGTGACGGCGCTCTATCTCGCGCGCGCGTTCTTCGTTCCGCTGCTGCTCGGCATCCTCGGCAGCTATGCGTTGAGCCCGCTGGTGGATTGGCTCAGGGCACGCGGCATCCCGCGCGCGGGCGGCGCCGCGCTGGTGTTATCCGCAGTGGTCGCCGGGCTCACATGGGTCGCATTCTTCATGGGCGACGATGCCGCGTCGATGATCCAGAAACTCCCCGAGGCAGCACGCAAGGTGCGCGAGCACGTGGGCCGGGCGCAGGCCGATGGCCCCACCGCAATGCAGAAGCTCCAGGAAGCGGCGACCGAGCTTCAGCATGCGGCATCGGACGTCGCCGGCGAGAAGGCCGCACCGAAACGCCCAGGACCCAAAGCGGCAGCGAGGGACGCCGAGCCCAGCGTCTGGGTCCGCGATTACATGCTCGCCCAGTCGAGACTCCTCTTCACCGTGGTCGCGCAGGCGCCGTTCGTGCTGCTGCTCTGCTACTTCCTGCTCGCCTCGGGAGAGCACTTTCGCCGCAAGCTCGTGCAGTTGGTCGGCCCATCGCTCACGCGCAAGAAGGAGGCGGTTCGGATCCTCGAGGAGGTCGATTCCCAGGTTCAGGGCTACCTCCTCGTCACCGTCGCCGGCAACGTGGCGCTGGGCCTGGTCACCTGGCTCGCGTTCGAGCTACTCGGCGTGGAGCATGCGGGCGTCTGGGGAATCGCCGCGGGCGTGCTGCACTTCATTCCCTACCTGGGCCCGATGGTGTTCGCGGTGGCGAGCGGCGCGGCCGCGTTCATGCAGTTCGGTTCCGCGCTGGCGGCGCTCACCGTCGCCGGCGCTTCGCTGCTGATCGCCGCCGCCATCGGTTCCCTCATCATGACCTGGGTGCAGGGCCATTTCGCCCGCGTGAATGCCGCGGTGCTCTTCATCGCGCTGCTCTTCTTCGGCTGGCTATGGGGCATCTGGGGACTGCTCCTCGGCGCGCCGCTGGTGGCGATCGCGAAGGTCGTCTGCGACCGCGTGGAAGCGCTGAAGCCCGCCGGCGAGCTCCTCGGTCGCTAAGCAAATCGTCTGTACGTCAGCAGACCGAAGCCGGGCAGGGCAAGCAGACCGGCCGCAAACCCGGGTCTCTTCTTGGTTCTACCTTGCGGGCCGTGACGGCGCGACGAGACTACTCACCGCACGCGCGGCGCGGGCCAGCAGCAGGGCGCGGCCGGCGAGTGCGGCCAGGCGGCCCATGCGCCCGGTGCCCAGGAGCGCAAGCGCGAATCCCAGCACGATCCGCTGCATCACGGGCCGGGGCACCGTCGCGGAAACCGGTCGCCTCCAGGGAAGTGAATCGCGCACCCGGCGATGGTCGCGCCGCAACTGCATGCGTTGCACCGCGCAGCGCTCCAGCAATGCGAGCTTCTCCGCGGCGAGCCTTTCGAGGAGGTCATTCATGGGGAACGCCGCAGCTCCGCCAGGTCCTGGGCGAACTCGGCGCGGGTGGCGGTGAAGGGTTCCGGACAGGCGTCGATCTCGAAGCGAAGGCGTGCGATCGCGGCCGCACCGCAGCCGATGTAGGCCGCGGTCGTGAGGGCGATCGCAAGGATGCGGTGGGAGTCCCAGAAGACCACCAGCGCGAGCAGCGTCACCAGCAGGAGCGCGGTGTGGAGGAAAGCGAAGCCGATCGCCGCGAGCACCAGCATGCGGCCGCGGCGCGCGATCTCCTCGCGCAACTCGACCGCGAAGAGCGAGCCGCGGACCTGCGCGATCTCGTTCAGCGTGCGGCCCGCGGCCCGCAACGCATCGAACAGCCCGCCGACGACGGGCATGCCGGAGGGCTTGGCGATCATCGGCTCAACGGCGCGCCATCAGGAGTCCGACGACCAGGCCCACGCCCGCCGCGATCGCGGCCGCGATGCCGACCGCCTGCCAGGGATTGCCCTGCACGTATTCGTCGGTCGCCGTGGCCGCGTCATTGGCCCTGCCGAGCGCATCGTCGCGCATCGTCGCCAGCCTTTCGGTCGCCGCCGCGAAGCTCTGCTCGACGTTCGCCCTGAGCGCGCCGGCGTGGTCGCCGCCGGCGGTGGCGACGGACTTGAGTAGCTGCTCGGTCTGGTCGACGACGGCGTCGAATTCGCCGAGAAGGCGTTCCTTCGTGGCTTCTGGCTTGATGGTGTTCATGGGGTCGATCTCCGGTTGGATCGCCCAAAATACCGTTCCTGCGCGAGCCGGTCCGTGCGGCAGCGCACACCCCCATTGTCCGAAAGCGCACAATGGGGATCCAAAGCAAGGGAGGAGCCACGGAAATGGACGAGCCGAAGAGGAACCTGCTCCTCGCAGCGCTCGCCCCGGCGGAGCTGAAGCGCATGCGCCAGCACCTCGAGCGGGTCGACATGCCCTTGGGGAAGGTGGTCTACGAAGCCGGCCGGTTGGTGGAGCACGTGTATTTCCCTACCACCGGCATCGTGTCGCTGCTCTACGTCCTGGAGAACGGCGCCACGGCGGAGATCGCAGTGGTCGGCAACGAGGGCGTGGTCGGCATCTCGATCTTCATGGGCGGGGAGAGCACGCCCAGCCGCGCCGTGGTACAGAGCGCCGGCAGCGCCTATCGGCTGTCGAGCCAGTGGGTGAGGGACGAATTCGCGCGAGGCGGGCCGATGCAGCACCTGATGCTGCGCTATACCCAGTCGCTCATCACCCAGATGGCGCAGACCGCCATCTGCAATCGCCACCACTCCGTCGACCAGCAGCTTTGCCGCTGGCTCCTGCTCAGCATCGACCGCCTGCCGGACCCCGAGATCTTGATGACTCAGGAGCTCATCGCCAACATGCTGGGCGTGCGCCGCGAAGGCGTGACGGAAGCCGCGGGCAAGCTGCAGAATGCGGGCGTGATCACTTACCGCCGGGGCCATATCAAGGTGCTCGACCGCAAGCAGCTGGAGTCGATGTCCTGCGAATGCTACGAGGTGGTGCGGGTGGAGACGGCGCGGCTGCTGCCGCGGGCGCTGTCTCGATAGAGAGGAACTGGACTTCGCCGGGGGCGATCTAGGCGGTACGCGCCAGGCATGCGCGCACGCGCGCCGCGAGCTGCGGAATCGAGAACGGCTTGGTTAAATAGTCGGTCGCGCCGAGCTCGAAGCCCTCGCGCGTGCTGCCCTCGTCATCCATCGCGGTCAGCACCACCACCGGCAACGAAGCGGTCGCCGGCGTGGACCGAAGGATCCTGAGCACCTCGAGGCCACCTTGCCCGGGCATCAGCAAATCGAGCACCAGGAGGTCCGGGGCCTGGGACGCGATGAGCGCCAGGGCCTCGGCCCCGCTCGAGGCCTCGCTCACGCTGTGCCCATCCTGCTTCAATGCCTTGCCGGCCAAGGCGCGGACGTCGGGATCGTCGTCCACTACCAGAATGCGCTTGCCGCGCGTGGATTCGAGCCCGGATTCCGTTTCCGCGCGCCGGGCGCGCGGCTCCGTCACCGCTTGCGGCGCTAGGGCGATTTCCAGCCCCTCGAAGGCGCAGCACACCTCGAGCGCGTAACCATGTTCCGCGGCGTGCGCGCGAGCGCGCGACTCGATCGTCGCGACGAACGGGTCGTCGTGGAACGGATCGTGATGGGTGAGGGCCAGGCGTCTCGCGCCCGCCGCGGCCGCGAGGCCCACGGCGTACTCGTAGGTGCTGTGGCCCCAGTTCTTCTTCGACGGGTATTCCTCCGGCGTGTACTGGGCGTCGTGGATCACCAGGTCGGCCCCGGCCATGAACCGCGCGTGGCGTCGATCGCCCTCGTGGACGATCGAGTCGGCATGGTTCGGGCCCGGATGCGCGTGCCAGAGTGTCTCCGAGAAAGGCTCGTGGTCGCAGAGGTAGACGACAGAAGCGCCGTCGGCCTCGATGCGGTAGCCGAGCGTCATCGCCGGATGGTGGAGGAATTGCGCGATCACGCGCGCTCCCCCGAATTCGTGGATGCCTTCGCCCAGCTCCCGGAAGGCGATGGCTGCAGGGAGCTGCTCGATCTCGACCGGGAAGTAGGTGAACTCCATCTGGCCCGAGAGCACCTCGCGCAGCGACCGTCCGCTGCCTTCCGGACCACATACCGTCACCTGGTTGCCTGGCATGAAGAGCGGCGCGAAGAAGGGGAAGCCCTGGATGTGGTCCCAGTGCGTGTGGCTGAGAAGGATGATCGCGGTCACGGGTTGCGAGGCGTGCGCCATCAGCGCGGCGCCGAGCTGGCGGGCGCCCGTGCCGCAGTCGAGGATGAACGAGGCGCCCGCGTCGGTCGTCACCTGTACGCACGAGGTATTGCCGCCAAAGCGCACGGTGTCCGGGCCGGGTGTGGCGATGGAGCCGCGGGTTCCCCAGAATCTCACATGCATCCGTTTCCCCTATCGGTACTCGAGCCTGAGCACGTCCAGGTAGCGGACGAGCTTCGCCGACTGGGCCCCGATCTCGTCGGAGGCGCAGCGGGTGGCGGACTGCTCGAGGCTGGCGCCGATCTCGGTGATCGCGACGAGGCCGTAGCCCGCACCTGATCCCTTCATGTTGTGACCGACGATGCGGATCGCCTCGAAGTCGGCCTGGCCCAGGGCTGTGGCGATGGTGGCGACGTCCCGGCGACGGTTCTCGAGGAACCCCGGGATCAGGTCGGCGAGGTTTGGGTCCACGCGCACGACGATGCGCTTCAGCGCGTGCTCCTCGATCGCGCGGAAGAGCGTCGCCCGGCGGATCGGCTTGGTGAGGTGCGCGGTGCAACCGGCATCGAGGCTCTTCTTCACCTCCTCCGGCAGCGCGTGTGCGGTGAGGGCGAAGATCGGCACCGGCTCCCTGCCATTCGCGCCTTCCCACTCGCGGATGCGGCGCGTGGCGGACAGGCCGTCCATGACCGGCATCTGCACGTCCATCAGCACGACATCGTAGGTACCGGACATGAATTTCTGCAGGGCGATCTCGCCGTTGGGGGCGAGGTCGGCGCTGCAGCCGGCGGTCTTGAGGTAAGACTGGATCAGCACCACGTTGTCGGGGGAATCCTCGGCGAGCAGGATGCGCAGCTGCGCCCCACCCTCGAGGAGCTCGCCCGGCCGGGTCGCGAGGCTCTCGTCGATCCCGGGGCTCTGCGCGCCTGCCTCGAGGAATTTCGCCGTGAAGTAGAACGTGCTGCCGGTCCCGAGGCTGCTTTCGACCCAGATGCGCCCTTGCATCAGCTCGACCACGCGACGGGAGATGGCGAGCCCCAGCCCGGAACCGCCGAACTTGCGGGTTGTGGAGGTGTCGACCTGCGCGTAGGCCGCGAAGATCAGCTCACGGCGGTCCGCGGGAATCCCCATGCCGGTATCGCAGACGGCAAACCTGAGCCCCGCGGAATCGTCGGGATCGCGCTCCACGCGCAGCGTGACCTTCCCGGCCTGTGTGAACTTGACCGCGTTGCCGATGAGGTTGATGAGGACCTGGCGTAGCCGCGCAGGATCGCCCACCAGCACGTCGGGGACTCCCGGCTTGATGTCGAGCTCCAGCCCGAGCCCCTTTTCCTTCGCGCGGATCGCCATCATCTCGAGCGCGCGGTCGAGCACCTCGCGCAGCTCGAAGTCGAGGTTCTCCAGCGTCATGTGCCCCGACTCGACTTTGGACAGGTCGAGGATGTCGTTGATGAGGTCGAGGAGCTGGCTGCCGGCCTTGCGGAAGATGCGCACGTATTCGCGCTGCTCGGTGGCGAGCGGCGTTTCCCACAGCAGGTCCGCCATGCCGATGATGGAGTTCATCGGCGTGCGGATCTCGTGGCTCATGCGCGCCAGGAAGTCGCTCTTGGCGCTGTTGGCGTCCTCGGCGGATTCCTTCGCCTCCTCCAGCGCATGGTCGAGGAGCTTCCTTTCGGTCACGTCGCGCGCGGCGGCGAACACGCCCTGGAGCCTGCGGTCGCGGTCGTAGAACGTGGTCGCGTTGTAGGAGACAACCGTCTCGCGGCCGTCGCGGGTGCGCGCCGTGAGCTCGTAGTTGGTGACCTTCTTCTCGCTCAGCACCAGCTTGATGCCGGCCTCGGCGCGGTCCGGGTCGGTGAAGTTGCTCTTGAAGGGCGCGCCGATCAGCTCGTCGCGGGTGCAGCCGGTGAGGGCTTCCATCTGCTTGTTGACGTCGGTGATGATCCCCTGCGGATCGGTGGTCATGAGGGCGTCGATGTTCGACTCGATCAGCGAGCGCGTGTAGAAATGCTGGTCGCGCAGCCGCTGGTCGAGCTTCATGCGCTCTTCCTCGACCTGCTTCCTCGCGGTGTTGTCG
>JBDSRZ010000189.1:0-24407 GCA_039929025.1 Usitatibacter sp. | reverse complement strand
GCGCCGCGCTTGAACGAGGACACGTAGGCGTAGATGTCGGCCATGTCCTGGTCGCCGAGGTACTCCTTTGGGTAGCGCGGCATCGATTCGCGCGGCCGGCGCGTCTGCTGCGCGAAGGCCTCGTAGGGCCAGACGTCATAGGCGATGCGCGGGCCGGAGCCCCGGTCGCCGCCTTGCCCCACGGTGCCGTGGCAGGTGTAGCACATGTTCTTCATGTAGGCGGACTTGCCGCGCGCCACGTCGCCCGCGGGGGTCTGCGCCTGCACGCCGAGGGCGAGGGCCGCGGCCAACGCCGCCATGAGCATCCGGTTCATGTGTCTTCCTCCTGTTGTTGCGCGAGCGCCGCCGCCGCGTTCCTCGCCGCGCTCACCTTGCCTTCGGCGAAGGAGATCACGCCGCCGGTGAGCAGGAAAGCGCCGTTGGCGAAGAATACCGGGATCAGCCCGAATGCCGAACCCATGGCGCCGAACGCGAGCGGCACCAGGATCTGGGTCAGCTTGTTGGCCGTGAGGCGCAGGCCCAGCGCCTCGCCGGAGCGGCCGGGCGGGGCGTGATTGTAGGTGAGGATGATGGTGAGCGGCTGCGCGCACCCGAGGCCGATGCCGAGGAGGAAGGCGATCAGCGCCAGCAGCCACGCCTGCGACACCATCGGCACCAGCAGGTAGGTTGCGCCCGCCATGAAGAGCGACGCCGTGAGCACCCCCACCTCGCCCAGGTGGCGCGTCGCGCGCGGCATGCCCATGCGCACCAGGAAAGCCGCGACCGCGTAGCACGACATCACCATGCCGATCGCCGAGGCGCTGAGCCCGATGGAGCGCCCATAGACGGGGAAATAGAAGGAGAAGAGTTCGATGCCGGTGAGCGTCACCCCGCTCATGATCAGCGTGCGAAGGAGCCCCGGGTCCCTCAGCAGCTCGAGCGAGCCCCCGGCCGACTCGCTCTTCGCGGGCGGCGTGTGTTGGGGGACGATGCCGGGCCTCGCGAGCAGCAGAGCCGCGGGCGAAAGCGCGACCAGCGCGAGCAGCACATGGGTCGCGGGAAAGCCCTGGAAATCGATCGATATGCCCGCGAGCGCCGGCCCGATGAATGCCGACACCGACGCGCCCAGCGAGAAGGTGGCGAAGTTGCGCGTGCGCGCCTCGCCCGCGCCGTAGCCGCCGATGAGGTTGTGGATCGAGACGTGGAAGAAGATGTGGCCCAGGCCCACGAGGGCGGAAGCCAGGATCAGTCCCGCGAGGCCGGATACCACGAGGGGCAATGAGATTCCCGCGGCGATGACCACCGCGCCCCAGACGATGGGACGCTTCACGCCGATGCGGTCGGAGATCTTGCCCGCGTGGACGGCGAGCAGCAGCGGGAACGCGGCGAACATCGCCGCCAACACGCCCACCTGGAAGGGCGTGGCATCCATGGAAAGCGCCGAGAGCGAAAGCAGTATCTTGGTGCCGCGCATGCTGATGCCCTGGAGAACCGAGAGCAGGACGGCGAGATAGACGGCCACGAGGCGGTGATTCCGGATGCAGGAACGCGGTTCCAGGGAGTGCAATGAGTATACTTTCCCTGACCCTCTCCCCAAGTCTCTCCCAGGGAAGAGGGAGTGAACGTGAGAGAAGATTTCGCGAACTCCGAATGCCAATTGGTCGCAACGATCCCTGCCCCTGCGGCAGCGGGCTGAAACACAAGAAGTGCTGCGGCGCGGTGATCGCGATCGCACCTGCCGCTGCTCGCGCCTGTGGCGAGTGCACGGCCTGCTGCGACGGCTGGGTCGCCGGCGTGATCGAAGGCCACGAGATGAAACCCGGCACGCCGTGCCACTTCCGCGGTGACCACTGTTGCACGATCTACGAGCGCCGCCCGCAGCATCCGTGCCGCAATTTCGTCTGCGGCTGGCTGCAGCCCGCGAGCCCCTTCCCGGACGACTGGCGGCCCGATCGCCTCGGCGTCATGGTGATCCCGATGCGCTGGCGGGGCCAGGAGGCCTACGTGCTACGCTCGTCGGGACGCGATCCCGACGAGGGCGTGATCGCATGGATGCGTGAGATGAGCGCGCGCCTCAGCCGGCCGTTCTTCTACGAAATCGCGGGCGAGCGTTTCGGTTTCGGCCCGCCGGAATTCCAGATCGAGATGAGCGAACGCGTAGCCAGGGGAGAGGCGTTATGGGGACAGAACAGCTGATCACGATCCAGGTCAACGGCCGGCGCGAATCGGTGCGCGCCGATCCCGACACGCCGCTGCTGTATGTGCTGCGCAACGACCTCGGCCTCACGGGACCCAAGTTCGGCTGCGGCCTCGCGCAGTGCGGTGCCTGCACCGTGCATCTCGACGGCAAGGCGATCCGCTCATGCCTCACGCCGGTCACCACCGCGCAGGGCGCGAAAGTCACGACCCTCGAGGGACTCGCGTCCGCCAATGGCGCCTTGCACGCGGTGCAGCAGGCGTTCATCGACGAGCAGGCGGCGCAATGCGGCTACTGCATCAACGGCTGGCTGATGACGGCGGCGGCACTCCTCGAGTCCAATCCCGCCGCGACCGACGAAGAAATCCGCCGCGGCCTGTCGGGGCTCAAGTGCCGCTGCGGAACGCATATGAGCATCCTGCGTGCGGTGAAGCTCGCCGCCACGCGCCTCGCCGCGGGGAGCAAGGCATGAAGACCCTCGCCATCGATCAGTTCGTCACGCACCGGGGCACGACGCGGCGCGATTTCATCACGGCGGGTGGCGCGCTCGTGGTCTCGTTCTCGCTGCCGGGGTGCGCGGTGAACGCCGTCACCGCCGGTGCTCCACTACCGGCCGCGGGGGCTCCCTGGCCGGCAGTGATCGATCGCGCCGCGATCGATTCCTGGATCCGCATTGCCGCCGACGGCTCGGTGACGGCGGCCGTGGGCAAGATCGAGGCCGGCATGGGCATCGGCACCGCCTTCGCGCAGGTCGTCGCCGAAGAGCTCGACGTGCCGCTCGAGCGCGTGACCCTCGTCATGGGCGACACCGCCACGACGCCCGACCAGCGCGGCACCGGTGGCTCGAACGGCATCATGGAGGGCGGCTCGGCGCTGCGAAAGGCCGCCGCCGAGGGCCGGGCGGCGTTGCTCGCGCTGGCGGCGGCGAAGCTGCACGCGCCGGTGGAAGCGCTGCGTACGCGCGAGGGCTTTGTCTTCGTCGCCGCGGAGCCCGCGCGCCGCGTCGCCTATGGAGACCTTCTCGGCGGGCAGCGATTCGACGTGAAGGTGGGCGACCATCCGAAGACCAAGGACGCGCGCACCTATACCGTCGTGGGCAAACCGGTCCCGCGCTTCGACATCCCGCCCAAGGTCACCGGCGCCTACACGTACGTCACCGACCTGCGCGTGCCGGGCATGCTGCACGGGCGCGTGATCCGCCCGCCCGAGGCGGGCGCGCACCTTCTGCGCGTCGACGGGTCGCCCACCATTGCCGGGCTGGTGAGAGTCGTGCGCAAGGGCGATTTCCTCGGCGTGGTGTGCGAGCGCGAGGAACAGGCGATCGCCGCCGCCTCGAAGCTCGTGGTCGAGTGGTCGCGGCCCGCGGCATTCTTCTGGCGCGATTACGACGAGCTCTATCGCCACCTGCGCGCCGAGAAGCCCAAGGCGAGCAAGCGCGGCGACGAGAAAGGCGACGTCGAGGCGGCGCTCCGCATGGCCACGCGCGTGCTCGAGGCGCGCTACGAGTATCCGTTCCAGTCGCACGCCTCGATGGGGCCCGCATGTGCCATCGCCGACGTGCGCGATGGCGGCGCGGTGGTCTGGTTCGGCGGGCCGAAGCCGTATCCGCTGCGCAAGGCGCTTGCCGATCTGCTCGCGCTCCCGGCGGAGAAGGTGCGCGTCATCTGGATGCCGGGGCCGGGGTCGTACGGCATGAACGACGCCGACGATTGCGCCGCCGACGCCGCGCTCCTCGCGAGTGCTGTCGGCCGCCCGGTGCGGCTCCAGTACATGCGCGCCGAGGGAACCGGCTGGGATCCGAAGGGACCGCCGATCGCCTTCAACCTGCGCGCGGGCATCAACTCCAGTGGCGGCGTGTTCGCGTGGGACTACGAAGCGCGCGGCTTTTCCGGGCGCGTGCGCAACAACGGGACCGACGTGGCGGGCGACACCCTCGCGGGCCAGCTGGTCGGCGGCCACAAGCCGAAGAGCACCGACTGGCCGCAGTTCTCCGCCGAGTCGTACCGGTTTCCGAACGCGCGCAAGGTGAGTCACACCATCGACTGGAACCGCTCGATGACCACGGGGCTGCGCACCGCGCACCTGCGCGATCCCGACGGCATGGCGACTTGTTTCGCGTCCGAATCGTTCATCGACGAGGCGGCGTTCGCCACCGGCGTGGATCCGGTCGAATTCCGGCTGCGCTACCTTGCCGACGCGGCCGACATCGCGGTGGTGAGGGCGGCGGCGCAGAAGGCCGGGTGGCAGACCCGCGTGGGACCACGCCCGCGCGACGGTGGGCGCATGGCCGTGGGCCGCGGCATCGCCTACGCGCCGCGCAACGGCTCGGTCGTGGCGATCGTGGCCGAGGTCGAGGTCGACCGCGACACGGGACGCTACCGCGTGCGCCGCTTCACCTGCGCGCACGACTGCGGCTTCGTCGTGAATCCGTTGAGCTTAAAAGGCACGATCGAGGCCAACCTGATCCAGGGGATGAGCCGCGCCATGCACGAGGCGGTGCGCTTCGATCGGTCGCGCGTCCTTTCGGTCGACTGGCTCACCTATCCGATCGTGGACATGACCGAGGTTCCCGACGCCATCGACATCGTGCTGGTGAACAACCGGCCCGAGGCGCGTTCGCGCGGAGCCGGCGAGCCGTCGACGCGCCCGGTGGCCGCGGCGATCGCGAATGCGCTGTTCGACGCCACCGGCGCGCGACTGCGCCGCGTGCCGCTCACGCCGGAGGCGCTGCTCGCGGCAATGAAGGCCTGAGGGACGCGATCAGTCGAAGTAGCCCGCCTCGATGAAGCGCAGCCACAGGGTGCCCACCACTTTGATCTGGTCCTGCGTGAAGAGGTAGTGAGGCAGGCCCTCGACGCGGGCGACGCGATACTTGAGCGCATAGGGCTCCATCGCCTCGCGATGGGCGTCCACGGTCTTCGGCGGGATCGCCTCGTCGAGCGTACCGTTCATGTCGAGGACGGCGATGCGTTTGAGCTCAGCGGGCGGGAAGCTGGGCTCCATCATGTCGCGCACGAACTGCGCGAGCCCGGCCTCGCGGTAGCTCGCCGGCAGGAAATCCGAGGTCCACAGGCGCAGAGCCACGTCGGTGAGCGCGGCGGCGCCGAACTGCATCATCGGATCCTCGCCGCTCTTGAAGCGCGGGCCCTTCTGCGCGTTCTTCCACCACGCGCTGCGCGTCGCCTCATCGAGGCTGCGGGTGTAAAAGGTGAAGTCGTCGAGCCCGCGCTCGCGCAGGCGCAGCGCCGATTGCGCGTACGGCTGCTGGAAGTCGCCCGACTTCGCGCGCCGGAAGACGTAGGCGAGTCCGGTGCTGCTGGTGCCCCAGCCGAGATAGCCGTCGGGCGGCAGGTACTTCGCGAGCGGGTACAGGAAGGCGCCGCCGGTCGACATGCCCCAGTAGAGGAGGTACGTGCCGCGGCGCTCCGCCGCGGGCACCGCACGCTCGATCGCGAGGCGGTAGCCCTCGATATAGGTGAGCGGTGTGGCCGCGAGCATCTCGCGATGGAGCTGCGTGCCCGCCCGCGGAACGCGATACACGGCGCTGTCGCCGCTCGCCGCGCCCTGCAGGCCGGATTTCTTCACCTCGAAATCGGCGCTGCTCCAATGGGCCTTCTGCTTGCGGCTGAACATCGGCATGCGCGTCTCGAGCGGCACGCCCTCCCACGAGCCGGTGTCGCCGGGTGCGAGGAAATTCCACCGGCCAACGCGCGTGAGCGCCACGAAGGTGACGCCGCGCCTGGCGAGCCAGACTCCGGGGCCCTCCTTGCCCTCCGGCGTTTCGAGGAAGTCGCCCGCAAATTCGCTTCCCGGCTCGCCACCCACGACCACGACCTTGCGGCCGCGATGCATGCGCGGCTTGTCCGGCGTGAGGACCACGACCACCTGGGTGAACGATTGTCCGAAGGAATCGAAGTCGACGTACTCGACCCGGCGCGTGAAGCCGCTAATCGCCGGGTAATCGTCGCGCGCGAGGATGGCGCTGACGCCGTCGCGCCCGAGTGTGGCGCGATCCGCGGGGAGATTCCAGTCCTGCGCCGTCGAGGCGAGGGCGAGTCCGAGGAGGGCCGCGGCGAGGAGTGATCGCATCGCTACTCCGCCTGGATCTTCGCGTCCCTGATGACCTTGGCCCACGTCGCGGCCTCGGACTGGAAGAGGCGCCCGAGCTCCTCGGGCTTCATCGCATCGGCCTCGAGGCCCTGGCCGCGGAGCTTCTCCTTCATCTCCGGCGCTTCCACGATCGCCGAGATCTCGCGGTTGAGGCGCTCGACCACCGCCGCGGGCGTGCCGGCAGGCGCCACGAACGAGTACCACGTGGTCACCTCATAGCCCGGCACCACGTCCTTGATGAGGGGAAGCTCCGGAAGTTGCGGAGCGCGTTTCGCGCCGGTGGTTCCGAGGGCGCGCAGCTTTCCCGCCTGGATGTGCTGCAGCATCGAGGGCAGCGCGTTGAACATGAACTGCACGTTGCCGGCAAGAAGGTCGGTCACGCCCGGGGCGCTGCCCTTGTAGGGCACCTGGACCGCGTCGATGCCGGTCATGAAGTTGAAGAGCGTCGCCGCGAGGCCCTGGGTGGTCGCCGCACCCAGCGAGGCGAAATTGAGGGTGCCCGGCTTGGCCTTTGCGAGCGCGATGAATTCCTGCGTGGTCTTCGCGGGCACGCTCGGGTGGACCACCAGCACCAGAGGCGTGAAGCCGATCATCGCCACCGGGGTGAAGTCCTTGAGGACGTCATAGGGGTGATTCTTCATCAGCGAGGGCGTCATCACGAAGACCGGTGTGGCCATGCCGAGGGTGTAGCCGTCCCGGGGCGCGGCCGCGACGGTGCGCATGCCGATGGTGTTGCTGCCGCCGCCCTGGTTTTCGACCACCACGGGCTTCTTGAGGCGCTCGGAAAGCTGCTGCCCCACGAGGCGCGCGAGGATGTCGACGCCGCCGCCCGCGGCGTAAGGGACGATCACGCGGATCGGCTTGGTCGGGTATTCCTGCGCGGTCGCGGGTACCGCCGCGAGAGACAGCGCGGCAAGCGCGGCCGCGAGAAGGTTACGAGTGTTCATGGTCATCCTCATCGTGCTGATGCGTGTGGACGTGCGTGTGCGGTGCGTGCCCGTGGTCGTGATCGTGCATGAGCTCCCTGGGGACATCGGGAAACATCTCACGCGCGGAAGGCGCGGTGCCACCGGCCCATTCGACGCCACCCTTCTTGCGCGCCGCGGAAAAGAAATCGTCCCAGGTGAGCTTCGCCGGGTCGCGCGCGACCTCCAGGCGTTGGGCCAGGGCGGCGAGCACGAGTTTGCGGATGCGGCGGCCGTCCCAGCCTTCGCAGAGCGTGGCGAGTTCGGCGATGCGGGCCGTGTCACGGGCCATGGGCAACAGCGCGGGCCACTGCACGGCGAGCTCGCCCAGGGCGCTCTCCAGGATCTTCGCGATCGTTTCCGCATCCGGCAGCGAAAAGCGCATCACCAGGTCGGCGCGCGAAAGGAAGGCCGCGTCCACCGCCTCGATGAAGTTGGTGGTGGAGACGAACAGCACCGAGGGCAGCTTCTTCGCGATCTCGTCGATGCCCAGCAGTACCGCGTCGGTGGCGCGGTGGACGTCGATGGGATTCGCCTCGAAGGACGCCGCCGAGCGGCTGAAGGCGAAGCTTTCGACCTCGTCGATGAGCACCACGGTGAAAGGACGGCGCGCGGCGATCTCGGGGATGGTCTCGGCGAGCAGCCGCGTCACGTTGCGCTGGCTCTCGCCCAGCATGTCGCTCGGGAAGGCGTGCGGGTTGATCTCCACGAGCGTCGTCGCGCCCTCGCGTGCGAGCGCGAGCGCCGCCACCTGCGCCAGGCCGCGCGCCATCGTCGTCTTGCCGGTGCCCGGGGGGCCGGCGAGGACGATGAGCCCGTGCGGCAGTCCGGCGAGCATCGAGAGCCGCCGGCCGTGCTGCAGCACGAGGAGCGCCTGCGCGAGCAGCCGCTCCTTCACCTGGCGCGGCACGATGATCGCGTCCCAGTCGCGGTCGTGGTGCTCCGCGGGCAGCACGTGCATCGAGAGCACGCCGGGCGGCAGCGCTGTGCGCGCGCGGTCCATCACTCGTCCGGCCTCTTGTCGTCGGGCCACTGGATCTGCGACAGCTCCTGCATCGACACCAGCGTGTCCTCGGCCTCCTCGAACAGCACCATCGGGTCCATCAGCGCGCGCATCGTCTCGAGGATCGAGTCGAACATGTGGATGCGCACCAGGCGGCACTGGTTCTTCGGGTCGTCGTTGAAGTGCTGGTGCCAGAGGAAGTGGTCGACGACGATCAGGTCGCCCTTCTGCCAGCGGTGGTGCTCCCCCTTGTCGGGCGCGGTGCCGAGGAAGCTGTGGCCATGGCCCTCGACCACGTAGAGCCACGCCTCTCCGGGATGGCGGTGCAGGGACTGGGTCTTGCCGGGCGCGAACTGGATCATCACCTGGGTGAGCCCGGAGGCCTGGTTGCCGATGGCGCGGTCGTTCAGGAACTTGGTGCGCGTGCCGCGCGGGGTGGCGAGGATCTCCTGCTCGTCGTAGGGCGTGTGGATGCGCCCGGAACGGCGCTTCTTCGCCTCCGCCGCGACGCGCCGCAGGCGTCGCGCATAGGGGTCGTCGCCCTGGGGGCCCTGGGAGAACGCCGGCTTGGGCGGCAGCTTCGCATATGTCTCGTGGCCGCCGTCCTCGATCAGGCTCATGCCGAGCGTCCACAGCGTCGGCTCCGACGAATAGCTCATGAATCGTCCAGGCTTTTCACCCTCGTTGCCGTGGCGATGCCAGCTCCACGCGGGGATGTGGATCGCGTCCCAGGCCTTCCAGTCGTGGCGCACGCCATCGACCTCGGTCCAGCCGCTCCCCTCGACCATGAAGAGGATCGCGTCCCACGAGTGGCGGTGCACGGTGGTGACGACGCCGGGGTCGACCTCGTGGACCAGCGCGTCGAGGCAGCGGGTGGGCCGGTCGCCATCCCATCCCATGTAGACCCCGGTTCGCAGCCCGCGCGCCGTGGGAACCAGCGCCACGTCCTCCTTGCGGATCACGCTCTGGCGGTACTTGCGCCACTCGTCGAGGAATTCGGCGCGGCGCTTCTTCTGGATATGGTAGTGGGTGGTAGTGGTCTGGGTCTTGGTGGACATTCGACACCCTTGTTCCTTTATGAGGAACATCGTTCCAAAAATTGCGCCGTCGGAGGATTCAAACATAGAATGTCGGACACGGTCAATTTTGGCCGCCGCCCCCCGACCGCCATGCGCCACCTCCTCACTCTCCTCACGTCCTGCCTCGTCATCCCGATCGCCATCGCCCAGGCGCCGGCGAAGAACGACGAGACCTTCCGCTACCGCGGCGCCGACCGCGACGCGCGGCTGATGGAGCGCGCGAAGCAGGAGGGCACGGTCGTCCTCTACACCTCGCTCGCGCCCACCGAATCGAAGCCGTTGGGCGAGGCCTTCGAGAAGAAGTACGGCATCAAGGTCGAGCTTTGGCGGGCGCTTTCCGACAAGGTGGTGCAGCGCGTCATCACCGAGGCCCAGGGCAGGCGCCATACGGTGGACGTGGTCGAGACCAACGGCCCCGAGATGGAAATGCTCGCGCGCGAGAAGCTGCTGGCGGAGTTTTATTCTCCGCACCACGCCGACCTCCCGCCCGAGGCGATCCCGCCGCACCGCACCTGGTTTCCCGACCGCCTGAACTTCTTCGTCGTGGGCTACAACACCAACAAGGTGCAGCGCTCGGAGATCCCCGCGACCTACGAGGGATTCACCGACCCCAAATGGAAGGGACGCATCGGCCTGGAGGCCACCGACGTCGAGTGGATGGCGACCCTGATCAAGACGTGGGGCGACGAGAAGGGTATGGACTATTTCCGCAAGCTCTCGGCGATGAAGCCCGACATGCGCAAGGGCCACGTGCTGCTGGCCGAGCTGGTGGCCGCGGGCGAGGTGCCTGTGGGCCTGACCATGTACAACAGCAACATCGTTTCGTTGAAGCGCAAGGGCGCGCCGATCGATTTCGTGCCGGTGCAGCCGGTGGTCGCGCGCCCGCAGGGGATCGGCATCGCGAAGAGCGCCCCCCACCCGCATGCGGCCCTCCTCTTCGCCGACTTCGTGCTCTCCCCCGAGGGGCAGCGGCTGTTCGAATCGATGGGCCGCGTGCCCGCGAGCACGCGCGTGAAAAGCGAGCTCAACAATTTCCCCTTCACGCTGATCGAGCCCGCGACGGTGCTCGACGAGTCGCCGAAGTGGGAGAAGCTCTGGAACGAACTCTTCCTCAGGAAGTAGGCGGACATGGAATCCCTTCCCAACCACTGGCTCTCGCTCGCCGCGGTCGTCTTCCTGCTGGGCCTCAAGCACGGGCTGGATCCCGATCACCTCGCGGCGATCGACGGGCTCACGCGCTTCAACTCCCGCGCCCGGCCGCGCCTGGCGCGCTGGTCGGGGCTGCTCTTCTCGGCGGGGCACGGCGTCGTGGTCACCGCCGTCGCGATCGTGGTGGCGACTGTCGCGGTGGAGTGGCAGGCGCCGGCTTGGCTGGAAAACACCGGCATCTGGGTCTCGATCGCATTCCTGGCGCTCCTCGGCGTGGCCAACCTGCACGCGGTGCTGCGCACCCCGGCCTGCGAGGTGGTGCGGCCGGTAGGGATGCGCTCGCGCCTCTTCGCTCGCCTCACGCGCGCCGAGCACCCGGTGCTGGTCGCCGCCGTGGGCGCCGCCTTCGCCCTGTCATTCGACACCATCAGCCAGGCGGTGCTCTTTTCCGTTTCCGGATCGCAACTCGCCGGATGGCTCTTCGCGGCGAGCCTCGGGCTCGTCTTCACCGCGGGAATGATGGCGACCGATGCGCTGAACGGCCTGTGGGTGAGCCACCTGGTGCGCTCGGCGGACGGCCGGGCCGCCGCGGCGTCGCGGGTCATGAGCATCGCGATCGCCTGCACCTCGCTCGCGATCGCAACCATCGCCGCGGCTCGCCATCTGGTGCCTTCGTTAGGTGAGCGCAGCGCCGAGTGGGGCCCGGTATTGAGCGCGGCGGTAGCAATCGTGGTGCTGGTCGCATACGCCGTCGCCACCCGCATCACGCTGCGCGCGGCCCCGGGCGAGGGCGCGCGCTGATGGCCGCACAACCCAACGACCGGTCGCAAAGGAAGCCCAAGCCGCGCCGCATGCGCCTTTCCAGCGTCGCCAACTCGATCCGGCTCACCAAGACGTTCAGCGAGAGCGAGTACGAGATGGGCATCAGCGCGCTCGCCGCGCGCCTGGGCCTTGCCAAGAGCACCGTGCACCGCCTCGCGACCACCCTCGTCGAGTACGACATCCTCGAGCAGAACCGCGAGACCGGCAAATACCGGCTGGGATTGGCGCTGTTCGAGCTCGGCACGCTGGTGCGCCGCAAGATGGACGTGATGTCGGAGGCGCAGGCGCAAATCCATGCCCTCGCCGACCTTTCCGGCGAGACGGTGCAGCTCGCGATCCTCGACCACCTTTCCGTGCTGTATATCCGCATCCGCGAAAGCCGCCAGGCGGTGCGCATGTCCTCGGGCCTGGGCTCCCGCGCGCCGGCGCATTGCACCAGCGTCGGCAAGGTGCTCCTTGCCCACCAGACGCCCGAGACCATCCGGCAGGTGATCGAGCTCGGCCTCAAGCGCTACACGCCCAATACCATCACCGAGCCGGCCGCGCTGGTTGCGGAGCTCGAGTCCATTCGGCAGAAGGGCTTTGCGATCGACGACGAGGAGATCGAGTCGGGGCTGCGCTGCGTGGCCGCCCCGATACGCGACCATTCCGGGCGCGTGATCGCGGCGATCAGCGTCGCCGCGCCGGTGCAGCGCATGACCAAGAAGAACCTGCAGACCACGGTGCCGACGGTGGTCTCGGCGGCCGAGGCGATCTCGCGTCGTCTCGGGTACCTGCCGTCGCTGTCCGTCGCGATGGCGGACTGATGCGCGCGATCCAGATCGCGCAGGGTCCCGGTTTCACCTGCGAAGACAACGACACCCTCCTGCGCGCGGGGCTGCGTGCCGGGCTGGGCTTCCCGTACGAGTGCAACGCCGGCTCCTGCGGCACCTGCAAGGTGGAGCTCGTCTCGGGGGCGATCGATTCGCTCCGGCCCGACGCGCCGGGGCTGGGCGAGCGCGACCGCGCGAAGCATCGCGTGCTCGCGTGCCAGGCGCGCCCGACGGCCGATTGCGAGATCAAGGTACGGCTGCGCGATGAGAACGTGCCGCGCCACCGGCCGGCGCTCTTCCGCGCGATGCTCGCGGGCACCCGCGATCTCACCCACGACATGCGCGAGTTCCGCTTCACCGCCGAGGGTGCGCCCGGGTTCCTTCCCGGGCAGTACGCGCTCTTCTACATGCCGGGGCTCGACACGCCGCGCACCTATTCGATGTCGAACGTCGACGACGGCTCCGGCGAATGGCACTTCATCGTGCGGCGCATGCCGGGCGGCACCGGCACCGCGACCCTGTTCGGCAAGGTCGGGATCGGCGAGGCGATCACGCTCGACGGCCCCTACGGCCTCGCGTTCCTGCGAACCGACAGCCCACGCGACATCGTCTGCGTGGCCGGCGGCTCGGGCCTGGCGCCGATTCTGTCGATCGCGCGCGGCGCCGTCCGCGAGCCGGCGCTCGCAGGGCGACGCATCCACGTTTTCTACGGAGCGCGCACGCTGCGCGACCTGGCGGGTGAGGCCGAGATCGCGGCGCTGCCGGGTTACGGCGAGCGCCTCACCTTCCAGGCGGTGCTCTCGGATACCCAAGCCGACCCGCCGGGCGTCTGGAGCGGTCCGGTGGGCTTCGTGCACGACCACGTGCGCGAGTGGGTGGGCGAGCGCTGGAGCGACTTCGAGTGGTATTTCGCCGGCCCGCCGCTGATGGCCGAAGCGGTGCAGCGGATGCTGATCGACAAGCGGGTGCCTTTCCCGCAGGTGCATTTCGACAGCTTCTACTGACTAGATCGGAAACACAGAGGCCACAGAGAAAACTTGAGTCTTGTCGGTACCGGCAATCGCAGTCACGAATCTCACCCCCAAACCTACCCAAACCCTTGAGTTATCGATCCCGGCCACCGTCGTCACGAATCTCGCACCGCGCTTGTCTCTGTGGCCTCTGTGTTTCAGCTTTAAGGAAAACGAAGTGTCGAAACTGAGACTATCGCTGGGCTGCTGGAACTACGACCGCACGCGCGGGCTGCTCGAGGGGCGCATCCAGCCCGACGGCATCGACCTGAACTACCTCAACATGCCGGTGGAGGAGACCTTCTTCCGCATGCTGCGCTACCAGGAGTTCGATTGCGCGGAGATGTCGCTCTCGTCGTACGCGGTATCGCTCTTCAGGGAAAAGAAGCACTTCATCGCGATCCCGATTTTCCCGTCGCGCTTCTTCCGCCATTCGTGCATCTACGTGAACACGAAGTCGGGCATCCGGGAGCCCAGGGACCTGATCGGCAAGAAGGTCGGCAACCCCGAGTACCAGATGACGGCGCCGGTGTGGATCCGCGGCATCCTGCAGGACGAGTATGGCGTGCCGCCCGACAGCTGCACCTACTACACCGGCGGCGAGGAGGAGCCCAACCGCTCCGAGAAGCTGAAGCTGGATCTCCCGCCCAACGTCAAGGTGAAGCCGATCGGACCCACCGACACCCTCGCCGCGATGCTGGCGAGCGGTGCGATCGACGCCCTCTACACCGCGCGCATGCCCTCCAGCTACCGGGCGGGCGGGCTGGGGGACGTGCGCCGGCTCTTCGAGGACTACATGGAGGTCGAGCAGGCGTACTACCGCAAGACGCGCATCTTCCCGATCATGCATACGGTGGTGGTCAAACGCAGCGTGTACGAGCAGCACCCGTGGGTGGCGATGTCGCTCTACAAGGCGTTCGTGGAGGCGCAGCGCGAGAACTACGCCGACCTCTACGTGACCGCGGCGCTCAAGGCGTCGCTGCCCTGGCTCACCAAGCACGTCGAGGATGCGCGCGCGCTGATGGGCGACGACTTCTGGCCCTACGGCTTCGCGCCCAACCGCGAGACCCTCGCGACCTTCCTGCGCTACCACCACGAGCAGGGCTTGTCCAGGCGCCTCCTCGCCCCGGAAGAGCTCTTCGCCCCCGAAACGATGGAGAGCTACGTCATCTGATGGCCGAGCCGCTCGGACAGAAGAAGCACACGCTTGTCGACCATCTGATGGGTGAGGGCGGGGTGCATGCGCATGCCGAGGGCGAGTTCGACCACGATCACGACCACGACGACCTCGGCGACTACGACCTCGAGCGCGATTCCCTCTGGCTGCAGGACCACATCCAGCTGGTCTCCGTGGGCATCGACATCGGTTCCTCGGGGACGCAGGTGATCTTCTCGCGGGTGCAGATGCGCCGGCTCGCCGAGGACCTTTCCAGCCGCTACTTCGTGGTCGGCCGCGAGACGCTCTACCAGTCGCCGGTCGCGCTCACGCCCTACCAGAGCGAATCGCGGATCGACGAGCGCGCGGTGGGCGAAATCATCGAGCGCGCGTACACCGAGGCCGGCATCCACCCCGACAACATCGACACCGGCGCGGTGATCCTCACCGGCGAGGCGTTGCGGCGCGACAACGCCAAGGCGATCGCGGAGCTGCTGGCGGAGATGGGCGGGGAGTTCGTGTGCGCCGCCGCCGGCCACCATATGGAGTCGCTCCTCGCGGCCTACGGCTCGGGGGCGGCGAAGCTCTCTCACGACCTCGGCCGGCCGGTGCTCAACGTGGACATCGGCGGCGGCACCACCAAGCTGGCATTGGTGGAGAACGGGCGCGTGGTGCATACCGCCGCGATTCATGTCGGCGGGAGGTTGGCGGTGGTGGGCAGTGCTCGCGATGCATTGGGCCCCCGTCTGCACGGGGGAGACGAATCGGGCGGGGGAGACGAATCGCCCTTGCTGACGCGACTGGATCCCGCCGGGGAGCGCCTTGCGCACAACGCCGGCGTCGATTGGTCGCTCGGCGGGCCGGCGACCGAGGCCGATATCGAGCGTGTCACTGAATGGATGGCCGACGCGCTGGTCGCCGCATTGACCCAGGATTCGCCGCCCGCGGCGGTCAGGGCCCTCTGGCTCACCGATCCCCTGGAGCCGGTGGAAGGCATCGCTGGCGTGATGTTCTCCGGGGGTGTGGCCGAGTACGTCTACGGCCGCGAGGAACGCGACTTCGGCGATCTCGGCCGGCGCCTTGGCCTCGCGATGCGCCGACGCCTCGATGCGGGCAGGCTGCCCTATGCGCTGCTGCCCGCGGGCGAATGCATCCGCGCCACCGCCATCGGCGCCTCGGAGTACAGCGTGCAGCTCTCGGGCAATACCGTCTACATCTCCAACCCAGGCGTGCTGCTGCCGCGCAAGAATCTCCAGGTGCTGCAGCCCGAAGTGGCGCTCGACGGGCCGATCGACGCCGCGCGCGTGACGCAGTCGATCCGCCGCCATTTCGAGGCGTTCGACTTGGTCGAGGGCGAGACGGAGGTGGCGCTCGCCTTCCGCTGGCAGGGACCGCCGTCGTTCGACCGGCTCTCGGCGCTGGCACGCGGGATCGTAGAGGCATTGCCCATGACGACTCTCGAATTGAGACCGATCTTCCTGGTGCTGGACGGCGACATCGCCCATTCGCTCGGCGCGTTGCTGCGGGAGGAGTGGGGTGTCGCCTCCGAGCTGCTGGTGATCGACGGCGTGTCGCTCTGGGACTTCGATTACGTGGACCTGGGCCGCGTGCGCATGCCCTCGCACACCGTGCCGGTCACCATCAAGTCTCTCGTCTTCAGCGAGGACCCGCGCGGCCCGAAGGCGCGCACCCATCCGCGCCACGAGCACGGTCCCGGTCACGACCATGCGCACGGCGAGGGCCACCATCGTCATCGCGCTCCGGGGAGGGCCGCATGAGCCACGAGGACCTGCGCCAGCAGCTCGCCCACGCGCTTTCCATGATGGAACGCGCCGAGGTGATCGACTTCAACGGCCACATGAGCTGCCGCCTGCCCGGCACCGATCACATCCTGATCAACTCGGGCCGCTCGGTGAGGAGCGATCTCGAGCGCGAGGACATCATCGCCATCGACCTCGACGGAAATCCGATCGAGGGCGACGTGGTGCCGCCGATGGAATTCCACCTGCACAGCGCCATCTACCGCCGCCGTCCCGACGTGAAAGCCGTGGCGCATACCCATCCCTTGTGGTCGACCCTCTTCAGCTCGGTGGGCGAGAAAGTGCTGCCGGTGACGATGCAGGCGGCGGTGATGGGCCCGGTGCAGACCTTCGCGAAGACCGCCTCGATCAACCAGCGTCCCCTGGCCGAAGCGCTGGCCGAGGCGCTCGGCCCGCATCGCGTGATCACGCTGCGCTCCCATGGCGCGGTAACGGTCGGGGCGGACGTGATCGAAACCTTCGTGCTCGCGATCTATCTCGAGGAGACCGCGCGGCGCCAATACCTCGCGCGCTCCATCGGCGATCCGTACGTCCTCACGGAGACCGAAGTGGAGACGATCGGCGCCAACCTGCGGCGGCCCCATTTGCTCAAGAAGGTATGGGATTACCACCTCGCCAAGCTGCGTCGATGAAATGCTGTCGCCACCGCCTACGCGGGGCCCAATGCATCGCGAGCCAAATTTGGCCCCCGCCTGCGCGGGGGGCGACACCCCTCGTCCGTTTGGCGAGGGTTACATGATAAATTGGCCGTATTCCTATGCAGACCGACGTTCTACATAAAGGAACAGCAATCGGAGCCTTGGCGCCGCTGGAAAGGCGCCGCTTCGAGTGGGGCTGGGTGGTGATCGCGCTCTGCGTGGCGCTCACCGTCTACATCGCGCTGGTTCCGCTGGGCTTCCTGCTGTGGCAGAGCTTCTTCACGCCGCAGACGGCCTCGAAGGCGGCCGAATTCACCCTCGGAAACTACAAGGAGGCGTACGGCAGCGGCGAGACGCTGCGCCTCTTCTGGAACTCGGTGCAGTTCGCCACCGGCACGGCGATCTTCTCCTTCGTCCTCGGCACCGGCCTCGCGTGGATGAACGAACGCACCAATACGCCGTTCAAGAGCCTGTTCTACGCGCTCGCGATCATCCCGCTCATCATTCCCGGCATCCTCTTCACCGTCGCCTGGATCCTGCTGGCGAGCCCCAAGATCGGCATCGTGAACCTGGTGCTGAAGTCGTGGTTCGGCATCGACGGGCCGCTCTTCGATGTCTACTCCATGGGCGGCATGATCTGGGTCGACGGCCTGCACTACTCGCCGATGGCCTTCCTGCTGATGTCGGCCGCGTTCCGCTCGATGGATCCGGCGCTGGAAGAATCCGCGATGATGAGCGGCGCGAACATCTTCCAGGTCGCCTATCGCGTGACGCTGCGGCTGTCGTGGCCGGCGATCTTCGCCACCATCCTGATCCTGTTCGTGCGCTCGATCGAATCGTTCGAGGTGCCGGCGCTCCTCGGGTTGCCGGTGGGGATCCAGGTGTTCACCTCCTCGATCTACCAGGCGGTGCACAAGTACCCGAGCCAGATCGGACTCGCTTCGGCCTACGCGGTGACGCTCCTTCTCATCACCACCGCGGGCGTGTACTTCCAGTCGCGCCTTTCGAGCAAGGGCTCCAGGTACGCCACCATGACCGGCAAGGGATTCTGCCCGCGCCAGATCGACCTCGGGCGCTGGCGCTGGTTCACCGCCGGCATCTTCATCGTCTACTTCCTGCTGATCGTGGTGCTGCCGTTCGCGGTGCTGGTGTGGTCATCGTTCCAGAGGTTCTACTCGGTGCCCAGCTGGCAGGCGCTGCAGAACCTCACGCTCGACCCGTACCGCTTCATCCTCACCTATCCGAACCTGATCCGCTCGGTGTGGAACAGCCTGCTGCTCGCCTTCGGCAGCGCCACCCTCATCATGCTGGTGACGTCAGTCATCTGCTGGATCGTGGTGAAGACGAGGCTCCCCGGCCGCTGGCTCCTCGACAACGTCGCCTCGCTGCCGATGGTCTTCCCCGGCCTGGTGCTGGGCCTGGCGATCATGATCTTCTACCTGTACTTCGACATCGGCGTGTACGGCACGATCTGGATCATGTTCATCGCCTACATCACGCGCTTCATGCCCTACGGGCTGCGCTACAACACGACATCGATGCTGCAGATCCACAAGGAGCTGGAGGAGTCCGCGCAGATGAGCGGCGCCTCCTGGGGCACCACCTTCCGGCGCATCATCCTGCCGCTGTTGAAACCGGGCCTGGTCGCCGGCTGGATCTACGTGATGATCGTCTCGATCCGCGAGCTGTCGTCGTCGATCCTGCTCTACAGCCCGGGAACGGAAGTGGTCTCGATCGTCATCTGGGAGCTGTGGGAGAACGGCCAGTACGTCGAGCTCTCCGCTCTGGGAGTGCTCTTCATCATGGCGCTCTTCGTCCTGGTGATGCTCGCACAGTGGATCGGGAAGAAGTTCGGCGTGAAGGAGTGACCGGGAATGATTCGGGCAGTAAACCTTTGGAACACGGATGAAACGGATAAAGGCGGATGAACACGGATACTTCAATTCATTCAAGGAGTGAATCGATCGGCACGAACACTCACGGATCCGTTTTATCGCAAATGGCACCCCGAGAATCCCTGAGGTATCCGTGTTCCCGCTTTATCCGCGCGGTGCGTCGCAAGTAGACAGATAAGGGAGGAACTGCCGTGCTGAGGGTAGAGGGACTCTTCACGGAGTACCCGAACGACAGGGGCGAGATCGTGAAGGCCGCCCAGGACGTGAGCTTCACGGTGCCCGAGGGGCAACTCTTCACGCTCCTCGGACCCAGCGGCTGCGGCAAGACCACGACGCTGCGCTCGATCGCGGGCCTCGAGCGCCCGCGCGTGGGCGAGATCGCGGTGAAGGAGCGCATCGTCTACTCGTCGGCGAAAGGTGTCTTCGTGCAGCCCAACCGGCGTGGCTTCGGCATGGTGTTCCAGTCGTACGCCATCTGGCCGCACATGAACGTCTTCCAGAACACCGCCTTCCCGCTGGAAGTGGGCGACAAGAAGTACTCGCGCGCCGAGATCCGGACCAAGGTGATGAAGGTGCTGAGCGCGGTGCAGCTTGACCACCTGGCCGACCGCGAGGCGACCAAGCTGTCCGGCGGCCAGCAGCAGCGGCTCGCGCTCGGCCGCGCGCTGGTGATGGAGCCGCAGCTGCTGCTGCTGGATGAGCCGCTTTCCAACCTCGATGCCAAGCTGCGGGAGAAGATGCGCTTCGAGTTGAAGCGCCTGCAGCGCGAGCTCGGCATCACCACGGTGTACGTGACCCACGACCAGAGCGAGGCGCTGGCGCTCTCCCACGAGATCGCGGTGATGAGCGAGGGCCGCATCCAGCAGATCGGCAGCCCTCGCAACGTCTACGAGCGGCCGAAGAACGCCTTCGTCGCCGACTTCGTCGGCAGCACCAACTTCCTCGACGGCTCGGTCCTGGGGCCCGACCCCGGCGAGCACCGCTACCGCGTGCGCACCGAGATCGGCGACGTGAGCGTGCTCGGCACCGAGCAACTCAATCCCGACGACAAGGTGCTGCTGTCGGTGCGCCCGGAGGACGTGGAGCTCTCGGAAGCGAAGCCCACGGCTACCGGCAACGTCTGGCAGGCGAAGATCGAGCAGAAGATCTTCCTGGGCGAGGTGCTCGACATGCAGATCCGGCTCGGCGATCGCATGTTGCTCTCGCGCCAGCACCCGTCGCTGCGCACACCCACCGGTAGCTCGATCTTCGTCCGACTCAATCCCGACAAGTGCGTGGCCCTGAAGGCCGCCTGAGAAAAACCCAAATGCAGAAAAAGCACGCGAAGCTCGAGATCAAGGCCGCCGCTGGCGCTTCGAAATATGCGGTGAGCCCCACCAAGGACCGCTGGGCCTCGGACGTGATCGTCGACCTGATGCACATGTACGACCTGCCGCACGCCGCGCTCAACCCGGGAGCGAGCTACCGCGGGCTGCACGATTCCATCGTCAACTACGGGCAGAACCGCCCGACGATGATGCTCTGCCAGCACGAGGAGACGGCGGTGCAGATCGCGCACGGCTACGCCAAGGCTTCGGCTAGGCCGATGATCGCGATCCTGCACAACCTGGTCGGGCTGTTGCACGCCAACATGGCGATCTACTACGCCTACATCGACCGCGCGCCGGTCTTCATCGTCGGCGCCACCGGGCCCATGGACGAAACCAAGCGGCGCCCGCGGATCGACTGGATCCACACCGCCCAGGGGCAGGGCGAGGCAGTGCGCCAGTACACCAAGTGGGACTACCAGCCGCACACCATCGACGGCGTGCCCGAGTCGTTCGCGCGCGCCTACGGCGTGATGATGACGCAGCCCCAGGGCCCGGTGTACATGGTCTACGACGCCTGGTTGCAGGAGCAGAAGCTCGAGCACGAAGTGAAGCTGCCGCCGCCCGGCGCGGTCAGGGTGCCTTCGCTGCTGGGGCCCGATCCCTCGGCCCTCGAGCGCGCAGCCGACATGATCGCGGCCGCGGAACGCCCCGTCATCATTGCCGAGTACGTGGGCCGCGACCATGAAGCCTTCTATTCGTTGGTGGAGCTCGCCGAGACCGCGGGCATCCCGGTGCACGACATCAACGGGCGCCTCAACTTCCCCAGCCGCCACCCGCTGAACGCGAGCCTCACCAAGGATCACTTCCGCGACGCCGACCTGGTGATTCTCCTGGACGCGCGCGACTGGGAGAAGCCGACGACCGAGCTCGTGAGCACCACGCGCAGCCTCTCCACGGTGGTACCGGCGGGCGCGAAGTGGATCGAGATCGGCTTCGGCGACCTGGAGCTTTCGAGCTGGGCGATGAACTACCAGCGCATGAACCATGCGGACCTGCGCGTCATGGCCGACACCACGCTCGCCATCCCGATGCTCACGCAGCTGCTCAAGGCGAAGGTCGCCAAAGACAAGAAACTCGCCGCGCGCGTGAAGGCGCGCATCGCCCAGGTCTCCGCCAGGACCCGGGCGCGGCGCGCCAAATGGGCCGAGCAGGCGAAGGAAGGCTGGGACGAGAGCCCGATCATGCTGCCGCGCCTCGCCTGCGAAGTCTGGAAAGCGATCAAGGGCGAGGATTGGGTGCTTACGGCCGGAACGCTCGAGGACTGGACGCGCAAGCTCTGGGATTTCGACAAGCCCCACCGCCACCCGGGGAAATCGCTCGGCACCTCGACGCAGATCGGAATCTCGCTGGGCGTGGCGCTCGCCAATCGCGACCACAAGCGCCTGGTGGTCGACATGCAGCCCGACGGCGACCTGATGTTCGATGCGGGCGCGCTTTGGGTCGCGGCCAAGCATCGCATCCCGATGCTCGTCGTCATGTACAACAACCGCGCCTACTACAACGACTGGGAGCACCAGATCCGCATGGCCAAGCAGCGCGGCACGCCGGTCGAGCGCGCGCACATCGGCATGGACGCAAGCGATCCCGATCCCGACTTCGGCAAGCTCGCGCAGTCGATGGGGTGGTACGGCGAGGGCCCGATCGACGATCCGAAGAAGGTCGCGGCGGCATTGAAGCGCGCGATCGCCAAGGTGAAGGCGGGGCAGCCGGCGCTCCTCGACACGATCACCCAGAAGCGATGAGCACGCCGGTGAAGAAGGTCGGCATGATCGGCGCCGGGCGCATGGGGCAGCCGATGATCGGCCACCTGACGAGCAAGGGCTTCGATGTCGGCGTCTACGACATCGACGCCGCCAAGCGCGTCCCGGTGGAGAAGAAGGGCGCCCGGTGGCACAGCGACACCGTGAGCCTCGCGAAGGATTGCGAGGTGGTGCTGATCTGCGTGGGCTTCGACCGTGAGCTGCGGGAGTTGCTCGCGCCCACGGGGGGGCTCGCGAGCCTCGCGCCCGGCTCGATCGTGGCGATCCTGTCCACCGTGCACCCGACCACGGTGGTCGAGTTGGCGGCCGCGGCATCCGCCCGGGGGGTGCACGTGGTCGACTCGACCGTGTGCCGCGGCGGCAAGGCGGCGGACGAGGGCACGCTCCTCTCCTTCGTGGGCGGGGAGCCCGAAGTGGTCCAGCGCCTGCGGCCGGTCCTTTCGGCCTACTCCACCGACATCGTCCACACCGGCAAGGCGGGCACCGCGCAGGTCGCCAAGGCGGCCAACAACATGATCATGTGGTCGTGCCTCATCGCCAACCACGAGGCCCTGGCGCTGGCGCAACGCTTTGAAATGGATGTGGAAATGCTGCGCGAGGCGCTCAAGATGTCGAGCGCCGACAACTACGTGCTGCGCAACTGGCGGGTGAACACCATGGCCTGGGCCGACGACGACATGGAAATCGTCCAGCAGATGGCGGCGGAGCGCGGCGTGGCGCTCCCCCAGGCCGGGTTGAACCGCGAGCTGTGCCGCTATCTCAAACCGAAACGGTTCAAGCTCGAGGACTACGGCACCTAAGCCGCGGTCCCGCAAAGGAGAAAGCCATGGGCAAGCTGGAAAACCCTGCCGACGTGTCGGGCATCTCGAATCCGCAGCAGGCGGCGCCGAACGAGTCGCACTATCACAGCAAGAAGAACCGCATCTTCGTGCGCGGCATCCAGGGGCAGTACAGCCTCAAGGACGAGATGGCGCGGTTGCGCGCCATGCCGCGGGTGCGCAAGGGCAGCGAGATCAAATTCCGCGATGGGCCGCAGACCTTCAGCCGGCACTACGTCGAGCCCAAGGACGGCATCACGCAGACCTTCCACCTGCACATGGAAGAGTACGGCCCGGGCGCCCGCTCGCAGAAGCACGGCCACGTGAACGAGGCCGCGTTCTACATCCTCGACGGCGACGGCTATGAGGTCCACGACGGTATCCGCTACGACTGGCACGCGGGCGACGTGGCGATCGTGCACAACAACTGCGTGCACCAGCACTTCAACGCGAGCTCGACCAGACCCGCGCGCGCGCTGGTGATCAAGACGAAGCCGATGTACATGTTCATGAACATGCTCTTCCAGCACCAGGTGGAGCCGCGCCCGAGCGTGCCCGCTCCCGGCGGCGAGGGCTTCCAGGCGCGCGAGGCGGAGCAGGATTTCAATCACCAATCAGTATCGAAGGAGCGTTGACATGGCATGGGGTGAATCGAAGACCTGGATGAAGGGCACGGCGAACCAGGCGCTGTACCAGGCGCTGCTGGACGACGCGGCGGCGATGCCGGCGAGGAACGCCAAGCGCAAGAAGGTGCTGCATCCGGAGGACATGCCGTGGGAGCTCTCTCGCCACGGGCTGCTCAAGCACCTGATGAACGAGGGCATGAACACGCGCATGGAGACGGTCGACGCCTACATGCTGGTGATCCCGCCGGGCAGCCGCTCGGGCAGGCACCGCCAGCTCGCCGAGGAATGCCTCTACGTGGTCGAGGGCCGCGGCTACGACCTGCACGTGGATTACGATGTCGAGATCACCGACACCTACCACTGGAGCCCGCAGGACGAGGTCAAGCGCTACGAGTGGGAGGCCGGCGACGTGATCTACATCCCGCCCAATACGGCGAGCCAGCACTTCAACAGCGATCCCGACCGGCCGGTGCGCCTCATCTCCGCGGTCAACCGCATCTTCAAGGCCGCCGGCCTGAACGACCTCGAGCAGCTCGAGGACGCGCCGGAGTATCGGCCGGGCGTGACGGTGACGCCTGATCTCGTCGAGCAATTCCTCACCGGCAAGTTCAAGGTCGAAGCGTAGGAAACATGTCGTCCCCGTGAAGACGGGGACCCAATTTCCCGCGAGATGCATTGGGCCCCCGTCTGCACGGGGGCGACACCAGGAGAACGCAGCAATGGCTAACGAAATGAAGGACGCAAGAGTCTCCGACGAGATGGCGAAGAAATTCGCCACCGAAAAGGAGACCCCCTACACCCGCTGGGTGAAGGACCAGGGCCTGGAGATCGACAGCGCCATCTACCAGGAGAACCTGCACACGCTCGAGTTGAAGCCCTGGGCGGCGCGCGGCGGCAAGGGCGCTTTCCTTAACCACGACGCCTCGCGCACCTCCAACGACGCCTACGTGTGCGAGATCCCGCCGGGCAAGCAGTTGGAGCCCCGGCGCCAGCTCTTCGAGGAGATGATCTACGTCCTCGACGGCCGCGGCTCGACCACCGTCTGGAACGACTCGGGGGCCAAGGTCACCTTCGAGTGGAAGGCGGGCGCCATCTTCGCCATCCCGCTGAACGCCTCGCACCAGCACTTCAACGCCTCGGGCAAGGACGCGGCGCGCTTCGTGTCGGTCACCAACGCGCCGGCGATCATCAACGCGTT
>JBDSRZ010000188.1:0-7501 GCA_039929025.1 Usitatibacter sp. | reverse complement strand
CGCGTGGCCTCGGTGATCTCGAGGCCCCCGAGCATGCGGGCGATCTCGCCCAGGCGGCCGAGCGCGCCGAGGGATTCGACGCTCGCCACCGCGCCGCGCGGGCCCATCTCCTTGGCCACCTTGAGCTGCTGGAGCGCGTGCACCGCGACCTGCGGCAGGTGTGTCACCGCGAGCACCTGATGGTGGGCGGAGAGCGACTGGAGCAGCTGCCCGACGACCTCCGCCACGCCGCCGCCAATGCCTGAATCGACTTCGTCGAAGACCAGCGTGGGCACCGACGCGCGCCCCGAGAGCAGCACCTGGATCGCGAGCGAGAGGCGCGAGAGCTCGCCACCCGAGGCGGCGCGTGCGAGGGGCGCGAGCGCCTGGCCCTCGTGGGGGGCGACCTGGATTTCGACCGCCTCGAGGCCTCCGGAGGACGGGGTCTCCAGGGGTTGGAGCACGACCTCCATGCGGCCTCCGGGCATCGAAAGGCGCTGCATCGTGCGCGTGACTTCCGCTCCCAGCTTGCGAGCGCCCTCGCGGCGGGCCTGCGAAAGGCGCCCCGCCTTCTCCCGGAACGCCTTCTCGTTCGCCGCTTCCTGCTTGCGAAGGTCCTGGAGGCTCTCCTCGCCGCCCAACTCGGCCAGGCGCTCGCGGCGCTCGATGAGGACAGCGGGAAGCTCGGCGGGATCCACGCGGAAGCGGCGCGCGGCTTCGAATACGGCCTTGATGCGGAGGTCGAGCTGCGACAGGCGGCCGGGATCGACGTCGAGGCGCTGCAGGTAGCGGCGCAACTCATGAGCGGCCTCGGATACGTGTACCCCCGCCGTCTGCGCGTCGCGCGCCGCGGGTTCCAGCGCCGGGTCGAGCGCCGCCGCCTGCTCCAGGCGCGCGGCCACGCTTGCCAGGCGCGAGGTCATCGCGTCGTCCGACTCGTCCAGCGCCTCGGCGCACTCGGACACGGTCGCGATGAGCTCCTGCGCATGGGCGAGGCGGCGATGCTCGGCCTGGTCGTCCTGCCACTGGCGCGGCTCGAAGGCGAGGGACTCGAGCTCGCGCAGCTCGTGGGCGATGAGCGCGCGCTCCCGCGCGGAGGACTTCTGCGCGCCTTCCCGCGCCGCACGCTGCTCCGCGACCCGCCGCCAGGCACCGTGCAGCGCCGCCACCTCGCGGGCCAGGTCTTCGGAGCCGCCGAACGCATCGAGAAGCGCCCGCTGGCGATCGCGCTTCAGGAGCAGCTGGTGGTCGTGCTGGCCGTGGATGTCGAGGAGCAGCTCGCCCAGCTCGCGCAGCTGCGCCGCGGTCGCCGGCCGGCCATTCACGAACGCGCGCGAGCGGCCGGTCGCATCGAGGGTGCGGCGCAGGATGCACGCGCCCTCGCCGTCTTCAAGGTCCTGCGCCTCGAGCCAGCGGCGGGCTTCCGGCAGTGATTCGACGTCGAAGTCGGCGCTGATCTCGGTGCGCTGGGCCCCGGACCGCACGACAGTCGCATCCGCCCGGTCGCCGAGTGCCAACTTCACCGCGTCGACGAGGATCGACTTGCCCGCGCCCGTCTCGCCGGTGAGCGCGGTGAAGCCAGACGCGAGTTCGATGTCGAGCCGCTCGACGATGACGTAGTCGCGGATGGAAAGTGCGCGGAGCATGGGAGAGTTATTCGGGCAGTAAACCTTTGGAACACGGATGAAACGGATAAAGGCGGATGAAACGGATCCTTGAGTGTTCGTGCCGATGTGATTCACTACTCGAATGAATAGAAGTATCCGTGTTCATCTGCCCTTATCCGTTTCATCCGTGTTCTTGCCCTAACGCGCGCAGCGCCAAAAAAGTAACCATCAGGAAGCGCGCTCGGTCCAGCGCAGCTTCTGGCGCAGCATCGAGAAGTAGCGGTAGCCCTTCGGATGCAGCAGCGTCGCGGGCTTGGGCGCGGCGGCCACGCAGACGACATCGTTGGGCTCGAGCGCAACGTGCTCCTGCACGTCGAAATTGGCGCGCGCATCCTGCCCGCGCACCAGCGTGATCTCCACCTTCGACTGGCTGCGGATCGCGACCGGCCGGTTGGAAAGCGTGTGCGGCGAGATCGGCACCAGCGCGATCGCCGACAACGCCGGGTGCAGGATCGGCCCGCCCGCGGAAAGCGCGTAAGCCGTCGAGCCCGTGGGCGTGGCCACGATCAGGCCGTCGGCGCGAAGGCTGTAGATGAACTCGCCATCGACGGTCACCGCGAACTCGATCATCGAGCCCACCGCGCCGCGGCTCACGACCACGTCGTTCATCGCCAGCGCCGAGATCATCGTCTTCGACCCGCGGCGCACGGAACCGGAAAGGAGCAGCCGCTGCTCGGCGCTGAAATCGCCGGCGAGGATCGCCTCGATGGCGGCGGCGAGGCCGTCGGCGGGAATGTCGGTGAGAAATCCCAGGCGCCCGAGGTTCACGCCCACCAGGGGCACGCCGTGCTCGGCCATCAGGCGAGCGCAGGCGATGAGCGTGCCGTCGCCGCCCACCACCACCGCAAGGTCCGACTTCGCCGCGAGCGCGTTCAGCTCGACGACCGCATCGGGCTGAGACCGGGAGGCACCGGCCGTGGGCGGATCCATGAGGATCCCGATCCCGCGTGCGCGCAGCAGCGCCGACAGCTGGTCGAGAATGTCCGGCAGGCTCGCCGCATCGCTCTTGCCAATGACGGCCACCGTCTTGAATGCGGGGGGCATGGCCGCAATTAGAGCATGATTGTTTGTAGAATACGTCTCGCAATGGCGCACACTCCGCGGGTCGACAGAATGCTTTCCGAACGCGCACAAAGCCTCCTCAAGGCGCTGGTCGAGCGATACATCGCCGATGGCCAGCCGGTGGGGTCGCGTTCGCTGTCGCGCCTTTCCAACCTCGAGCTCTCGCCGGCCACGATCCGCAACGTGATGGCGGACCTGGAGGAGATGGGCTTCGTCGCGAGCCCGCACACTTCCGCCGGCCGCGTTCCGACGCCCAAGGGCTACCGCCTGTTCGTCGATACGCTGCTCACCGTGCGGCCGATGGAGGAGATGGAGCGCCAGCAGCTTGAAACGCAGCTCACCCCCGACGATCCGCATCGCATGGTGAACGCGGCCTCCCAGATCCTTTCCGACCTCACGCACTTCGCGGGCGTGGTAGTGGCGCCGCGCAGGCGCGGCGCGGTGCTGCGCTGCATCGAGTTCTTCAACCTGGCCGAAAAACGCGTGCTCCTCATCATCGTGGCGAGCGACGGCGAGGTGCAGAACCGCGTGCTGATCACCGACCGCAACTACTCGCCCTCGCAGCTCACCGAAGCCGCGAACTACATCAACCAGAACTACGCGGGCGTCGAGTTCGACCAGCTGCGCACCAAGGTGCGCGGCGAGCTGCTCGACCTGCACCATGACATCTCGGGCCTGATGCAGGCCGCGATCGACACCGGCAGCGAGGCGATGCGCGCACCCGCCGACGGCATGGTGATCTCCGGCGGCCGCAACCTCCTCGAGGTGGACGAGCTCTCCAGCGACATGCACCGCCTGCGCCGGCTCTTCGACATGTTCGAGAGGAAGACGCAGCTCCTGGAGCTCCTCGAGCAGAGCGAGCGCGCCGACGGCGTGAAGATCTTCATCGGCGGGGACTCGACGCTGGTGCCGCTGGACGAGTGCTCGATCGTGACCGCGCCCTACGAGGTGGATGGCCGGGTGGTCGGCACCGTGGGCGTGATCGGCCCGACGCGCATGGCCTACGAGCGGGTGATCCCGATCGTCGACGTCACCGCCAAGCTCCTTTCCTCCGCACTCTCCCAACACTGAGAGCCCGCGATGGCCGTTTCCCGGACGGGCGTGCTGCTCGTCAACCTCGGCACGCCCGATGCGCCCACGCCCTCCGCGGTGCGCCGCTACCTCGCCGAATTCCTGTGGGACCCGCGCGTGGTGGAGATCCCGCGGCCGATCTGGTTCGTGATCCTCTTCCTTTTCATCCTGCCGCTGCGCCCCTTCCGGACCGCGAAGAAATACGCCGCCATCTGGAGACCGGACGGATCGCCGCTGCGCGTCTACCATGAACGCCAGACGCAGCTGCTGCGCGGCTACCTGGGCCAGAAGACCGGCTCGCCGGTGCCGGTGGCAGCCGCCATGCGCTACGGCAAGCCCTCGATCCGGGACGGGCTGGCCGAGCTCAAGGCCAAGGGCTGCGAGAAGCTGCTGGTGATCCCGATGTATCCGCAATATGCGGCGAGCACGACCGCGAGCGTGCAGGACGCCCTCACGAAGGCGCTCGCCAAGTGGAAGCCCGCGCCGCGCATGCGGGTGGTGCGGGACTTCCACGACCACGTGGCCTACGTGAAGGCGATCGCCAAGAGCGTGAACGAGTACTGGTTCAAGCACGGCCGCCCCGACCGGTTGCTGATGAGCTTCCACGGGCTTCCCAAGCGCAGCATCGACCGAGGCGATCCGTACCAGGTGCAGTGCCTGGCCACCGCCAGGGCCATCGCGACCGAACTCGGCTGGAACGACGCGCGGACGCTGGTCACCTTCCAGTCGCGATTCGGCACCCAGGAGTGGATCCAGCCCTACACCGACGTGACGCTCGCGCGCCTGGGCAAGGAGGGCGTGGGACGCGTGGACGTGATCTGCCCCGGCTTTGCGGCCGACTGCCTTGAGACCCTCGAGGAGATCGCCATGGAAGGCAAGCACACTTTCCAGGCGGCGGGAGGCAAGGATTTCCATTACATCCCCACCACGAACGACCTGCCCCCCTGGATGACGGCGCTCTCGATCATCGCGATCGAAAACCTGCAGGCCCTGGAGGGCGAGAAATCTGGATCGCCGCGGAAATAGTCCACGGATTCAGGGTCACAGGCCTTGGTGCTGCCCTGCCCGGCTCGCTCCTCTACCATCACGCTCCCCACGAGTTGGCTTCTGCTGGGCCGGCGCAAGTAGGCCGCGCCAGTACCCTTGAAATGCGTGGGGTTTAACCCCATGTGTTGATCAACCAATTGTATTTACAAGGAAATTTCGTGACCGACGCAGATTTCACCGGCGGCATCGGCAGGGAGCCGCAAGCCCAGCCCCGGCCCGTCCAGAGTGAGCGAATCGACGGCGGCGCGGACGCCCGCGTGGCCGAGCTCGAAGGGCGCCTCGCGGCCGCCACCGACGAAGCGAACAAGGTCCGCGAAGACTGGCTGCGCGCGAAGGCGGAGACCGAGAACATCCGCCGCCGCGGGCAGGAAGACGTATCCAAGGCGCACAAATTCGGCGTGGAAGGCTTTGCCTCGGCGCTGCTCGCGGTAAAGGACAGCCTCGACGCGGCGCTCACCGTGGACAACACCTCGATCGAATCCTTCAAGGAAGGCGTCGAGCTCACCGCCCGCCAGCTCGAGTCGGTGTTCGAGAAGTTCGCCATCAGGGAAATCTCGCCCCAGGGCGAGAAGTTCGACCCGCACCGCCACCAAGCCATCAGCCAGGTGGAGAGCGAAGCCGAGCCCGGAACGGTGGTCTCGGTGCTGCAGAAGGGGTACGTGCTGCATGACCGGGTGCTGCGCCCCGCGCTGGTGGTCGTCTCCAAGTCCCCAGGCGCTTGAATCCACGCGAAACAACCCTACTTCCCAACAAGTCAACGCACATCGAGAAATAAGGAAGACGGACATGGCAAAGATCATCGGCATCGACCTCGGCACCACCAACTCGTGCGTCGCCATCATGGAAGGCGGCAAACCGAAGGTGATCGAGAACAGCGAGGGTGCGCGCACGACCCCCTCCATCGTCGCCTATACCGACAACGACGAGGTCCTTGTCGGCGCCCCAGCCAAGCGCCAGGCGGTAACCAACGCGAAGAACACCATCTTCGCGGTGAAGCGGCTCATCGGGCGCAAGTTCGAGGAGCCGGAGGTGCAGAAGGACATTCACCTCATGCCCTACAGGATCGTCAAGGCCGACAACAGCGACGCCTGGGTCGAGGTGCGCGGCAAGAAGATCGCGCCGCAGCAGGTGTCCGCCGAGATCCTGCGCAAGATGAAGAAGACCGCCGAGGACTACCTCGGCGAGCCGGTGACCGAAGCCGTGATCACCGTTCCCGCGTACTTCAACGACTCCCAGCGCCAGGCCACCAAGGACGCGGGACGGATCACGGGCCTCGAGGTTAAGCGCATCATCAACGAACCCACCGCGGCGGCGCTCGCCTTCGGCCTCGACAAGAAGGAAGGCGACCGCAAGAACGCGGTCTATGACCTGGGCGGCGGCACCTTCGACATCTCGATCATCGAGATCGCGGCGGTCGAAGGCGAGCACCAGTTCGAGGTGCTCTCGACCAATGGCGATACGTTCCTGGGCGGCGAGGACTTCGACCAGCGCCTGATCGACTACATCGTCACCGAGTTCAAGAAAGACCAGGGAGTGGATCTTTCCAAGGACGTACTCGCGCTGCAGCGCCTCAAGGAATCCGCCGAGAAGGCGAAGATCGAGCTGTCGAGCTCGCAGAGCACCGACATCAACCTGCCGTACGTGACGGCGGATTCGTCGGGCCCGAAGCACCTGTCGATGAAGATCACGCGGGCGAAGTTCGAGTCCCTGGTGGACGATCTCATCGAGCGCACCATCAAGCCGTGCGAGATCGCGCTCAAGGACTCCGGCATCAAGCTTTCCGACATCGGCGACGTGATCCTGGTAGGCGGCATGACGCGCATGCCGAAGGTCCAGGACAAGGTGAAGGAGTTCTTCGGCAAGGAGCCGCGCAAGGACGTGAACCCGGACGAGGCGGTCGCCGTCGGCGCTGCGATCCAGGGCGGCGTGCTGCAGGGCGACGTGAAGGACGTGCTGCTGCTGGATGTCACGCCGCTGTCGCTCGGCATCGAGACGCTCGGCGGCGTGATGACCAAGTTGATCCAGAAGAACACCACCATCCCCACCAAGGCGCAGCAGGTGTTCTCCACCGCCGACGACAACCAGAACGCGGTGACCATCCACGTGCTGCAGGGCGAGCGCGACGTGGCTCGCGGCAACAAGAGCCTCGGGCAGTTCAACCTCGAGGGCATCCCGCCCTCGCCGCGCGGCATGCCGCAGATCGAGGTCACGTTCGACATCGACGCCAACGGCATCCTGCACGTGCATGCCAAGGACAAGGCGACCGGCAAGGAGAACAAGATCCGCATCCAGGCGAGCTCCGGCCTCACCGAGGACGAGATCCAGCGCATGGTGAAGGACGCCGAGACGCACGCCGACGAGGACAAGAAGGCGCTCGAGCTGGTCGCGGCGCGCAACCAGGCCGAGGCGCTCACCAACTCGATCCGCAAGTCGCTCACCGAATACGGCGACAAGCTGGACGCGGGCGAGAAGGAGAAGATCGAGAGCGCGCTGAAGGACGTCGAGGGCGTGATGAAGGGCGAGGACAAGGACGCCATCGAGACCAAGGTGAAGACGCTCTCCGAGGCTTCGCAGAAGCTGGGCGAGAAGATCTACGCCGACGCGCAGGCCAAGTCGGCGCCCGGCAACGAGGGCGAGCCCGCGCAGCAGCAGGCGGCGCCCGAGGGCGAAAAGAA
>JBDSRZ010000187.1:0-16169 GCA_039929025.1 Usitatibacter sp. | reverse complement strand
AGTTGGCGTCGGAGTTGAGCGCGAGGCTCATGGCGCCGGTGAGCTCATAGAGGCTCACGATGGTCACCAGGGACGTGTCCTTGAAGATGGCGATGAAGCTGTTCATGATCCCCGGCACCACGATCGCGAGCGCCTGCGGCAGAACGATCTTGCGCTGCGTCTGGCCGTAGGTGAGGCCGAGCGAGCGCGCCGCCTCCACCTGGCCGTTGGGGATCGCCTGCAGCCCGCCGCGCACCGTCTCGGCGAGGTAGGCCGCCGCGAAGAGCGTGATGCCGACGAGGACCCGCAGCAGCACGTCCGGCGACTGGCCCACCGGCAGGAAGAGCGGGAACAGGAACGACGCCATGAAGAGCACGGAGATGAGCGGCACGCCGCGGACGATCTCCACGTAGAAGATGCAGAGGGTGCGGATCGCGGGCAGCGACGAGCGCCGGCCGAGCGCCACCAGGATCGACAGCGGGAAGGCGAACACGATGCTGAAGGTCGCCAGCATCACGGTTAGCGGCAGGCCACCCCACAGGTCCGTCGGAACGCTGTCAAGGCCGAATCCGCCGCCCATAAGCCAGAAGAATGCCGGGATCACCGCCACCCAGAGGATCCCGAGCCACGGCTTCCAGAAGGCGCGGATGCAGCTCACCGTCACCAGCCCCAGCAAGAGGATCGTCGCCACCTGCGGACGCCATTGCTGCTCGAACGGGTAGCGGCCGAAGATGATGAAGCGCCACTTCTCCGCGATCACGCCCCAGCACGCGCCCCCGCCGCGCGCAGCCTGGCAGGCATTCGCGTCGGGACGGAACACCGCCTTCACCAGGGCCCACTCGATGAGAGCCGGCACCACATATACCGCGAGCGCGAGCATCGCGATCGTGCCGAGGGTGCTCAGCCAGTCGGCGAACAGGTTGGCGCGGATCTTCGCAACGACGCCCCGGGTGCGCGCCGGTGCGGGGCGAGGGGCGATCGGATGGAACTCGGCGGCCATCGCCTAGCGCTCCTTGATCGCCGAGCGGCGGTTGTACCAGTTCATGAAGACCGACGTCGACAGCGAGGTCGTGAGAAACACCGCCATGATGATGGTGATGCACTCCACCGCGCGGCCGGTGTTGTTCAACGCCGTGGTCGCAACCGACACCACGTCCGGATACCCGATGGCCACCGCGAGCGAAGAATTCTTGGTGAGGTTCAGGTACTGGCTGGTGAGCGGCGGGATGATGACGCGCAGCGCCTGGGGCAGGATCACCAGGCGCATGGTGAAGTTGCGCGGCAGGCCCAGGCTCGAGGACGCCTCCACCTGCCCGCGCGCCACCGATGCGATGCCGGCGCGCACCACTTCGGCGATGAACGCGGCGGTGTACAACGTGAGTCCCAGCAGCACGCCGAGGAATTCGGGCGTGGCCGACGCGCCGCCTTCCATCGAGAAGCCCTCGGGCTTCGGCACGCTCCACGCCGTGGGCGCGCCGCCGATGAGCCAGCCGGCGAACATCGCCGCGACCACGATCCCCATCGGCATGAGCACCAGGCTCCTCACGCGGCCGGTCGCCTCGAACCGGCGCATCGCCCAGCGGCGGTAAAGCCACGCGAGCACCACGCCCACGACCAGTCCGGCAAAAACCAGCTTCACGCCCGGGACCCACACCGGCACCGGGAACGAGAAGCCCGCCTTGCTGAGGTGGAAGACTCCGGCCACCGTGATCGGCTCGAGGATCGGCGGCAGGAGGTCGGTGAAGATCAGGTACCACATGAGGAGCTGGATCAGCACCGGGATGTTGCGGAAGAATTCCACGTAGGCGTAGCAGACGCCGCGCACGATGGCGTTGCGCGAAAAGCGCCCGACGCCGATGAGCGTGCCGAGGATGGTGGCAAGGATGACGCCAATGACCGCGACCCGGAGCGTGTTGAGAATCCCGACCAGGAACGCCTTCCAGTAGGGATTCAGGGCGTCGTAGGGAATCAGCGACTCGCCGATGTCGAAGCCGGCGGGCTGCATGAGGAAATCGAAGCCGCTCTTGATGCCGCGCGCGTGCATGTTCGCGAGCGTGTTCTGCGCGAGGTACCAAAGCCCGAAGGTCACGGCGGCTACCGCGACCAGCTGGAACACGAGGCCGCGAAAGGCCTGGCTGCGCCAGGACCAGTCGCGTTTTTTCGGCGGGGATCTATGCGCCATCTACAAGGAGCCCCGTTGACAGGTGACGGACCCTAGCGACCGAACATCGCTGACGCCTGGAAACCAGGGTCGGTCCCCTTTATCAACGGATGGGCGGCGCGTATTGAATTCCGCCCTTGTTCCACAGGTTGTTCACCCCGCGCGGCAGGTTGAGCGGCGTCTTCTCCCCCACGTTGCGCGCGAACATTTCGCCGTAGTTGCCCACGGCCTTGACGGCACGCACCAGCCACTCCTTATCGAGGCCGACCAACTTGCCGGTGTCCTCGGAGGTGCCGACGATGCGCATCACCACCGGGTCCTGGCTCGACTTCATCTGGTCGACGTTCGCCTGGGTGATGCCGTACTCCTCGGCTTCCATCAACCCGTAGATCACCCACTTGGCGATCGCCTCGAACTCGTCGTCGCCGCGGCGAACCGCGGGGGCGAGAGGCTCCTTCGAGATCAGCTCGGGCAGGATGACGTGCTCCTTCGGGTCCTTCGCGTCCTTGTTGCGGATGGATGCAAGGCCCGAGGCGTCGGTGGTGAACGCGACGCAGCGGCCGGAGAAATACGCGCCGGTCGCGGCTTCCTGCTTCTCGAATACGATCGGCTTCAGGTCGAGCTTGTTGGCGCGCGAGTAGTCGGTGAGGTTCTTCTCGGTAGTGGTGCCTGACTGCACGCAGACGGTGGCGCCCTTGAGGCTCTTCGCACTCTTCACCTTCGACTTGACCGGCACCATGAAGCCCTGGCCGTCGTAGTAGGTGGGCGGCAGGAAGTGCAGGCCGAGCGATGCGTCGCGCGTCAGCGTGTAGGTCGTGTTGCGCGAGAGGATGTCGATCTCGCCCGATTGCAGTGCGGTGAAGCGCTGCTGGGCGGTGAGCGGGACGTACTTGACCTTCGAAGCGTCGTTCAGCAGCGCCGCGGCGATCGCCTTGCATACGTCGACGTCGAGGCCACTCCAGGCGCCTTGGCTGTCGGCCTGGGAGAAGCCGGCGAGGCCGGTGTTCACGCCGCAGACCAGTGAACCGCGCGCCTTCACGGCATCGACGGTCTTGCCCGCCATGGCGGGTGCGGCGGCGAAGGCGGCGGCGGTAGCGACGGCGGTGATCGAAAGCTTGAGCATCGTGGACTTCATGAAACCCCCTATGATTTGTTGGCGCGGGTCGGAAGCCCGCGTGCGAGGCCGTGATTCAGGCGGGACCAATGTACCACTGTATGGGGTGCATTGCGCCGCGCCCCGGACGGCCCCGCCCCGGGGCCCGCAGGAGTGTCGGGGGAAGGTGGCGCGGCCCTAGGCGAACATCTTGGTCTTTCCGCCGATGGCCTTCCAGGCCACGTGCCCGCCCTTCATGAATTTCGCATCGAAACCCGCCTCGCGCAGCGCCCCCGCGGTGCGGCAGCCGACGTGGAAGCCGTAGACGCAGAACACCACCACCGGATCGCTCTTCGAAAGCTCGCCGATCCAGTCCTGCACCCGCTCCGGATCGCGCCACGTCGCGCCCTCCATGATGTCCTGGGTGCGCGAGACGTAGAAGCTCGGCCGCGCGTCGACGATCTGGACCTTCTGTCCTGCATCGAGCATCGCCTTCACCTCTTCCGGGCCGACCCCGGGAATGCCCTCGAACTCCGGCTGCACCAGGGGCGGCGGTGGCGCGACTTCCGCCGACTGCAGGTAGCGCTCCTCGACCGAATTCCAGTCGAGGTTGCGCATGAAGGCCTCGATGTACGCCTTCGCGTTGGCGCCGAAGTCGATGTGGTACGCATGCTCGTACATGTCGAGGGCCAGGATCGGGATACCGCCGGCGATCGACTGCGAGTGGTCGGTGGCGAACTGGTTCACCAGGCGCTTGTCCCGCGGCACCCAGGTGAGCAGGACCCAGCCCGAGCCGCCGGAGAGCGCCGTGGCCATGGCGAGGAACTGCGCGCGCCAACGGTCGACGGAGCCGAAGTCACGAGTGAGCGCCTCGACCATCGGCGCGGTGGGCTTGCCGTCGCTCGCGGAGAGGCTCGCGAAGTAGAGCTCGTGCAACAACGTGGAGTTGAGCGCGGTCAGCTCCTCGCGCTTGAGGCCCGCGACCTGGTACGGCGGCGCGGTCGCGTAGTCGAGGGTTTCGAGCTGCGCGCTGATGGCGTTAAGGCGCCGGAGCGCCCCGCCGTAATTGTTCTCGAAGTGGCTCTCGATCAGCTTGAGCGAGATGCCGTTCAGGGTCCACGGGCGGCAGTGGATCGGGGTGAGCTGGTAACGCATGGCGAATCCTCCAATTGAAGAGTGGAAGTCGCTGGCGTTCGATGGAGAGGTTGACGGTGCCCACCTGGCGCGCAGCGCCGAACAGGAGTGGACGAATGCCGTCTTGGAGGGAACTGAAATCCCGGGGGCCTGTTACCCCCACCGAGACACTACACCAAACCGGGGACAGACTCTTTTTCCGCTGCCGGCGTGGGCCGTCTTCAAGCTCGGAAAAAGAGTCTGTCCCCGGTTCAGCCCGAGTTGCGCAGGCCCGCGGCGAGGCCGTTGATGGAGAGGTGAATGCCGTTCTTCACGCGCTCGCCGGCTCCGCCGGCGCGATGGCGGCGCAGGAGCTCCAGCTGCAGGTGGTTCAGCGGATCGAGATAGGGGAAGCGGTTGCGAATCGAGCGGGCGAGCGAGGGATTGGACTCGAGGAAGCGCTTGCAGCCGGTGATCGCGAAGAGCGCCTGCACCGTCGAATCGAACTCGCCCGAGATGCGCGCGAAGATGGCGTCGCCGGCGGCCGCGTCGGCGAGCAGCTCCTTGTAGCGCGCGGCCACGCTGAGGTCCGCCTTGGCAAGAAGCATGTCGAGGTTGGAAAGCATCGCGCGGAAGAACGGCCACTCGCGCCACATGCGCGCGAGGAGCGCACGGCCCTGCTCTGCGTGGCGCGCCTCATAGGCCGCGACCGCGGCGCCGAACCCGTACCACCCGGGCAACATCACGCGGCATTGTGCCCACGAGAACACCCAGGGGATCGCTCGCAGGTCCTCGATCGCCTGGGATTTCTTGCGCGAGGCAGGCCGCGAGCCGATGTTGAGCTCGGCGATCTCCACGATCGGCGTGGTGGCGCGGAAGTATTCGACAAACCCCTGCGTGCCGTAAACCAGGTCGCGATATGCCGCCATCGCGTCGCGAGAGAGCTCCTCCATCGCCCCGTGGAATCCCGCGTGCGCCGCGGCCGGGGCGCCATCGAGCGTCGCGCGCACCGTCGCGGCGAAGAGCGCCTCGAGGTTGCGGCGGCCGATTTCGCGGTTGGCGTACTTGCTCCCGATGACCTCGCCCTGCTCCGTCAGGCGCAGCTCGCCCTGCACGCTTCCCGGCGGCTGCGCGAGGATCGCGTCGTAGCTCGGGCCGCCGCCGCGTCCCACCGTCCCGCCGCGGCCGTGGAAGAAGCGCAGCCTCACGCCCGCGTCGCCGAAAACCTCGACCAGCGCCGTTTCCGCCTTGTAGAGCTCCCAGTTGGAGGTGACATAGCCCCCGTCCTTGTTGCTGTCGGAGTAGCCGAGCATGACCTCCTGGACGTCGTCCAGCGAGCGCACGAGGGCACGGGCGGCAGGGATCGCGAACCACTCGCGCATCGTGCGCGCCGCGCCCTGCAGGTCGCCGATGGTCTCGAAGAGCGGCACGATCTGGACGCGCGACGCGGGCGCGGCGCCGGGGGTGGCGAGCCCCACCTCCTTCAGCAGCACCGCGACCTCGAGGAGATCCGAGACGCTGTCGGCCTTGGAGATCACGTACTGGCGGATCGCCGCCGCCCCGAGGCGCCGGTGCACCGCGGCGGCGGCCTCGACGATGGCGAGCTCGGCGCGCGTGAGGTCGGAGTAATTGCCGAAGGTCGAGCGCAGCGCGCGCGGCGATGCCAGCTCGGCCAGCAGCAATTCCCGCCGGCGCGCCTCGTCGAGCTCACGATATTGCGGCGTCACGTTGGCCTCGCGCAGCAGCTCCTCGATCACCTCCTCGTGGACCTCGGAGTTCTGCCGCAGGTCCACGGTGGCAAGGTGGAAGCCGAAGGCCGACGCGGCCTTGCGCAGCATCCGCAGCCGCCCGTCCGCGAGAAGGGCTCCGCCGCCCCCACGCAAGCTCGCGTCGATCACGTCGAGCGCGGCGCTGAATTCCGCCACGTTCGCGTACGGCCGGGCGCTGCCGACGGCGCTGCGTTGCGCCTGCTTGAGGCCCAGCTCCTGCGCGGTGGCGGCAAGGCGTGCGTAGATGCCGGTGAGGGCGCGGCGATAGGGCTCGTCCAGGCGATGCGGAGAGCGGTCGGGGGACTCGTTCGCAAGCTCCTCCAGCGCCGGAGTGATGCGCGTGAGCATGGCCGAAAGCGGCAGCTCGGCACCGAGCGCGTGCACTTCGCCCAGGTGGTGGTCGAGCGCGATCTCCGCCTGGCGGCGGAACGCGGCCTCCAGCATCTCGGCGGTGACGAAGGGGTTGCCGTCGCGATCGCCGCCGACCCAGCTGCCCACCGCCATCAGGTTGCCTAGTTCGCGACGCGGCGCCTCGCCCGCGAGGCTCGCGATCGAGTCCTCGACGTCGGCGAGGATCGCGGGGATGGCATCGATGAAGGTGTAGCCGAAGTACGCGAGCGCATTCTCGATCTCGTCGCGCACGCCGAGCTTCACCGCGCGCAGCATGCGCGTCTGCCAGAGGGTCGCGATGAGGCGACGAAGCTCCACGATCGAGCGCTCGATCTCCTCCGGCAGGACATCGGCCGAGTCCATGCGCCCCAGGCACTCGGCGATCGCGAGCTGGCAGTCGAGCGTGCTTTTCCTCTGCACCTCAGTCGGATGCGCCGTGAGCACCGGATGCACGCGAATGGGCGAAAGGTGCTGGTACGCCTCGTCGCGCGTCGCCCCGCGGCTGCGCGCATCGGCAAAGAGCCCGCGCACGGTGGAGGCCAGCGGGGCCGCGCCCGCGCGCCGGTTGTAGCGATAGCGGCGGATGTGGTGGCGGTCCTCGGCGATGTTGGCGAGGAGCGAGAAATAGCTGAAGGCGCGCACCACCGCCACCGCTTCGTCGGTGGTCAGTGCGTCGAGGATGGTCGACAGGCGCTTGCTCGACTCGCGGTCCTCGAGCCTGCGGCTCGCCACCGCGAGCTTTCGGATCTCCTCCACCAGGTCGAAGGTGCGGTCGCCATCGAAGGCGCGAATGGTGTCCCCCAGCAACCGCCCCAGGAGGCGGATGTCGGCGGCGAGCGGCGAATCCTTGTCGTGATCGTCGTTCACCGAGGGGTCTTCCTCCACACGCTGGCGAGCCACGGCTGCTGGTCGCGCGGCAATCCCGGCGGGCGGTAGTAGTGCTCGAGCTCGCTGAAGCCCGCGGCGGTCACGAAACCGCGCCACGCGTCGAGGTCGTGCCAGGCGCCGTAGCGCCCGCCGCTCCAGCCCTCGCGGTTGTCGCCGCGCGGGTTCGAGCTGAACAGCACTCCGCGGGGCTTGAGCGTCCCGTGGAGGTCCGCCAGCACACGCGGCAGCTCGGAGCGCGGGACGTGGAAGAGCGACGCATTGGCGAAGATGCCGTCGAAGCGATCCGCCGGCAGGTCGAGCGCGAGGAAGTCCTGCTCCCACACCTCGCAGGCGCCGTGCGCGCGCGCCATCGCCGCGAGGCGCTCGGCTCCTTCCAGGCCCACCGGCGCGTGGCCGAGGCCGCGGAAGTGCGCGAGGTCGCGGCCGGGGCCGCAGCCGAGGTCGAGGATCGCGAACGGGGGCGCGCCCTCGATGTGGCGCAGCAGCGCCTCGATGTTCTGGCTCACGTCGTGGTCGCGCGTGCCCTCCCAGAAGGACTCGGCGCGCTGGTTGTAGTGCTCCAGCGTGCCGCGCGTGATGCCCGGATCGCCGCGGAGAGTTCCCATGGCGCCGAGGATAACCCGGCGGCCAAGGACCTCACCGGGTTGCTGCCGGAGCTGGCGCGGTAAGCAACGGGAAGGGATTCACCGGCTCGCCGCGATACCAACGCTTGTCGGGGCCCAGCCGGATGACCGCGAAGTGCAGGTGTGGCGCCGTGGGCGACGCGTTGCCCGTGCTGCCCACGAATCCGATCGGATCGCCGCGCTTCACCTCGACGCCTTCCGCAAGGCCCTCGGCATACGCGTCGAGGTGCGCGTAGTAATAGGCGTGCTCTTCCTTCGCGTCGTATTGGTAGACGCAAAGCCCTCCCAGGATGTGCCGGTAGACCTTCGCCACGCGTCCATCGACCGCCGCGACTACCGGAGTGCCCCGCCTGGCCATGATGTCGAGCGCGCGGTGGACGCGCTTGCCGCGGGTGTCGTTGAAGTTGTCGCGCAGGTCTTCGCGCGTGATCCCCTTCACCGGAATGGCAATCCCCTCGCCCCGGGACGCCGGAGGCGCTGGCGCCGGACGCGGGGGTTCGGCGACTGCATGCGCCGCCGGCTCGCGGAACGGCGCCGGGTCGCGGGTCTCGATCACGATCGCACAGCCGGTCACGCCGAGCGCCGAAAGCCCGAGGACCATGATGGCTTCCGGCAGCGAGCGCGTCATGGCGTCCGACACCAATGAGAACGCCGGCGCGGGGCCGGCGTCGTCGTCGGTGTCGAAGGAATCAATGCCGAATGGTGGGATCATCGGGCATCTGGTTGGTCAGGTCCCGATTGGCGCGCGGCGCGATGCCGTAGACCCGCGGTTCCTCGCCACGCGCGCGGCGACCTTGCCCGCGCGCCTGGCCCGATCCACCTTGCGTTCAGTCGTCGAATTCTGTAGGCCATTCGCCCAAGCTCACGCCCGGCGTGTCGGAGTCGGTCGACCAACGCGGCATGTGCCAGGCCTCCATCTCGTTCACCGGGATGCCGTCTTCGTCGATCTCGAGGATCGGGGGGAGCTTGGCGCGGCGCGGCTGGATGTTCTGCTTTCGCATGTTCGTGCTCTCGTCTGTGGAATCTGGAGCGAATTTATCCGGTCCGATCCGGGGCGCACCAGTTCCAAAGACCTAGTCGTGAGTAGGACGCGAGCTACTTTTCGCGTCGGATGGATGCAGCGCGGAGTGCTATCCGGAGCGCAAGGCGATCCGCCGCGCCCGTGGCCCTCCAAAGTCGAGCCTGTAGGCAAGGTCTTACCGGCACGGTACAGTCTTCCTACAGATTGGGCAGACGAAAAGCTCCGATAATCCTCGATCAGCCGGAGTCGTAGCCGGCTGCTCATCGGTTTCCGAAAGTCGCTCGATGTCTTCCTGGTTACAGCAGCTCGACGCCTCGGAGTCGCCCAGCCAGGTCGTCGCCATCACCCGCGACTATCTCGCTACATGGAGTCCCGACGAGATTGCGCAGTTGCCGATGCGGTGCCGTCCAGGCCGCGTGAAGGACGAGCACGACATCGCCCAGTTGCACGTCTGTCTGGTGGAGGAGTACGGGCGCGACCGCCTCGCCGGCGATGCGCTTTCCGCGCTGCAAAGGATCACCAGCTTCATCGTCCGGGCTTCGGTGCGGATCGCGCAGATTCGCACCGGCGAAAAAAAAGCTCCCGGTGAGGACGAGGACCGGGCGCCACCTCCGGCGCCCCGTTCCAAGGAAGCGAGCGACCGCTGAGACTTCAGGCACCGAGCGCAGGGCGATATCGGAGCGCACGCGTGTAGGAGATTGCCAGCAAACGCACGCGCCGCGAACTAATCGGCGCGCCGTTTCTCGAATCGGTACACCCGTATGCACATCAAGAGCGACTGCCAATGAAGCTGGGACGGAAAGCGCTATTGGGCCTCGCCAAATCCGCGGGCTCGGCCTGGAAGGCGGATAACTGCCTCAGCATGGGCGCCGCGCTCGCGTTCTACTCGCTCCTCTCGATGGCACCCCTCCTGGTGCTGGTGATCACCATAGCCGGCCTGGTGATCGGCCGCGACGAGGCGCAAACGCTCCTCTTCGCCCAGCTCTCGGGCCTGCTCGGCGACACCGGCGCCGAAGGCGTGCGGAGCGTCCTCGACGCCGCGGCCGACAAGAAGGACGGCATCCTGCAGACTCTCGTGAGCTTTGTGTTGCTGCTGGTCGGCGCGACGACCGTTTTCGGCGAGCTCCAGGACGACCTCGACCGCATCTGGAAGGCGGAAACGCCCAAGGCGAAGGGGCTCTGGGGCCAGTTGCGCAAGCGCCTCCTGTCCTTCGGCCTCATTGTAGTGATCGGATTCCTGCTGTTGGTCTCCCTGGTGGTGAGCGCCGCGGTGGCGTACATGGGCGCGCGCTGGTTCGGGGGGACAGAGGCCGTGGCCCGGACGCTGGAGCTCGTCGGCTCGCTGCTGGTGATGACCGCGCTTTTCGCGCTCGTCTTCAAGATCCTGCCCAGCCGGCACATTCCGTGGGGCGACGTGCTCGTCGGCGCGGTGGTGACAGCGGCGCTCTTCACCATCGGGAAATATCTCATCGGGCTCTACATCGGCAAGAGCTCGGTCGCTTCCAGTTTCGGCGCCGCCGGCACGCTGGTGGTCGCCGTCGTCTGGATTTACTACTCGTCGCAGATCTTCTTCTTCGGCGCTGAGCTCACACGGTCCTACTCGCTCGCCCACGGCTCGAAGAGCATGGAGAAGGCGGCGAACTCCGAATACGGCACCGCGGAGGCCGCCCTGGTGGCGCGCGCCGAAGACATCGTCCACGGCCGTGACCCGGTGCTGCTGAAAAGAGTCACCTGAGATGTCCCACCTCGATGCGCGCACCCCGGCCGAGCTCGCGAAGCGCGCAGGCAGGGGGTGGGTCGATGACGCCGCGCCGAGCATGGGCGCAGCAGCTCGCCTTCTTCACCGTGCTGTCCATCGCGCCGCCCTCGAACCGTTGCGGGGGAGACGGTAATCCCGCCTGAGTAGTCCCTGCGCGGGATTACGGCTATTTGAGCGCCTTGAAGCGCAAGCGGTGGGGCTGCGCGGCTTCCTCGCCCAGGCGCTCGAGCTTGTCTTCTTCGTACTCGTGGTAGTTGCCCGCGTAGAGCATCCACTGCGAATCGCCCTCGGCCGCGAGGATGTGGGTGCAGATGCGGTCGAGGAACCAGCGGTCGTGGGAGATCACCAGCACGGTTCCGGCGAATTCCCCGAGCGCGTCCTCCAGCGCCCGCAGCGTTTCCACGTCCAGGTCGTTGGACGGCTCGTCCAGCAGCAGCACGTTGCCGCCGTCGAGGAGCGTCTTGGCGAGGTGCAGCCGGCCGCGCTCGCCCCCGGAGAGCTGCCCGGTGAGTTTCTGCTGGTCGCCGCCCTTGAAATTGAAGCGGCCCAGGTAGGCGCGCGACTGGATCTCGAACTTGCCGATGGTGAGGATGTCCTGGCCGCCCGAGATCGCCTGCCACACGTTCTGCTTCGGGTCGAACTGCCGCGTCTGGTCGACCACCGACATCTTCACCGTGTGGCCGATGGCGATCTTGCCGGTGTCCGGCTTCTCCTTGCCGGTGATCATGCGGAAGAGCGTCGACTTGCCCGCGCCGTTGGGGCCGATGATGCCGACGATCGCGCCCGCCGGAATCTTGAACGACAGGTTGTCGATCAGCAGCCGGTCGCCATAGGACTTGGAGACGTTCTCGAACTCGATCACCTCGTTGCCGAGCCGCTCGGCGACCGGGATGAAGATCTCCGCGGTCTCGTTGCGCTTCTGGTACTCGTACGAGTTGAGCTCGTCGAAGCGCTTGAGGCGCGCGATGTTCTTGGTCTGCTGCCCCTTCGCGTTCTTGCGCACCCACTCGAGCTCTTTCTTGATCGCCTTCTGGCGCGCGCTCTCGCTCGACTCCTCCTTCTGCAGGCGGTCACGCTTCTGCTCCAGCCAGTCCGAGTAGTTGCCCTTGTAGGGGTGTCCGGTGCCGCGGTCTAGCTCGAGGATCCACTCGGCGGCGTTGTCGAGGAAGTAGCGGTCGTGGGTCACCGCGACCACGGTGCCCGGGAAACGCACCAGGAATTGCTCGAGCCACTCGACGCTCTCGGCATCAAGGTGGTTGGTCGGCTCGTCCAGCAGCAGCATGTCGGGTTTGGAAAGCAGCAGGCGGCAAAGGGCCACGCGGCGCTTCTCGCCGCCGGACAGCACGTCGACCTTCGCATCCCACGGCGGCAGGCGTAGCGCGTCGGCCGCGACCTCGAGCTGCGTGTCGAGAGTCGACGAGTCGGCGGAGGCGAGCAGCTTCTCCAGCCTCTCCTGTTCGGCCGCTAGCTTGTCGAAATCAGCGTCGGATTCCGCGTACTCCGCATACACCTGCTCGAGGCGCTTCTTCGCGGTGAAAACTTCGCCCAGCCCCTCTTCCACCGCCTCGCGCACCGTGTGCCCGGGTTCGAGCTGCGGCTCCTGCGGCAGGTAACCGATGCGGATGCCTGGCATCGCCGTCGCCTGGCCTTCGTATTCCTTGTCGATGCCGGCCATGATGCGCAGCACCGTGGACTTGCCGGATCCGTTCAGGCCGAGCAGCCCGATCTTGGCGCCCGGAAAGAACGAGATGGAGATGTTCTTGATGATCTCGCGTTTGGGCGGGACGACCTTGCTCACGCGGATCATCGAATAGACGTACTGAGCCATGGGAATCTCTGGCCATTCGAGGTGTAACGGGGGAGGCGAGAGGATACCGGAAAACCGGCCCGCAAAACCTTGCGCGCCCTGCCAATAAAACGGCCGGCGGGATTGCGCCGCGCCGGCCAAGGAGCAGGAAGGTCGGTGGCTACCTGCGTGATTCGATCGGGTACGACTCGGGTTCGTCGGTCGCGGGCGAAGACGCCGGCTTGCCGGTATCGGCAGGCCACTGGAAATCGACGTTCGGCCAAACACTCCACGACAGGGCCGGGAGGCCTTCGACCTAAGCCGCGGTGATGGTGGTCCGCAACGTGGTGATGCCTTCGATTGAGCACTCGACGACATCGCCAACCTTGAGCGTAGCGACGTCATCGCTGCCGGGAGCGAAACTGCCCGGAATCCCGGTGGAAAACATATCGCCAGGCTCCAGCGCGGCGTCGCGCGAGAAGTGCACGAGGATCTCGCTCATCTTTCCAGCCTGGTCGCCGGCGTTCACGCGCAGGCGCTCCTCGCCGTTCACCACGCATGTGATCCAGAGATCGTCGGGATCGCCGATCTCGTCGATGGTCACGAGCTCGGGACCGATCGCGCCCAGGAGCGATGCATCCGGCGCGGAGTCGCTGGCGATCAGCTCGCTCAGTAACGTAACGCCCGCGACGTAATCCATCGCATCGTCGTCGCCGGTCACGCCGCCCGCCCGGCGGCCGATGACGAACACCAGCGCCGGCCGGCAATCGAGCCGCGCCGACGCCGACGGTGTCGCGATCTTCCCGTTGTGGCCGCCGAAGGAGGTGCCGGCTTCGTCCGGCTGCGTTCGCGGGGTCGGGTCCATGCCGACGAATCGGTCGGGATCGGGCACTGGGGGCAGGAAGCGGATGGCCTTCTCTTCCATCATCGCGGTGGAGTACCGGCCGGCATTCGACTGCGCCGCTTTCGCGAGCGCCTGCACCCGCGACAGCGCTCCGCGCCCTTCACGCAGCAGACCCTTCATCGAGGACGGCAGCGGCTCGCCGTCGACGCGCGAGGCGGCTTCCACGTCGAGCACGCGGTGGCCGACGCGCACACCCAGCCTGGGCAGGCCGTTGGGTCCCGACGCGTAGGTGACAAGTCTCATCGCTGGCCCCCATCATCTCCCGTGCATCTGCGGAAGGCAAACGAGCTCCACCCTAAAGAAAAGCCGGCGCCAAGGCGCCGGCTCGGAGGTTATGCAGGATTTCCCTAGCGAAACGAGCTCGCGGCGACGCCTTGCGCACTCACAAGCGAGCTACCGGAAGCGGGAACCAGGCGTGGCAGCGACATGGCAGCCGCGGCGACCATCGTCGCGAGAAGCACTCGTCGAGTCCACATGATCGCCTCCTGTCGCAGTTGTACAACGCTCAGGTTAGCGAGACAGGGGTTCGGCCAATGCCGGTGCATTCCGTTTACTGCGTCGGCATCGGCCTACGGCGCGAGTCGGACTATTGGCGGTAGCAGGATCTACGTTCAGACCACAAAAAATGCCGGCACCGCGGTGCCGGCAGGGTGGCCGTGCCTTAACGCCAGCGCGGGTTGTACGGCGCGCGATCGTAGCGGTCGGGAACACCGTCGTGATCGGAGTCCCGCCATCCACCGGCGCGGTAGTAGCGTCCGTCGCGATGGTGCCAGCGCACCGGCTCGTAGTAATGGCCGTGGCGAGGGCGCGACCAGTAGCCGCCCACCCACGCGTAGCGTCCATAACGCCAGTCCCAATAACCCGGGATCCAGGCGTAGCCTACGCGCGGCGCGGGGACCACCTCGTGGTACACCGCCGGCGGCGCGACGTTGACGAAGAAATCCACGTTCGTGCGAGCCGCGGCGGGGAATGCCGCCACACCCAATGCTGCTGCAACCAGGCTTCCGATGATCAGCTTGCGCATATGTCACCTCCGTACTCGTCTAACGCGTGACGCGCCTCGACGGATGACAGGCAAACGAGCCAGACGCCTCTGCGGCGCCCGGCCCGGCCGTTGCTCCGGTCGTACTGGCACGAGTCGAGAACGCTGACATGGGCTGTCGCGGCCCGGCGACGTTTCCCGCGTTAGGTTAAATTGGTCGCCTCAGGGAGCTAATCACCATGACCATCCTTTCCGACCAGCTGCACCTCGCACCCGCCGATCTCGAGGCGTACTGGATGCCGTTCACCGCCAACCGCAGCTTCAAGGCGAAGCCGCGGATGATGGTGAAGGCCGAGGGCATGTACTACACGACCGACGACAACCGCCAGATCCTCGACGGTTTCGCGGGCCTGTGGTGCTGCAACGCGGGCCACGGCAGGAAGCCCATCGTGGAAGCGATCCAGAAGCAGGCCGCGACGATGGACTACGCGCCCGCCTTCCAGATGGGGCATCCGCTCGCCTTCGAGCTCGCCAACCGCATCGTGGAGCTCACGCCGGAGGGCCTCGATCACGTGTTCTTCTGCAATTCGGGCTCCGAATCGGTCGACACCGCGCTCAAGATCGCGCTCGCCTGGCATCGCACGCGCGGCGAGGGCTCGCGCACGCGCCTCATCGGGCGCGAGCGGGGTTATCACGGCGTGGGCTTCGGCGGCATCTCGGTGGGCGGCATCCCCGCGAACCGCAAGATGTTCGGCACCCTGCTCGCGGGCGTGGACCACCTGCCGCATACGCACTATCCGGACCGCAACGCCTTCTCGCGCGGACAGCCTGAATGGGGCGCCCACCTCGCCGACGAGCTGGAGCGGCTGGTGGCGCTGCACGACCCTTCGACCGTTGCCGCGGTGATCGTCGAGCCGATGGCGGGCTCGACCGGCGTGCTGGTGCCGCCGAAGGGCTACCTGCAGCGCCTGCGCGAGATCACCAGGAAGCACGGCATCCTGCTCATCTTCGACGAGGTGATCACCGCGTTCGGGCGCCTCGGCGCGGCCTTCTCGAACGAAGTCTTCGGCGTCGAGCCCGACATGGTGACGTTCGCGAAGGGGATCACGTCCGGCGCCGTGCCCATGGGTGGCGTGATCGTCTCGAGCGAGATCTACTCGACCTTCATGGCGGGTCCGCCCGGAGCGGTCGAGCTCTTCCACGGGTACACGTACTCCGCCCATCCGCTCGCCTGCGCCGCGGGCATCGCCACGCTGCAGCTCTACAAGGACGAGGATCTGTTCGCGCGCGCGGCACGCATGGCGCCCTATTTCGAGAATGCGCTGCACTCGCTGAAGGGCACACGCCACGTGACCGACATACGCAACATCGGCCTGGTCGGCGCGGTCGAGCTCGCGCCCCGTCCCAGCGCCCCCAACGCGCGGGGCTTCGAGACCTTCCTGAGCTGCTTCGAGCGCAATGTGCTGGTCCGGTCGACGGGGGACATCATCGCCATCGCTCCGGCGCTGATCGTGGAGGAAAAACACATCGACGAGATCGTTTCGACCCTGCGGGACGTCCTGGGAGGACTGGAATGAAAGGGAAAGGCAAGGTTGCCGTCGTCACCGGCGCCGGAACGGGCATCGGCAAGGCCGCGGCGCTCGCGCTGCTCGCCGAGGGCTACAGCGTTGCGCTCGCCGGGCGCCGCACCGAGATGCTCGA
>JBDSRZ010000186.1:0-8528 GCA_039929025.1 Usitatibacter sp. | reverse complement strand
CATCGAATACCTGGCGGTCCAGCAGCGCGTGGACAAGCTGAAGGCGCCGATCCTGTGCCTGGTCGGTCCTCCCGGCGTGGGCAAGACCTCGCTCGGGCAGTCGATTGCGCGCGCGACCAATCGCAAGTTCGTGCGCATGTCGCTGGGTGGCGTGCGCGACGAGGCGGAGATCCGCGGCCACCGCCGCACCTACATCGGCTCGATGCCTGGCAAGATCCTGCAGAACATGACCAAGGTGGGCGTGAGGAATCCGCTCTTCCTGCTGGACGAAGTCGACAAGATGGGCATGGACTTCCGCGGCGATCCGTCCTCGGCGCTGCTGGAGGTGCTCGACCCCGAGCAGAACCACACCTTCGTCGACCACTACGTCGAGGTCGAGTACGACCTCTCCGACGTGATGTTCGTCGCCACCGCCAACACGCTCAACATTCCGGCCCCGCTGCTCGATCGGATGGAAGTGATCCGCCTCTCGGGCTATACCGAGGACGAGAAGGTGCACATCGCCAAGCAGTACCTGCTGCCGAAGCAGTTCAAGGCGAACGGGATCAAGGACGGCGAGCTCGCGGTCACCGACGCGGCGTTGCGCGACATCACCCGCTACTACACGCGCGAGGCGGGAGTGCGCGGCCTCGATCGCGAGCTCGCGAAGATCTCGCGCAAGGTGATCAAGTCCATCCTCACCAAGAAGAAGGATGGCGCCCACGTCACCGTCAATGCGAAGAACATCGACAAGTACCTGGGCGTACGCAAGTACACCTATGGCATCGCGGAGAAGGAGAACCAGGTAGGGCAGGTCACCGGCCTTGCCTGGACCGAGGTGGGCGGCGAACTGCTCACCGTCGAAGCGGTGAAGCTTCCCGGCAAGGGCAATACCGTCACCACGGGAAAGCTGGGCGAGGTGATGAACGAATCGATCAAGGCGGCCATTTCGGTGGTGCGCGCGCGCGCCAAGCGACTGGGCGTGGCCGAGGACTTCTGGCAGACGCTCGACCTGCACGTCCACCTTCCGGAGGGCGCCACGCCCAAGGACGGCCCGAGCGCCGGCATCTCGATCGCGACCGCGATCACCTCGGTGCTCACCGGCATCCCGGTGCGCTGCGACGTGGCGATGACCGGCGAGATCACGCTTCGTGGGGAGGTGCTCCCGATCGGCGGGCTCAAGGAGAAGCTGCTGGCCGCGCACCGCGGCGGCATCAAGCACGTCCTGATTCCGAAGGAGAACGTGAAGGACCTGGCCGAGATCCCGGAGGAGGTGAAGAACGCCATCGAGATCACGCCGGTCCAGTGGTTCGATGAAGTCCTCGAGCGAGCGCTCGAGCGAAAGCCCGAGCCGACAGCCGATTCTCCAGTGGCCGCCCCGCCGCCGGCGCCTGAGGCTCGCCCGGTGGTCACCAAGCACTGAGGAAAGGAAGCTGTCGCCTCCGCGCAGGCAGGGCCCAATTTGCCCGGCTGCTCGCGATGCGTTGGGCCCCCGACGATTCGGGGGCGACAACACACTGGAAAAGAGGGTTCTTTTCCATTAAAATTATCGACTCTCCGGGTGCTTAGCTCAGCTGGTAGAGCGTCGCCCTTACAAGGCGAATGTCGGGGGTTCGATCCCCTCAGCACCCACCACAAACGAATTCTGGAGTGGTAGTTCAGTTGGTTAGAATACCGGCCTGTCACGCCGGGGGTCGCGGGTTCGAGTCCCGTCCACTCCGCCAGTTCATGAGGGCGAACCATGCGGTTCGCCCTTTTCACTTCCGGGACGTCCATGGAAAAGATTCGCCAGATTAGCCAGAACAAGGCCTTCAAGATCCTGTTCGCGCTGTTCCTGATCGTGCCGTTCGGCCTTTTCGGCGTCGAGCAGTACCTCCAGCGCCCGGCGGGCGGCGACACCGTGGCCACGGTTGGCTCCCAGCGCATCGGCGCGGGCGAGCTCGACCAGGCGATGCGCCGCCAGGCGGATATCTACCGCGAGCAGTTCCGCGGCAACTTCGACCCTGCGCTGATGGACAATCCGGAGATCAAGCGCTCGGTCCTCGATCGCCTGGTCGCCGAACGGCTGCTCGCCGTGGGTTCGGATCGAGCCGGCGTGAAGGTGCCCGACCGGCAGCTCGCCGAGCGCATCGCGACGGAGCCGGCCTTCCAGGTCGACGGCAAGTTCAACAAGGAGCGCTACGAGCAACTGGCGAAGGCGAACGGACTCACGCCCGTCGGCCTAGACGAGCGCTTGCGCGCCGATTTCCGCCAGTCGCAATTCCGCAATGCGATCGTCGAGACCGCATTCGTGCCCAAGGCGACGCTCGACAGCTTCATCCGCCTGTCCGAACAGACGCGGGAAGTGAGCGTCTTGAACCTCGCGCCCGAGGAATTCCTCGCGAAGGTGAAGATCGCACCCGAGCAGGTGAAGGCCTATTACGATGCGAACGCGAAGGAATTCACTACCCCGGAGCAGGTGCGGGTGGAGTACGTGGAGCTGTCGCTGGACGCGCTCGCCGCGAAGGCAGAGGCACCTGCCGAGGAGGTGAGCAACGCCTACGAAGAGGGCATGAAGCGCAACCAGTGGGGGCAAGCGGAGCAGCGCGAGGCGAGCCATATCCTCATCGCGGTCAAGCCCGACGCGCCGGAAGCGGACAAGAAGGCCGCCGAGACCAGGGCGCAGGCGATCGCCGACCAGGTCCGCAAGAAGCCGACCGCCTTTGCCGAGCTCGCTCGCACGGAATCGCAGGACCCGGGCTCCGCAACCCAGGGCGGCAAGCTGGGGATGTTCCCCCGAGGCCAAATGGTGAAGCCCTTCGACGATGCGATGTTCGCCGCGAAGAAGGGCGAGATCCTCGGTCCGGTCGCCACCGATTTCGGCTTCCACGTGATACGGGTGGACGACATCAGGCCCGCGAAGGTGAAGTCGCTCGTCGACGCCACGCCCGAGATCGAGGCGGTGATCAAGAAAACCGCGGCGCAGCGCAAGTACGCCGAAGCCGCGGAGGCCTTCGCGAACCTCGCCTACGAGCAGTCGGCGAGCCTCAAGCCGGCCTCGGACGCGCTCAAGGTCCCGGTCCAGCAATCGCCGTGGATCAGCAAGGGAGCGCCGGCACCGGTGCCGGCGCTCAACAATCCCAAGCTGCAGGCTGAGATCTTCTCCGACGACGCGATCAAAGGGAAGCGCAACACCTCGGCGATCGAGGTCATGCCCAATACGCTCGTCTCGGCCCGCGTCGTGGAGCACAAGCCGGCGCAGCTCAAGCCCTTCGAGTCGGTGCGCGCGGAGATCGAACGCAAGCTCGCGCGCGTCGAGGCGGCGAAGCTCGCGAAGGCCGAAGGCGAAGCCAAGCTGAAAGTCCTGCAGGCCGGCAACGAAGCCGACGTGAAATGGCCCGCGCCCCTGGCGGTGAACCGGCAGAAGACGGGCGGGCTCTTCCCCCAGGTCGTGGACCGTGCCTTCCGCGCCGATCGCAAGAAGCTTCCCGCATTCGTCGGCGTCGAGAGCCCGATGGGCTACTCGCTGGTGCGCGTCACCAAGGTGATCGAGCCGGAGAAGATCGAGGATGCCCAGCGCCAGGCGCTCGGCGCCCAGCTGCGCCAGGCGGTCGCGGCCCAGGAGCTGGAGGCGACGCTCACGAGCCTGCGTAACCGCGTCGGAGTCACCGTGAAGAAGGGCGCGTTGGACGCGAAGGACACGGGCGGCGGGCCGGCGAAATAGGGCTACTCCTCGAGCGGCGTCACGCTGCTGAAGCCGGCGTCGACGTAGACCACCTCGCCCGTGATGCCGCTCGCGAGGTCCGAGAGCAGGAAGGCGGCGGTGTTGCCGACCTCCTCCGTGGTCACGCCCCGCCGCAGCGGCGAGTTCTTCTCGACGAAGTTGAGAATCTTCGAGAATCCGCCGATGCCCGCCGCCGCCAGTGTCTTGATCGGCCCGGCCGAAATCGCGTTCACGCGGATGGCCTCGGGTCCGAGGCTCGACGCGAGGTAGCGTACGCACGCTTCGAGGCTCGCCTTGGCGAGCCCCATCACGTTGTAGTTGGGCATCGCGCGCTCCGCGCCCAGGTACGAGAGCGTGACGATCGATCCGGGCCGTCCCTTCATCAGCGGCTCGGCAGCCTTGGCGAGCGCCGCCAGGCTGTAGCTGGAGATGTCGTGCGCGACGCGGAACGCTTCCCGGGTAACGCTGGTGTGGAACCCGCCCTTCAGCGCCTCGCGGGGGGCGAACGCGATGGCGTGCACCAGTCCGTCCAGGCCATCCCAATGCTTGCCCAGGTCGGCGAAGAGCGCGTCGATCTGCGCGTCGTCGGCCACGTCGCAGGCGAACACGCGCTCGGTGGCGAATTCGCGGGCCAGCTCCAAGACGCGCTCGCGGATGCCTTCGCCCTGGTAGGTGAACGCGAGTTCGGCGCCATCGCGGGCGCACGCTCTTGCGATGCCATAGGCGATCGAGCGGTTGGAGAGCATCCCGGTGACGAGGATGCGCCGGCCTTGCAGGAAGCCCATCTAGCGCGCTCCTTAAGACGTAAAATCGAGGCTCAATCAACGGTTGCAGACGGGGTCGAAGTGTATCGCATAATGCCGCAGCTCCACGCCCGCAACGCCCTCTCGCGCCCGGTGCAATCGCTCCTCGCCCGCCTGGCGGCGGTGGTTTCCACCGCCACCCTGGTCGCCTTGCCTGCCGCGGCGGGCCCCGCCGACCCGAACAAGGTCTTCCGCTATGCCTTCGAGGTCGCGGAGACCTCTTTCGATCCCGCCGAGGTCTCGGACCTCTACTCGTCGAACGTCATCGCCAACATCTTCGATCCGCCGCTCGTCTACGACTACCTGGCGCGCCCGGTGAAGCTCATCCCGAACACGCTCGCGGCGATGCCGGAGGTGACCGAGGCCGGCACGCTCTACACCCTGAAGGTGAAGCCCGGCATCCAATTCGCCGACGATGCCGCGTTCAAGGGGAAGAAACGCGAGTTGGTGGCCGACGACTACGTCTACTCGATCAAGCGCATCTTCGATCCGCGCAGGAAATCCCCCAACCTCTACCAGTTCGAGGGCTGGATCGCCGGCATGGACGAGCCCCTGGCGCGCGCGCGCAAGGTTGGCAGCTTCGACTACGACACGCCGGTGGAGGGGCTGCGCGCGCTCGACCGTTATACATTCCAGATCCGCCTCAAGCAGCCGAACTACAACTTCCTCTACTACCTCGCATGGTGCAACGTGAGCTGCGCCCTGGCGCGTGAGGTGGTGGAGTTCTACGGCGACAAGATCGCCGAGCATCCCGTGGGCACCGGCCCCTACCGCCTCACCTTCTGGAAGCGTTCCTCGAAGATGGTGTTCGAACCGAACCCGAACTTCCGCGAGGACGTGTACGACCCGCAGCCGGCCGCCGACGATGCCGAGGCCCAGGCGATCGCCGCGAAGCTGCGCAGCCGGAAGCTGCCGATGGTGGGGCGCATCGAGGTCTACATCATCGAGGAGCAGCAGCCGCGCTATCTCGCGTTCCTCAACGGCGAGCACGATTTCCTCGAGCGCATTCCGGCGGAGTTCAGCAGCATCGCGTTCCCAAACAACGAGCTCGCCGGCGACCTGAAGCGCCGCGGCGTGCGGATGGAGCAGATCCCGGGGATGGAGCTCACCTATTCCTATTTCGCGATGCAGGACCCGATCGTCGGCGGCTACACCCCGGAGAAGATCGCGCTGCGCCGCGCCATCGTCCTCGGGCAGGACGTGGGCGCGGAGGTGCGAGTCGGGCGCAAGAACCAGGCGATCGTGGCGCAGAGCCCGATCGGCCCGGGCGCCGCCGGTTACGACCCGAACTTCCGCTCGACGGCGACCGAGTACAACCCGGCCAAGTCCAAGGCGCTCCTCGACATGTACGGCTACATCGACTGCGACGGCGACGGCTGGCGCGACCTGCCGCGCAAGTCGCCGCGCGACGAATGCATGCCGCTCGCGATCGAATACGCCTCGGCGCCCGCCGCGCAGCAAAAGCCCCTGGACGAGAACTGGAAGAAGAACATGGATGCCATCGGCATCCGCATGAGCTTCAAGAAGGCGAAGTGGCCGGACCTGCTGAAGGAATCGAAGGCCGGCAAGCTGCAGATGTGGGGCCTGGGCTGGAGCGCCACCACGCCCGACGCGGACGCCTTCTTCGTGATGCTGTACGGGCCCAATGGCGGCCAGGCCAACCACTCGCGCTTCGACGTCCCCGAGTTCAACCGCCTCTACGAGCAATCCAAGCGCCTGCCGCACGGTCCGGAGCGCGATGCCGTCTACCGCGAGATGAACCGGATCTTCCTGGTGTACGCGCCGTGGCGCCTCGGCACGCACCGCATCTACACCGACCTCTGGCACCCGTGGGTCGCGGGCTTCAAGCGCCACCCGGTGATGCGCGGGTTCTGGAAGTACCTCGACATCGATACCGTGAAGCTCGCCGCCGCGGGCGGCAAGTGATGCCGGGCGTGTTCCGCGCGCGCGCCGTGGCGCTGCTCATCCTGGTGATCCTCGCGCAGGCGGCCGCGGCGGAGAAGATCCTGCGCGTGCCCTACATCAGCGCCGTGACCAACTTCGATCCCGCGTTCGTCTCCGATCTCTACTCGCACAACATCGTCCACGAAATCTTCGAGCCGCTGCTCACCTATGACTTCCTCGCGCGTCCGGCGAAGTTGAAGCCCGAGACGGCCGAGGCGATGCCCGAGATCACCGACGGTGCGCGCACCTACACGATCCGGCTGAAGAAGGGCGTCTTCTTCGCCGACGACCCGGCCTTCAATGGGCAAAAGCGCGAGCTCACTGCGCACGACTACGAGTTCGCCATGAAGCGCCTCATCGATCCGAAGAACGCGTCGCCGAACCTGTGGCTGATCGAGGGCAGGGTGCTTGGCGTGGAGGCCGCCGCGGCGAAAGCCAAGAAAGATGGCAAGTTCGACTACGAAGCGCCGATCGCGGGGATCGAAATCCTCGACCGCTACACGCTGCGCATCCGCCTGGAGAAGCCCGACTACAACTTCCTCTACATCCTCGCCATGGCCAACCTCGGCGCGCAGGCGCGTGAGGTGGTGGAGAAGTACGGTGCCGACATCGGCGCGCACCCGGTGGGCACCGGCGCCTTCCGCCTCAAGGAATGGCGCCGCTCGTCGAAGATCATCCTCGAGAGGAACCCCAATTTCCGCGAGGTGTACTTCGACGCGGAGCTGCCGCCCGAAGACGACGTCCTCGGCCGCAAGCTGCACGCCGAGATGAAGGGCAAGCGCCTGCCGCAGCTCGACCGCGTCGAGGTGTACATCGTCGAGGAAGCCCAGCCGCGCTGGCTCGGCTTCCTCAACAACGAGTTCGACTGGGTGAACGTGCCGCTCGAATTCAAGCACATGGCGCTGCCGGGCGGCGAGCTCGCGCCCTGGCTCGCGAGGCGCGGCGTGCGCAACATGGCGAGCATCGACCCGGACATCACCTACCTCTACTTCAACATGAAAGACGCGACCTTCGGCGGCTATTCGCCGGAGAAGGTCGCGCTGCGCCGCGCGGTCTCGCTCGCCTACAACAACGAGGAGGAGGTCGTCCTGTTGCGCAACGGTACCGCCATCGAGGCGCAGAGCCTCCTGCCGCCGGGCATCCAGGGCTACGATCCCGCGTTCAACATCGGCCGCACCTACGACCCGCCCAAGGCCAAGGCGCTGCTGGACATGTTCGGCTACGTGGACCGTAACGGCGACGGTTATCGCGACATGCCCGACGGCTCGCCACTCACCTTCGCCTATACCACCGAGCCCGACCAGACCTCGCGCCTGTTCACCGAGCTCTGGAAGAAGAACCTCGAGGCGGTCGGCATCCGCATGGAGGTGAGGGTCGCCAAGTGGCCGGAGAATCGCAAGGAGTCCAAGCTTGGCAAGCTGCAGAGCTGGCACCTGGCGTGGAGCGCCGACTATCCCGACGGCGAGAATTTCTACCAGCTTCTCTACGGGCCCAACTGCGGCTCATCCAACGACGGCTGCTTCCAGTTGGCCGGGTTCGACGCGCTCTACGAGAAGGCAGGGCTGATGCCCCCCGGCCCGGAGCGCACCGCGATCTACCAGCAGATGGCTCGCCTGGTCGCGGTGTTCGCGCCCTTCAAGCTGCACTCGCATCGGCGGCGTAACCAGATGGTCCAGCCCTGGGTCCTGGGCTGGCGGCGCAACCATTTCCAGCACGAGGGCTACCGTTATGTGGACATCGACCTGGAACGGCGCGCGAAAGACCTCCACTGAGCACTCGGGCCAGCCCCGAAAATGCGAGAAAAACCGTTATAATTCCGTGATTTCGCTGAACTGGCCCGCCTTGAATCCCCGCCCCTCCGCAGCCCTCCTGGTCGCCTCCATATTCGCCTTCAGCGGGGCCTCTGCGCTTGCCCAGAAGAAGGTGCTGCGGACCGCCTTTCGCGTCGCCGAAAACGGCTTCGACCCGCAACGGATCGACGATCGTTACTCGGTCGGCATCTGCGAGAACCTCTTCGAGCCGCTCCTCACCTACGACTACCTCGCCCGGCCCGCGAAGCTCGTGCCGCTCACCGCCGAGGCGATCCCCGAGCCCGAGGA
>JBDSRZ010000185.1:0-39167 GCA_039929025.1 Usitatibacter sp. | reverse complement strand
AGCCTGATTCTGGGATGATGGTCTTCATGCGAGGCAATGACACGCCGGTGCCGCTCGGCGTTCCGGGAGAAGCAGATGACAACGTGGCTCGTTAGCGGCGTCCGCACGCCGTTCGCTCGCGTCGATGGGGCGCTCAGGCATTTGCACGCGCTCGACCTTTCGGTGCCGGTGGCCAAGGCGATGGCGGCGCAGCTCCCGGCCGGAGATCGCGCCGACCTCGTGGTGTGGGGCGCGGTGGCACCGAACCTCGGCTGGAGCAACATCGCGCGCGAGCTGGTGGTGAGGGCGGGTCTCGACCAGGCGACCCCTGCGTTCACCACCGTGCTCGCGTGCTCGACCAGCATGGCGGCGGTGTTCCAGGCCGCGGGCCTCATGAGCGACCATCTCCAGGTCGCGCTGTGCGGAGGTGTGGAGAGCATGAGCCGCGTGCAGATCGGCCTGGGGCAGGGGCTCTCGGACGCGATTCGCCGCACGTCGCAGGCGCGTACCTTCGGCGAGCGCATCGACCGCCTCACCGAGCTCAAGTGGTCCGATGTCCGGCTGCACGTGCCGGCGGTGAGGAATCGTGCCACGGGAAAGAGCATGGGCGAGCACTGCGAGGAGATGGCGAAGCAGTGGAAGATCGCCCGCGCCGACCAGGACCGCATCGCGCTGCAATCGCACCAGCGCGCGGTGAAGGCGATGGCGTCCGGGTTCTTCGACGACCTGGTAGTCGCGGTCGATGGAGTCGTCAAGGACGGCGTCCCGCGCGCAGACAGCTCGGCTGAAAAGCTCGCGAGCCTGAAACCGGCCTTCGATCGCACGAGCGGCGCGGGCACGATCACCGCCGGCAACGCCTCACCGCTCACCGACGGCGCGGCCGCGATCTGGGTCGCCAACGACGCGGGGCTCGTACGCGTGCCGGCCGGCCGGGCGCGCGTGAAGCTCGTGGATTTCGAGATGGCCGCCGTGGACATCGTCCATGAAGGCCTGCTGATGGCGCCCGCGTACGCGATCCCCAGGCTCCTCGCGCGCAACGACCTCACCCTCGACGCGATCGATCTCTGGGAGATCCACGAGGCGTTCGCGGCGCAAGTGCTGTGCAACGTGGCTGCGCTCGAGAGTGAGGATTTCCTGCGCGAAAAGGTGCGCATCGACGCGCGCCTCGGCAAGTTCCCGTGGGAGCGATTCAATCCCAACGGCGGGAGTATCGCGATCGGGCACCCTTTCGGGGCGACCGGCGCCCGCATCCTGTCCCAGGCGGTGAAGGAGTTGGCGTCGATGGGCCCGGGCAGGCGCGCGATCGTGTCCATCTGCGCCGACGGCGGCGTCGGCACCGTGGCGCTGCTGGAGAGCGCGTGAGCCTTGAACTGGGCCGTGCACGCCGGGGTCAATAAAGGCGCGGGCGGATTCACCCAGCACCAGGGCCACGCCGCTCGCGACGATGATCGCCATCCCGAGCCCCGACACCCTGTCCGGAAGCTGGCCGAACACGAGGTAGCCGTACATCGTCGCCCAGATCATGTGCAGGTACGTGAAGGGCGCGAGGTGCGTCGCCGCGCCATCAGGAACGCGGTAATGAGCATCCAGTGGCCCACGCCCGCCAGGAATCCCAGCAAGACGAGCGGCAGGGCGCGGCGAAGCGGAGGGTCGTGGTTCACCGGTTCTTCAGCCGCTCCACCATCGTGCATGCCTGGACCTTGCCCAGCTTGCACGCTTTCTCGGCGTCGGCGAGCGCGGCCGCCATCTCGCCCTTGTTGAAGTACGTGCCGCCCCGCTCGAAATATGCCTCCGCATCGCGTGGCTCGCGAGCGATGTACCGGTCCCACATCGCGAGGATCTCGTCCCAGCGTTTCTGGCGGGCGAGGAGGCGGTCCGCATTGCGGTGTGCCTCGAGGTTGGCCGGATCCAGCTCGATCACCCGCTGGAAATCCCGCAGCGCCTCGTCGAAGTGGGCGCTCTTCCACTGCGCCATTCCACGCCAGAAGCGGATCTGCGCTTCCTCGCCGCCTTCGCGAAGCAGGACGTCGTACGCGGTGATCGCCTGCGGCCATTTCAGCGCGCGGTGCAGGTCGTAGGCGGCTTGCCGCCGGTCCTCGACCGAGGCGGATGACGAGACTGCAGCAGCCGTAGCCACCGCGGGCTCCCCGGCTGGCGGCGGCCGGATGATGGTGAACGCCAAGTATCCGAACACTCCCAGGCAGACGACAAGGAGCCAGCGCATGGAGACGCTCAGGACTTCTCGATGATCTCGGCGAGTATCTCGGCCGCGGAAGCGCACTCGTCGCGGCTCACATCCAGGTGGGTCACCAGGCGCAGCGTGCGCGGGCCGAACGCGAACACGAGGACGCCCTGGTCCTTCGCGCGCCCGACGACTGTCGCGCCATCGGGTGCGCCGTCGCCCAGATGGAAGACGAGGATGTTGGTCTGCACGGTCGCCATGTCGAGGACCACGCGTGGGCAATTCGCCAGGCGCTCCGCGATCAGGTGCGCGTTGGCGTGGTCCTCGGCGAGGCGCGTGTAGTGGTTCTCGATCGCGTAGATGCCCGAGGCGGCGTAGATACCGACCTGACGCATGGCGCCGCCCAGCATGCGGCGGTGGCGCACGCATTTCTCGATCAGCGCCTTCGAGCCCGCGAGCAACGATCCGCCCGGGGCTCCGAGTCCCTTGGACAGCGACACGCCCACCAGGTCGAAGGGCGCCGTGAGCTCGGCGGGCTTGCGGCCCAGCACCACCGCGGAATTCCAGATGCGCGCGCCATCGAGATAGGTCGCGATCTCGCGCTGGCGTGCCAGCTTGCAGATGCGCTCGGCCACGGCCTGGGGAAACACCACGCCGCCCGCGCGGTTGTGGGTGTTCTCGATCTCCACCAGCGTCGTCGGCGGATAGATCACGTGGCCGCGCGGCTTCACCGCGGCAAGGAACTCGTCGGCAGTGAAGACTCCGGTGCGCCCGATGGTGGTGAACTGCACTCCCGCATTGGCCGCCGAGCCGCCGGTCTCGTGCCACACCGCGTGGGATTCGGGACTCACGATCACGTCGTCGCCCGGCCGCGTGAGTACCCGCAGCGCCACCTGGTTGGCCATCGTGCCGCTCGGCAGCCACAGCGCCGCTTCCTTGCCGAGCAGCGCCGCGACGCGCTCCTGCAGCTTGTTCGCGGACGGGTCCTCGCCGTACTGGTCGTCGCCGACGGGGGCCGTGGCCATCGCGGCGCGCATTGCCTCGGACGGGCGGGTGACGGTGTCGGAGCGCAGGTCGATCGTCATGCCGTCTGTGCCGCCGCGAACACGCGCGCGGCATCCACCGCGGTCGGAATTGCCGCGGCATCGAGCGCGTCATCGATGTTCTCGAACACGTTCTGTGGCCCGATCTCGTGGACCAGCCCGGACCGCGCGAGAAGGGACGCCGGCTGCTCGTTCAGGTCCACCAGCATCAGGCGCCCGCCGCGGCGGGCAAGCGTGTTGTGCAGCGCTTCGAGCGCGTCCAGCCCGGTCGTGTCCATGTTGATCACCTTGTGCATCTCGAGGATCACGACGTCCGGCAGCGGCCGTGCCGGGTCGAGGAGAGTCTCCAGCTTGTTCACGGAACCGAAGAAGATCGATCCGAAGACTTCCCATGCCGCCACGTTTCGCCCGTCGGCGAACACCGAACGCTCGGCGGGAAGAACCAGCGGCTGCACCTTGGTGAGCGACGAGATGCGGTAGATGAAGAAGAGGCTCGACATCACCAGCCCGACTTCGACCGCCACGGTGAGGTCGAAGACCACGGTGAGCAGCAGCGTGGTCACCAGGGTCGCGCGGTAGAACATCGAGAACTTCCGCAGCTCGCGCAGCTCCTTCCACGGCACCATGTTGAAGGCCACCCACAGCAGCACCGCGCCCAGCGCCGCGAGCGGCACCGAGCCCGCCAGGGGCGATAGCGCCATGATGACCAGGAAGAGCATCAGGGAGTGCACGATTCCCGCCACGGGCGTGCGCGCGCCGCTCTTCACGTTGGTCATGGTGCGCGCGATGGTGCCCGTGACCGCGATCCCGCCGAAGAGCGGCGTGGCGAAATTGGCGATGCCTTGCGCCATCAGCTCCTGGTTGGGATCGTGGCGGGCGCCGATGAGGCCGTCGGCCACCCGCGCGCAGAGGAGCGACTCGATCGCGCCCAGGAGCGCGATCGCGACGGTTGGCGCGAAGAGGTTCTGCGCCGTCGCCCAGTCGAAGGCCGGCAGCTGCGGGGTGGGCAGGCCCGAAGGCAGCTCGCCGAAGCGCGTGCCGATCGTCTCCACCGGCAGGTGCAGCGCCCAGACGGCAACGGACGAGAGCACCAGCACCACCAGGGTCGCCGGCAGCTTGGCGGTGAGGAATCGCCAGTTGCCCTGCTTGGCGGCCTGCGGCGTGGGCCACACCAGGATCATCGCCAGGCTCGCCGCGCCGATGGCCGCCGCGATCCAGTTGATGGTGTGCATGCTGTCCCCAAGCGCCGCGATCTGGGAGAAGAAATTCGACGGCATCTTCTCGATCGTGAGCCCCAGCAGGTCGTGCACCTGGGAGAGCGCGATGATCGCCGCGATGCCGGTGGTGAAGCCGATCACGATCGCTACCGGGATGAAGCGCACCAGCGATCCCATCCTGAAAGCGCCCATGGCGAAAAGCAGCACCCCCGCCATCATCGTCGCGATGAGGAGGTTGGCTACGCCGTACTTTTCCACGATCGCGTAGAGGAGCGCCACGAAGGCGCCGGCCGGCCCTGCGATCTGCACGCGGGAGCCGCCGAGAAGCGACACGATCATCCCCCCGATGGCGGCGGTGACGATCCCCTGGTCGGGCCGCACTCCGGAGGCGATGCCGAAGGCCATCGCCAGCGGCAGGGCCACCAGCGCCACCGTGACGCCGGAGCTGAGGTCGGCGAAGAAGTCCTCGCGCTTGTAGCCCGCCCTGAGGCTCGTCCACAACTGCGGACGAAAGTGGAAGCGACGCGCGGGCAGCAAGGCTGCCTAGACGGTCTCGACGGTGGCGTCGAGGAAGTATCCCGCGCCGCGCTCGGTGCGGATCAGGGTCGGCTGGTTGGGGCTTTCCTCGACCTTCCTGCGCAGCCGCAGGATCTGCACGTCGATCGAACGATCGTAGATGTCGTCGTGCAGGCGGCTCGATTCGAGCAGCTGGTCGCGGGTGAGGATGCGCTGCGGGGACTTGAGGAACGCCACCAGCAGCGCGTACTCGCTGTTGGTGAGCTCGACCAGGCGCGCGTCCGGCGCGCGCAGCTTGCGCGTGCCGGTGTTGAGCTCCCAGCCGGCGAATCGGTAGGCGCGCACCGCCTCGCCGCGGCGCTTCGCGCGCTTGCCTTCAGTGCGCCGCAGGACCGCCTTGATGCGCGCCAGCAGCTCCCGCTGGCTGAAGGGCTTGGTCACGTAGTCGTCGGCGCCGAGCTCCAGGCCCATGACGCGGTCGACCTCTTCCTTGCGGCCGGTGAGGATGATGATCGGGATGTCCAGCGACTCGCGCAGCCGCCGCGCGATGGCGAGGCCGTCCTCGTCGGGAAGCTTCAGGTCGAGGATCACCAGGTCGACGACCTCCACCGCGAGCACGCGGTCCATGTCACCGCCGGATTCGGCCATCGAGACCTTGAAATCGTTGGCGGTCAGGTACTCGTTGATCAGCTCGCGGATCGCAAGGTCGTCGTCGACTACGAGGATGTGTGCTTCCACGAGGCGCGCGCTCCTCCGGTCTTGGTTTGTGTGGGGCATTTTAACGCCGAAGGCCTTAGAATCGTCAGGGGAACCCAATGACGCCGCCCCCGCCGCCCGCCGCACACGGCCAGACGACCCGACAGGCGTTGACCTACCTGTCCTTCGGCGCCGCCTACTACGTGCTCGCCGCCTACGCCGCGGGTCTGCCGCTGCAAGCCGGCGGCCCGCTGTTCATCTGGCCCGCTCACGGGCTCGCGCTCGGCACGCTGCTGGTGGCGCCGGCGCGACGCTGGCCGGTGTACCTGGCGATCGTCCTTGCCGCCTCCCTCGTCGTGGGCGTGCAGCTCGGGTCCGCCTGGAGCGCCGTCCTCGGCTTGGCCGCGATCGACCTCGCGCATCCGCTGGTGGTCGCCTTCGGGCTGCTCAAGCTCGCCGGTCCGCGGGTCGAGATCGGGACGCTGCGGGGCCTCGCCTCGTTCCTCATCGGCATGGTGCCGCTGGTCGCGGCGATGGCGATGCTGGACAGCGCCTACTCGTACGTGCGCTTCGACCTGGGGCTCAGGCAGCAATGGTCGCTGCATTTCTTCTCGACCACCATCGGCATGCTGATCCTCGCGCCGGCGGTGCTCGCCTGGAGCCGTCGCGGCTATCGGCACGCATTCGAGATTGCTCGCGAACACTGGCCGGAGCTGTTGGTGCTCTTCGTCTTCCTGGTCTTCATCACCAACTACGTCTTCAAGACGCCGTCGGGTGCGACCGGCTTCATCCCGCCCGCGTACCTGTGTGCACCGTTCCTCATCTGGGCGGCGCTGCGCTTCGGCCTGCGCGCGGCTTCCCTCGGCCTCGCGATCTTCGGGCTCATCTGCTACTGGCATACGGGCCACGGCCTGGGCCCGTTCTCGGTGGACGGGATCGCGGACGTGCGCGCGCTCCTCAACCTGCAGGGCTTCCTCGCCGTGACCATCATCACCACGCTCTTCGCGGCCGCGCTGGTGGTGGAGCGGCACGAGGCGATCCGCGAAATCGAGGAGTGGCGCTACCGCCACGAGCGTGTGATCCGCGCGAGCGGCAGCCTCCTCTACGACATGGACCCGGTGAGCGGCTTCGTGGTCTGGGACGGCGATGTGGAATCCGTCGTCGGCACTTCCCCGGACCAGATCACCACGATCCGCCAGTGGATGTTGCGCGTGCACCCGGACGACCGCGCGCGGCTGAAGGGCGTGCGCGAGCAACTCCTCTCCGGCCAGATCTCGCACATCGCGCTGGAATACCGCCTGCGCCGCGACGACGGCGAGTACACCGCGCTCGGCGTGAACGGCTACCGCATTGCCGATCCCATGGCGGCGAGCGGCAAGCGGATCATCGGCTTCGTGAAGGACGTGAGCGACAAGGTGCGCGCGGAGGAGGAGCGTGTCCGCCTCGAGGCGCAGTTGAAGCAGGCCGAGAAGATGCAGGCGGTCGGGCACCTGGCCGGCGGCATCGCGCACGACTTCAACAACATCCTTGGCGCGATCCTCGGGTATGGCGAGCTCGCGCAGGCCAAGGCCCGCGACATGGACATGAAGCGCTACCTCGACACCATCATGCACGCCGGTAACCGCGGCAAGTCGCTGGTAACGCAGATCCTGTCGTACTCGCGCGCCGAGGGCACGCAAAAGCTGCCGGTGATCGTGGCGCCGGTGATGGAGGAGACCTGCGAGCTGATCCGCGGCTCCTCGCCCGAGACGCTGCGCGTCGTATACCAGGGCGATGCCGAGAACATCGCGGTGATGGGCGATCCCACGCGCCTGCACCAGCTCTTCATGAACCTCTGCAGCAACGCCGTGCAGGCGATGGCGGGCTCGGGCCTTCTCGAGGTGGCGCTGGTCACCGAGCGTGTCGAGATGCCGCGCAGGGTGCGCACCGGCGAGATCCCGCGCGGCGATTACGTCCGCATCACGGTGAAGGACACCGGCCACGGCATCGCGCCAGAGGTGATCGACCGTATATTCGAGCCGTTCTTCACAACCAGGCCGGCGGGCCAGGGAACGGGACTCGGCCTCGCCCTGGTGCACGCCGTGGTCACCGAGCACCAGGGCTTCATCGACGTCGACAGCCGTCTGGGAGGCGGGAGCACTTTCACCGTGTGGCTGCCGCGCGCGGCTGCGGCGCCCGGAGCCGAAGAGGCCGCGAGCGAGCCCGCGCCGCAAGGCCGGGGCGAAGCGATCCTCGCGGTGGACGACGAGCCCGAAGTCCTGGCCGCGCTCGAGGAGATGCTCGCTACGCTCGGCTATGAGCCCGCCGGGTTCAGCGATGGCCGGGAGGCGTTGGCCACGTTCCGCGCCAACCCAACGCGCTTCGAGGCGATGGTGAGCGACGAGGTGATGCCGGGGCTCACCGGTACCCAGCTCGCCATCGAGCTGCGCAAGATCAACCCGGCGCTGCCGATACTCATCGCCAGCGGCTACGGCGGCTCGGGCTTCGAGACCCGGGCGCTTTCCGCCGGCGTGAACCGCGTGCTCAAGAAGCCCTACCGGATGAGCGAGCTCGGCGAGGTCCTGGCGGGCTTCTTCGCCGCCAAGCCGTAGTCGATGACCGTTGCAACCTTCTCGCGCTGCGCGGTAACCCCCAGGTAATCACCCCTGCCCAGAGTAGAGCGCAGAGCCGGTGCGACCGGCCTTCAGCAATCGGGAGTTTTGTGGCGCAATCTTGGTCTCGAGTCGCCGAAGACCTGCTTCGTTCGGGTTCCGCGGCATCGCTGCAGTGGGAAGGCGTCACCCTGGCGACGCATTTCCAGCCCATCCATGCGGCGCGGCGCGGCGCGCGCGCGGGTTACGAGGCGCTGCTGCGCGCCCAGGACGCCTCGGGTGCCCCCATCCGCATCGATGGGCTTGTCGAGGAGGCGGCGAATAACGGCCTCCTGGTGCAGATGGACCACGCGGTGCGCGCACTCCACCTGCGCAACTTCGCGACCGTCGACCCCGGCGAGGGCCGGCTTTTCCTCGAGGTACATCCCAACGCCGCCGTGGCCGATATGGGCAACGCGCGCGAATTCGGGGATCTCATCCGCTATTACGGGCTGCTTCCCAGACGCGTCTGCATCGAGTTGTTGCCCCGCGCGTGCGGCGCCGAGGAGGTGCTGGCCGACGCGGTGAGCGCCTACCGCGAGCTCGGCATCACCATCGCGCTCCAGGATTTCGGCGTCGGCTGCTCGAACCTCGACCGCCTGGCGGCGTTGCGGCCGGCGCTCGTGAAGCTGCGGCAAGCGACCCTCTCGCAGGCCATGGGCGAATCGAAGGCGAAGGCCGGCTTTCCAACGCTGGTGGGCATGCTCCAGGACGCCGGCTGCCAGGTGGTGGTGGAAGGCGTGGAAACGGTGCAGCAAGCGCTGGCCGCCATCGACTCGGGCGCCAACTTCCTGCAGGGGAGCTACCTCTCGGGGTCGGGAAACGGGGTCGGGAGCGACGAATTCGTCTCCAAGATCCTCGGCCGCCTCGCCGTGATCCACGCAGAGCGCGTGGCCGCCCCGGCGGGGGACTGGTAAGTCCCGCGAACCATCCCGCCGGGCGGGGAGTCATACCGGGACGCCGCATCTACCCGCGGTCCAACAACTCCCAGGTGACCCCATGGATGTTCCGCAGCCTGCCGGCGCCAAAAAGCCCGCCCTGACCGATGTCAAGACTCTCCGTGAAGCGGCGCGCCGCCACATCGAGGAGGGCGCCGTCACCGAGTTCCACAGCGAGAATCGCGAGACCGTCATCGGCCTGCTGAACGAAGCACTTGCCACCGAGCTGGTGTGCGTGCTTCGCTACCGGCACGACTATTTCATGGCGCGCGGGTTGGCGAGCAAGGCCGCGGCCGACGAGTTCCTCGAGCACGCGACCGCGGAGTCGAAGCATGCGGATCAGATCGCCGAGCGAATCGTGCAGCTGGGCGGCGAGCCGGACTTCGATCCCAACACCCTCACCGCTCGCAGCCACGCCGAGTACCGGCTCGGCAAGACGGTCGAGGAGGCGATCAAGGAAAACCTGGTGGCCGAGCGCATCGCGATCGACAGCTACCGCGAGATGATCCAGTACATCGGCGACAGCGACCCGACTACTCGCCGCATGCTGGAAGAGATCCTCGCCACCGAGGAAGAGCACGCCGACGACCTGGCCGACCTCCTGTTTCGAAAGTAGGGCAGCGACAGAAGCGAAAAGGCCCTCTCGCGAGGGCCTTATGCATTTCGGCAGGAGGTCTAGCTATTAGCTAGCGGGACGCTCGGCTGGACGGAGCGGTCCGTACGGGAAAGCTCGCCTCGGCAATGCGGCGCGATTCGGCGAGCGAGGCATCGAGCCTGCCCAGCAGCTGCTCGCGGCGGCCCGCGATCCTGAGCCACGGGTCGTGCGTGATCCGCCCCCACTTTTCCAGCGCCCAGCCCTTCGCGGTGCGGATATGGCCATGCATCTGGTCGGTATTCATCGTGGCATCCCTCCGGGTCACATCCAGCGGCCGCGCTCGTGGAGCGCGGAAACTTTCTTCATGCGGGCGGTCAATACAGCACGGTGCACGGCCATGCACTCGGCGGCGCCCCTGTCGGCGACGCCACGCGTGCAGAGCAGGTCCCTGGCGAGCGGCGCCGACTCCTCGATCACCATCACGTTCATGGTGCCGAGGTCGGCTTCGGCTTCTGCTGCGGGGTCCACCGCGGCGAGTCCGGTTGGAAGGCAGCACGCGAGGCCTATTGCGACGAGTTTCTTCATGGCCATCTCCCCTTGTTCGTGCGTCCATATTGGAGGGGCGGCCAATCAAGGGGAGTCGGACGGATAGGTAAGCCCCCTTGGAATCGTCTGATACGCTCGTCGGACGAATCTGACAGGAGGGCGTGGGTGTCCAAAGGTGCGATTCCGCAATCCGGTGGCGGATTGAGCCCCGCCGAGCTGGAAGAAATTTCTCGGCACGCAGTGGCGCGGGAGTTCCGCGAGCGCACCATCCTGGTGACCGAGGGCGACCAGTCCGACTCGCTGTACATCATCCTCGAAGGCCGGGTGCGCGCCTATGTGAGCGACGGCGAGGGGCGCGAGGCAGTGCTCTCGGTCATGGGGCCGGGCGAGTATTTCGGCGAGGTCGCGTTCGACGAGGGCCCGCGGTCGGCATCGGTGATCACCCTGGAGCCGTGCCGGGTGCTGGTGGTGCCGCGTTCGGAGTTCGCCGATTTCATCCAGCGCAGCCCCGCTTTCGCCACCCATTTCATCTATCGCCTCATCGGCCGGATCCGGACGCTCACCAACAATGTCCGCAGCCTCGCCCTCATGGACGCGTACGGCCGCGTGGCGCGCCTTCTGCTGGACAGCTCCGTCACCCGGGACGGCGTCCAGGCAATCCCCGAAAAGCTCACCCAGGCGGAGATCGCGAGCCGCGTCGGCTGCTCGCGGGAGATGGTGAGCCGCATCCTCAAGGACCTGGTGCAGGGAGGCTATGTCGCCGTCGAGCGCGACCGCATCGTGATCCACCGGAAGCCCCCCGCACGCTGGTGACCCGGCGCGAAAGGTGACGAATACGCGCTGCTCTTCGTCGTCGCCTTGCCGGTGGTCACTCCGCAGTCGCGAAGCGCGTCATTTGACAATCTCAAGGTGCTCGAGGCCGGAGCCCAAATCGCGGTTCTTCGCGTTCTTGCTCTCCAGCTTGATCTTGAGGCGAAGGTCGTTCACCGAGTCGGCGTTGCGCAGCGCATCCTCGTAGGTGATCATGTCGGCCTCGAAGAGGTCGAAGAGCGCCTGGTCGAAGGTCTGCATGCCGAGCTCGCGCGACTTGTTGATCAGCGCCTTCATCTCGTGGACCTCGCCCTTGAAGATCAGGTCCGCCATCAGGGGCGAGTTGAGCAGGATCTCGATCGCCGCGACGCGGCCCTTGGAGCCCTTCTTCGGGATGAGGCGCTGCGAGATGATCGCCTTGAGATTCAGCGAGAGGTCCATCAGCAGCTGCTGGCGGCGCTCCTCGGGGAAGAAGTTGATGATGCGGTCCAGCGCCTGGTTGGTGGAGTTGGCGTGCAGCGTGGTCATCGCCAGGTGGCCGGTCTCGGCGAAGGCGATGGCGAATTCCATCGTCTCGCGCTCGCGGACCTCGCCGATCAGGATCACGTCCGGCGCCTGGCGCAGCGTGTTCTTCAGCGCCGCGAACCAGTTGTCGGTGTCCACGCCCACCTCGCGTTGCGTGATGATGCAATTGCGGTGCTCGTGGACGAATTCGACCGGGTCCTCGATGGTGATGATGTGGCCGTAGCTGTTCTCGTTGCGGTGGCCGATCATCGCCGCGAGCGAAGTCGACTTGCCGGAGCCCGTGCCGCCGACGAAGATCACGAGTCCCCGCTTGGTCATCGCCACGTCTTTCAGGACGTGCGGCAGGTTCAGGTCTTCGAACTTGGGGATGGTCGCGGTGATGGTGCGCAGCACCAGCCCCACACGCCCCTGCTGCACGAAGGCGTTGACGCGGAAGCGGCCGATGCCCGAGGGGCTGATGGCGAAGTTGCACTCGTTGGTTGCCTCGAACTCAGCGGCCTGCTTGTCGGTCATGATCGACCGCGCGAGCTCCTGCGTGTGCACTGGCGAGAGGCTTTGCTGCGACACCGGCGTGAGCTTGCCGTCGACCTTCATGGCCGGCGGGAAGCCCGCGGTGATGAAGAGGTCCGAGCCCTTGCGCGCCAGCATGGCGCGCAGCAGGTCGTGCATGAATTTGAGGCTTTGTTCGCGTTCCATCGTGGGTCCTTTGGTGGGTTCGCCTTCAGCCGCCGACGAAGTTGTCCTTGTTGGAGGCCTTCGAGCGGGCCTCGGGCAGCGAGACGAGGTTGCGCTTCACCAGGTCCTGCAGGTTCTGGTCGAGCGTCTGCATGCCGAGCGCCTGGCCGGTCTGGATCGCCGAGTACATCTGCGCGACTTTCGCCTCGCGGATGAGGTTGCGGATCGCGGGCGTGCCGATCATGATCTCGTGCGCCGCCACGCGGCCGGTGCCGTCCTTGGTCTTGCAAAGCGTCTGCGAGATCACCGAGCGCAGCGACTCCGACAGCATCGCGCGGATCATCTCCTTTTCCGCTGCCGGGAAGACGTCGATGATGCGATCGACGGTCTTGGCCGCGGAAGATGTGTGCAGCGTGCCGAACACCAGGTGGCCGGTCTCCGCGGCCGTCATCGCGAGGCTGATCGTCGTCAGGTCGCGCATCTCGCCCACCAGGATGATGTCCGGGTCCTCGCGCAGCGCGCTCCTCAGCGCATTTGCGAACGACAACGTGTGGGGACCCACCTCCCGCTGGTTCATCAGGCACTTCTTCGACTCGTGCACGAATTCGATCGGGTCCTCGACCGTGAGGATGTGACCGTACTCGTTTTCGTTCACGTGGTTCACCATCGCCGCGAGCGTGGTCGACTTGCCCGAGCCCGTGGGACCGGTGACCAGCACCAGGCCGCGCGGCTGGTTGGCGATTTCGGCGAAGATCTTCGGCGCGTTCAGCTCCTCCAGCGTGAGCACCTTGGAAGGGATCGTCCGGAACACGGCGCCCGCGCCGCGGTTCTGGTTGAAGGCGTTCACGCGGAAGCGCGCGAGGTTTGGGATCTCGAAGGAGAAGTCGACCTCCAGCGTCTCCTCGTAAACCTTGCGCTGGCCGTCGTTCATGATGTCGTACACCATTCCGTGCACGTCCTTGTGCTCGAGCGGGGGCACGTTGATGCGGCGCACGTCGCCGTGCACGCGAATCATCGGCGGCAGGCCCGCGGACAGGTGCAGGTCGGAAGCCTTGTTCTTGACCGAGAAGGCGAGGAGTTCGGCGATGTCCATGTTTTTGTCCCTGAAGGGTTTGAGGCGCGCCGGGATTGGCTGGGGTCCCTAGAGTAGAATGCGCCTCGAAAAGTCGATTCGATTATGTCCCCAATCGCCGCCAACCTGCAAGCCATCCGACGGCGCATTTCCGAGGCGTTACAAGGGGATAGCCGCGAGGTCGCGTTGCTCGCGGTGTCCAAATCCCAGCCTGCCGCAAAGATCCGCGAAGCGCATGCCGCGGGTTGCGGAAATTTCGGTGAAAACTATGTGCAAGAAGCCATTGCGAAAATGTCGGCGATAGCGGACTTGGGCGTCGCCTGGCACTTCACCGGGCGGCTGCAGACCAACAAGGCGCGCGAGATTGCCGAGCGCTTCGACTGGGTGCACGCGATCGATCGGTCGCGCGCGGCGGCGGCGCTGTCGCAGGCGCGCCCGGCGCCGCGCGGTAGCCTCAATGTCTGCGTGCAGGTGAACATCAGCGGCGAGGCGACCAAGGGCGGCGTGGGTCCCGCGGACGCGGTTGCGCTCGCCAGGGAAGTTGCCGCGATGCCGGGCCTCAAGCTCCGCGGCCTCATGGGCATGGCGAGCTATACCGCCGACCGGGGCGAGCAGCGCGCCCAGTTCGCACTCCTTGCGCGTTGCCTCGAAGCGCTGCGCTGCGCGGGCCTCGCCGTCGACACGCTCTCGATGGGAATGAGCCACGATTTCGAGGCGGCGATCGCGGAGGGCTCGACGATGGTGAGGATAGGCAGCGCGATATTCGGAGAACGCCCGTGAAGATCGCCTTCATCGGCGGCGGCAACATGGCGCGCGCCCTCATCGGCGGCCTGGTGGACAAGGGCACGCCGCCCACGGACATCGTCGTAGTGGAGATCGACCCCACCGCGCGCCTCAGGCTCATGGCCGACTTCGGGGTGTCCACCGTCGACAAGCCCGGCGCACAGCTCGCAACCGCCACCGCCGTGATCCTCGCGGTGAAGCCGCAGCTCATGCGCGCGGTCGCGCAACAGGTGGGGGAGCGCGCGGGCGACGCGCTCTTCGTCTCCATCGCGGCCGGCATCCGCCTCGAGAACCTTGCGCGTTGGCTCGGGGGCCGCGAGCGCCTGGTGCGCGCGATGCCCAATACCCCGGCACTCGTGCATGCCGGCGTGACCGGGCTTTTCGCGCACTGCGCCGTCGACCGCGACGATCGCGAGGCGGCGGAGAACCTTCTCGCGAGCGTGGGCGCCACGTTGTGGTTCGAACGCGAGGAGGACCTGGATGCGGTGACCGCGGTTTCAGGCAGCGGACCGGCCTACGTTTTCTATGCGATGGAGGCGCTCGAGGAAGCGGCCAAGCGCCTGGGGCTCGCCGAAGGCGCCTCGCGCTCGCTCGCCCTCTGGACCTTCGTCGGTGCCGCCAAGCTCGCGATCGAGCGGGGCGATTCCCCGGCCACGCTGCGGGCGCAGGTGACCTCGAAGGGCGGCACCACCGAGCGCGCCCTCGAGGTGCTCGAGGCCGCGGGCGTGAAGGAGCTCTTCATCGATGCGGTCCGGTCGGCCTGCGAGCGCTCGCGCGAGTTGGGCGACACCTTGGGAAAGGAATAGCGCCGTGCTCTCGCAGGCCATCGCCTTCGTCCTCGATGCGCTCTTCCACCTTTTCATCCTCGCGGCCCTGGTGCGCTTCTGGATGCAGGCGCTCGGCGCGCCGACGCGTAACCCGATCGCCCAGTTCACCATGGCGCTCACCGACTTCATCGTGCGGCCGTTGCGGCGGGTGATTCCCGGCCTCCTCCGGCTGGACCTCGCTTCGCTCGTCGCCGCTTGGGTCTTCGAGTTCATCCTCCAGATCCTGCTGGTGCTGCTCGCCGGGGCGAACCCGGCCGAGAACCCCGCGGTGCTCTCGGTAATCCTATTCCTCGCCTTCGTGAAGCTCATCCGGCTTTCTATCTATGTCTTCATCGGCGCGGTGATCGTCCAGGCGGTGCTCTCCTGGGTGAACCCGCACCACCCGGTGGCGCCCTTCTTCCAGGCGCTCACCCGGCCGTTCATGAAGCCCTTCCAGCGCGCCATCCCGACCATCGGCGGGGTCGATATCACCCCCGTGCTGGTGCTCATCCTCCTGCAGCTGATCCTCATGCTTCCGGTGGCTTTCCTGGAGCAGGAGACGGCGCGGATGCTGTCCCGGGCGCTGCTCTAGCCCGAGACGCTCCTACAGCCTTGAAAAAGCCGGGTTTTCGCGGCTTTTTTGCTTGGCGGCCGCGTGTCATCCGTCACTCTGAGGATGGGCGGAAAGCGGCTACACTTGAGCGGTTCCCGAGAGTGGGGCTCCCCAAAACCGCCCATGGACGCAGTCACCGCGACCCGTTTCGAAGCCGAGATCGCCCGCTACAACAAGTGGCGCGAGGAGCTCACGGGCTCCGTGCACGCGTACCACGACTGGCTGGAGTCCAACCACCAGCTGGACGTGCAGCAGTCGATCCGCTTCTACGACCTGTTGGAGAACCTGAACCGCGGGCGGCTGATGCTCGCCTTCCTCGCCGAATTCTCGCGCGGCAAGTCGGAGCTCATCAACGCGCTCTTCTTCTCGAGCCTCAAGGAGCGGCTGCTGCCCTCCGACGTCGGGCGCACCACGATGTGCCCGACGGAGATCTTCTACGATCCGACCGAGGAGCCGTACCTGAAGTTGCTGTCGGTGGAGACCCGCTACCGGGACGAATCGATCTCGCAGCTGAAGAACGTGCCGGTGGAGTGGAGCCGAGTCCGCCTCAACGTGAACTCGGCCGCGGACATGAAGAAGGCCCTCAAGTCGCTCGCCGACACCAAGCAGGTGTACGCGCTCGAAGCGCGCATGCTGGGCCTGGCGCCGATGCTGAACGAGAAGGGCGAGGCCCCCGGCGAGGAGGAGCTGGTGGAAGTGCCCGCGTGGCGCTACGCCCTTGTCAATTTCCCGCACCCGCTGCTCGCCAACGGGCTGTCGATCCTCGACACGCCGGGCCTCAATGCGCTCGGCATGGAGCCGGAGCTCACCGTGAGCACCGTGCCGAACGCGCACGCGATTCTCTTCCTCCTCTCGATCGACACCGGCGTCACCAAGAGCGACCTCGAGATCTGGGAGAAATACGTCCGCCGGGGCCTGCCGCAGAAGATCGCGGTCCTGAACAAGGTCGACCTGATGTGGGACGAACTGAAGACGCCGGCGGAGATCGAAAAAGCCATCGACCGCATGGTCGAGACCACGGCCGGACACCTGCAGATTCCCAGGGAGCGCATCTTCCCGCTCTCGGCGCAGAAGGCGCTCCTCGGCAAGATCCGCGAGGACGCGGGGCTCATCAAGAAAAGCGGCATCGAGAACCTCGAGCGTTTCCTCGCCGACGAGATCGTGCCGATGAAGCGCCAGATCCTGTGCAAGGCGGTGGTGAGCGAGATCGGCGGCATGATGGCCTCGTCGCGCGCGCAGCTCGCCAAGAAGCAGCAGGCCAACAAGGCCGAGATGGAGGAGCTCGCCGGCCTCGTCGGCAAGAGCCGCGAGGTGGTGACCAAGCTCTGGGCCAGGATCACGCTGGAGAAGAACGCCTACAACGCGGCGCTCGCCGAGTACAAGGTGAACTTCGGCCAGTTCAGCACCAAGAAGGCGGTGCTGATCGACCTCCTCAACACCAGCAAGCTCGACGCCGTGCTCGCGAAGAGCGTCCAGGCGATCGAGGACTCGTGGACCACCGTGGGCCTGCAGCGCGGCATGAACCAGCTGGTTCGCGACATGAGCGAGAACTTCGAGACGGTGTTCCGGGAATCCGAGGACATCAAGAAGCTCATGCAGGGCGTGTACAACACCTTCATCGCCAAGTTCGCGTTCCAGAAGATGACGATCCCGGGGCTGGACCTGGATCCGTATCGCACCAAGCTGCAGCTGCTGGTCCACCAGACCGAGGCCTTCGTGAAGGATCCGGTCAACGTGGTGGTCAAGGAAAAGCACTTCGTGGTGAAGAACTTCTACGCGACGCTGGTGAAGGAGGCGCGGCGCAACTTCACCGACGCCAAGAACCAGACCGAGCGCTGGCTGCAGGCGGTGATCCTGCCCCTGGAAGTGCAGATCAAGGACCACAAGGCGCAGTTGCAGTCGCGCCTCGACAGTCTCGCCAAGATCAGCGAGAAGACCACCTCGATCAACGAGCAGATGGCGATCGTGAAGGCCGCCGAGGCGGACCTGAAGCGCCAGCGCGACATGATCGAAGGCCTGGTCATGCGGGTCTCGGCCCATGCCGCGACCGCGTCGCTCGCCGAGGCGCCCGCGGCGCCGCGCGCCGAGGGTGCCCCGCAAGCCGCGCCGGAGCAGAAAGTCGCCCCGGACATGCTGCGGACCACGAAGCTCACGGCCTTCGAGGCGCCGAAGCCGCCGCCCGCGCCCAGCCGCGAAACGCCGCTCGTCTCCGACGACCTCATGGCGGAGCTCGGCAAGCCCAGGCCCCCGTCGCCGCTCAAGGCCGCCTCGCCCCGCCCGCCCGCGGATACCCATCCGCTGCGTCCTGGTCCGGCCGAGACCCAGCGCCTGCCCGAGACGGATGAACGCACCCAGAGGCTGGACAACGAGGAGCGCGCCCGGCGCTTGGGTGAGGCCGAGCGCACGCAGCGCATGAAGGCGATGAGCGACGCGGAAAAGACGCAGCAGATCCCCAAGTACGACCCGAATTTCCGCCCCGAATCCACGCAGATGCTGTCTGCGACGGAGCAGGCCAAGGCGGCCGAGACCACCCGGCGCATCGACGACACCTTCTGGAAGCTGGAGGAGGCCAAGCGCATCCTGCGCAAGACCACCAAGCCGTAACCGATTTACACCAGGATCACGTCGTACTGCTCCTGGGTGTAGGCGGTCTCGACCTGCATCGAGATCGGCTTCTCGATGAAATCGGTGAGCTCGGTCAAGCTGGTCGACTCCTCGTCGAGGAAGAGGTCGATCACTTTCTGCGAGGCGAGGATGCGGTATTCCTTGGCGCTGAACTGCCGGTCCGCCCTGAGGATCTCGCGCAGGATCTCGTAGCAGATGGTCTGCGGGGTTTTCAGCTCACCGCGACCCACACACACCGGGCACGGCTCGCACACCACGTGCGCGAGCGACTCGCGCGTGCGCTTGCGGGTCATCTCCACCAGGCCCAGCTGCGAGAATCCGTTCACGGTGACGCGCGTGCGATCGCGGGCGAGGGCCTTGCGGAATTCCGCGAGTACCGCGTCGCGATGCTCCTGGCTTTCCATGTCGATGAAGTCGACGATGATGATGCCGCCGAGGTTTCGCAGCCGCAGCTGGCGCGCGATCGATTGCGACGCCTCCAGGTTGGTCTTGAAGATGGTGTCGTCGAAGGAACGTCCGGAGACGAAGCCGCCGGTGTTCACGTCGATGGTGGTGAGCGCTTCGGTCTGGTCGATGATCACGTAGCCGCCGCTCTTCAGGTCGACGCGGCGGGCCAGGGCGCGCTCGATCTCGTCCTCTACGCCGAAGAGGTCGAAGAGCGGTCGCTCTCCCATGTAGTGCTCGAGGATCGGCACCGCCTGGCGCGTGTAGCGTTGCGCGAAGTCCTGCAGCTTGGCGAAGGTCTCGCGCGAGTCGACGATGATGCGCTCGGTGGTGTCGGTCACCAGGTCGCGCAGCACGCGGGTGGCGAGCGAGAGGTCCTGGTAGAGGAGCGCCTGCGGCGGCGCGCTCTGGGCCGCGAGCTGGATCTGCTTCCAGAGCGTGATCAGGTACTCGATGTCGGCATTGAGCTCGGCGTCGTTCGACGCTTCGGCCACGGTGCGCACGATGAAGCCGCCGGTCTCGCCCGGCGGGATGAGCGCGTGGATGCGGCTCCTCAGGTGCTCGCGCTCGGCCTCGTCCTCGATCCGCTGCGAGATGCCGATGTGGGGATCCTGGGGGAGGTACACCAGCAGCCGCCCGGCGATCGAAACCTGGGTGGAAAGGCGCGCGCCCTTGCTGCCGATGGGGTCCTTGACGACCTGTACGAGAAGCGTCTGTCCTTCGGACAGAATCTTCTCGATCGGGCGCTCGCCGCCGGTACCGTTCCTCGCCGCCCAGATGTCGGCCACGTGCAGGAACGCGGCGCGCGGCAGCCCGATCTCGACGAAAGCCGACTGCATGCCGGGAAGCACGCGGCAGACGCGGCCCAGGTAGATGTTTCCGACCAGCCCGCGGCTCGAGTCACGCTCGATGTGCAACTCCTGCACCGCGCCCTGCTCGGTCACCGCCACCCGCGTCTCCTGCGGGGTGACGTTAATCAGGATCTGATCGTTCATCGTGCTTTCGCGTCCCCTAATCCTGGGAACACGGATGAACACGGATGAAACGGATGAACACGGACGACCCCCGAAAGAGTGTTTCCGTGGTTGAAGTGACGCAACTTGCCCTAGCTGGCCGCCTCCATCGAATCATCCGCCTTTATCCGTTTCATCCGTGTCCCAAAGGTTGAGTGCCCGCAGGGCTCAGGGCACCATTACCCCGAATAGTCGCAGGAGGGTGGCCGTCTCGTAAAGCGGCAGCCCCATGACGCCCGAATAGCTCCCCTCGAGGCGCTCGACGAAGGCGCCCGCCCGGCCCTGGATGCCGTAGCCGCCGGCCTTGTCGAAAGGCTCGCCGCTGTGCACATAGGCCGCGATGCGGGGCTCGTCCAGGGGGGCGAAGGTGACCAGCGATTCGCTCACCGCCATCTCCAGGCGCTCTTCGAGCACGACCGCCACGGCGGTGAGTACCCGGTGCTGCGTCCCGGAGAGAAGGTGCAGCATGCGCGAGGCGTCGTCGCGGTCCACGGGCTTGGCGAGGATCTCGCCGGCCAGGGCGACGGTGGTGTCGGCGGCGAGCACCGCCTTCCTCTGCAGGCCGCGGCGCGAGGTCACGCGCTCCCAGGCGGACTGCGCCTTCAACCGCGTCACCCGCCGCACGTAGTCGTCCGCTTGTTCGCCGGGAAGGACCGCTTCGTTGGTCTCGGCGTCCTGCCGCGTGCCCTCGCGGAAGAGGAGAGCTTCGAAGCGCACGCCGATCTGGGCGAGGAGCTCGCGGCGCCTCGGGCTGCGCGAGGCGAGGTAGATCAGGCCGCACCCCTTTTCGGCAAGACAGTGGCAAGCGCCTGCCTGATGGCATTCGCGCATTCCGCAGGGCGGGTCCCGACCGCGAAGTGCGGGCCCGCAATCCGGACTACGTGGGGTTCGAGGCATGCCGACTCCAGGTGCTCGCGAGCCGCGGCGCCGATCACCAGGTCGTCGGTGAACTGTACCAGCACCACGGGAATGGCCAACGCCCGCAGCAAGGCGCCCACGTCCTCCGCGGCGATCAGGCGCAGTCGCTCGGCGACCACGTCGCTGCGCATGCCGCCCATGGTGCGCGCGAGATCCGCGGACCAGCGGCGGCGCGCGGGGTCGGAAGAGAGCTGCACCGCCGGGTTCATGAGCGCGGGCCCCCACCTCACCAGCTCGGGCCACGCGGCACCGAATCCGGTGGCATGGCCCATGGGATTGCGCGCGAAGCAGCCGCACAGGACGAGGGCCTGCACGCGCGAATCGATCGACGCCCAGCGTGCCGCGACCAGCCCCGAGAAAGACTCCGCCACCAGCACCGGCTTCCAGTCCACGGGCACCTGCGACATGGCGTGCACGCGGTATTCGTCCAGCGTGCCGAGCGGGCGGTTCGCGAAGCTCACCGCGACCACTTCGTTACCGCGGCCGATCTCGGCGAGGAAATCGCGCCTCAGGTTCGCATCGCCGTCGAACCCCGGCATGAAGACGATGCGGCTCATCCGCCGTGATCGCGACCGCGCCGGTCAATCACGATGGTAAGGGTGGCGCGCGAGGATCGACCACGCGCGGTAGAGCTGCTCGGCGAGGAGCACCCGCACCATGCCGTGGGGCAGCGTGAGGCTGGAAAGCGAAAACATCTTGTCGGCGCGTTCCTTCACCGCGGCATCGAGCCCGTCGGCGCCGCCGATCGCGAACACGGGTTGGGTGCCGTCGCGCATCCATTCGGCGAGCATCACCGAAAGCGCCAGGGTCGAGAATGCCTTGCCGCGTTCGTCGAGGGCGAGGAGGGTGGCGCCCTCGGGCAGCGCCGCGAGCATGCGGCTGCCTTCGGCGGCGAGCGCCTTCTCGACGCTGCGTCCCGCGCCGCGCTCCTCGGGCTTCAATTCGGTGAGCTCCACGCGCAGCTCCGGGGGCATGCGGCGGGTGTATTCGTTGAAGCCGTCCTGGATCCACGCCGGCATCTTGTGACCCACCGACAGGATGGTCACACGCACGACTTCAGGGGGCGCGCCGGCGCTTCGGTGCGGGGGCGGCGCCGGTGGCGCGCGCGGCCTTGGGCGTGGCGCGGCGCGCGCGCGGCGGCTTGGCCGGAACCGGCGCGGTCGAGTTCACTACCCTCTCGAACTTGCCATCGCCCCAGAGCTCCTCGAGGTTGTAGTACTGGCGCACCGCCGGCTGCATCACGTGGACGACAACGTCGCCCGCGTCCACCAGTACCCACTCGCCCGACTCCTCGCCTTCGGTGCCGACGATGGCGGAGCCCGACTCCTTCAGCTTGTCGCGCACGTGGCGGGAGAGCGACCTGGTCTGGCGGCCGGAGTCGGCGCTCGCCACCACGATCCAGTCGAAGATCGCGGTCACCTTGCGGACGTCGATGGCGACGATGTCGTGCGCCTTGATGTCCTCCAGCGCGGCGATGACGAGCTTCTTCTTGGCAAGGGTCGTGGGTGTCTTCATGATGACACTCTCCCTGAAGGCATACAGAGCGAACGTGGGATAAGGTTTCGCGAAATCGGGGCATTCATGAGGCGTTGTCGGCGGCCTGAGGCGCGTTCGCGTGGGTGGTATAGAGATTGTGGGAACGCACGTACTCGACCACGGGATCCGGTGTGAGATACCGGATTGACGCCCCTTCCCCGGCCAGAGTTCTGATGGCGGTCGAGGAAATCGCGATCGGGGTCATGGAGTAGGTCATGATCTTGCCCGCCGGCGAACCGAGCAGCTCGCGGATATTGAGTGTGATCCGCGGCCAGGCCGCGGTGGGAAAGGCGCCCGGCCCCTTGGAGAACCATTTCTCGTCGTTGGCGCGGATCGCGACCGCGAAGTGGGCCAGGTCGAAGAGCTCGGTCCAGCGGTTCCAGGTCTCGATCGTGGAGAAGGCGTCGGAGCCGGTGAGGAAGACGAGCTGGGCCTCCGGGCCGCGCTCCGTGCGGATTTCCGCCAGGGTGTCGTAGGTGTAGGTGTTGCCGTCGCGCCGGAGCTCGCGGTCGTCGACGTCGAAGCGCGCGTCGCGGGCGGTGGCGAGCTTCAGCATCGAGAGGCGCTGCTCGCTCGAGGCATGCGCGGAGCGGCCGCGATGGTATGGCAGCCCCGCCGGAAGGAAGATCACTTTCTCCAGGTGGAAGGCCTCCGCGAGCTCGGTGGCGAGCCGCAGGTGCCCGAAATGGATCGGGTCGAAGGTGCCTCCGAAGAGGCCTATGGGGCCGGGCGGCGAAGTGTCTGCCAAGTCAGCCGCGCACGTGCCCGTCGCCGAGCACGATCCATTTCTGGGAGGTAAGGCCCTCGAGCCCGACCGGCCCGCGTGCGTGCAACTTGTTGGTGGAGATCCCGATCTCGGCGCCCAGTCCGTACTCGTGGCCGTCGGCGAAGCGGGTGGAGGCGTTCACCATCACCGAGCTCGAATCGACCTCGCGGAGGAACCGCTGCGCGCGCGCCCAGTCGTCGGTCACGATGGCGTCGGTGTGCTGCGAGCCGTATTCGGCGATGTGCGCGATCGCTTCATCGAGGCCGGGAACGGTGGCGATCGAGACCACCGGCGCCAGCCACTCGGTGCGGAAGTCATCGTCCACCGCCGCGCGCACGTCGGCGATGCCGGCCTTCTCGAGGATCGCGCGCGACTCGGGGCAGCAGCGCATCTCCACACCCTTTTGCGCGTAGACCTTGCCGATCTCGGGCAGCACCCTGGGGGCGATCGGCTGCGCGACGAGCAGTGTCTCCATGGTGTTGCAGGTGCCGTAGCGCTGGGTCTTGGCGTTGTCGGCGATAGCCACGGCCTTGGCGATATCGGCGCGGTCGTCGATGTAGACGTGGCAGATGCCGTCGAGGTGCTTGATCACCGGGACGCGCGCCTGCCCGGCGACCCGCTCGATGAGGCCCTTGCCGCCGCGCGGCACGATCGCGTCGATGTGATGTTCCATCATCACCATCTCGTCCACGGCCGCGCGGTCCAGGGTGGCCACGAGCTGCACCGCGTCCTCCGGCAGGCCTGCGCCCTTGAGCCCGAGCGCGAGGCATGCGGCGATCGCCTGGTTGGACTGCATCGACTCGCTGCCACCGCGCAGGATGCTTGCATTGCCCGATTTGAGGCAGAGGGCGCCCGCTTCCGCGGTCACGCTGGGGCGCGACTCGTAGATGATTCCGATCACCCCGAGAGGCACGCGCATGCGCCCCACCTGGATGCCGGAAGGCCGGTAGGCGAGGGCGGTCACCTCGCCCACCGGGTCGGGAAGCTTCGCGACCTCGCGCAACCCCTCGGCCATCGCCTCCACCGCCTTGGCGGTGAGCGTGAGGCGGTCGATGAAGGCGTCGTCCCGGCCCTCGGCGCGGGCGCCCTTCACGTCCGTGGCGTTGGCCGCGAGGAGGGTCTTCTCGCGGGCCACGAGCGCGTCGGCGGCGCCCAGGATGGCGCGGTTCTTCGCGGCGGTCGGCGCGTTCGCGATGAGGCGCGCCGCGGCCCGCGCGCGCACGCCCATCGCGAGCATCACGGTGTGCAGGTTTGCGGATGCTGCGAGATCGTCGGGCATGGAATCCATCAGTGCGAAAGTCTATGCTGCCACATCCGCCAGCACCATTTTGCCGGCGAGGCCGAGCGACATCTCGACCACGGAATTCCACGGGTTGCCCGGCTCGACTCCCTTGGCGCGCAGATCGATGCGGTGCGCGAGCGCGAGCAGGCGGTCGAAGGACGCGTCGTCGTGGCGCTTCGCGGTCTTCTGCAGCGCGGCCATGCGCTCAGGCTGCAGGAAGCGGCGCGGGCGCTGACCGCCGGCAACCGTCATGAGCGTGCGCAACTCCTCGCACAGGGTCCAGAGGAGGAGCGGCAGCGGCTCGCCGCCGGCCTCGAGCGACGCCGCGGCGCGCACGATGCGCTGCGCGTCGGCCTCGTGGATCGCGTCGATCAGGACATCGCGATCGAAGCGCGCGACGTCGGTCACGGTGTCGCGGATCGCGGCGAGCGTGATTTCGCCCTGCGGCAGCAGCAGCGCCAGCTTCTCGACCTCCTGCTTCGCCGCGAGCAGGTTGCCCTCGACCCGGTCCGCCAGCCATTCAAGCGTCTCCACGCAGGCCCGCTGCCCCTGGGCCTCCAGGCGCTTGGCGAGCCAGTCGGGCAATTCGTCGCGGGTGACCGCCTTGGCCTCGACCACGATTCCGGCGTCGTCGAGCGCCTCGAACCATTTGCTCTTCATCTGCTGCCACTCGAGCGCGGGCAGCATCACCAGGGTCACGGCGTCGTCGGGCAGGCGCGCGCACCACGCCTCGATGGCGCGGCCGCCTTCCGCGCCCGGCTTGCCGGTGGGAATGCGCAGCTCCACCAGGCGGCGCGAGGCGAAGAGCGACATGTTGGCGGCGCTCGCACCGAAGCGGTTCCAGTCGACGCCGGGCTCCGCGAAGAAGATCTCGCGCTCCGAGCAGCCGTCCTTGCGCGCGGCCGCGCGGATGCGATCGGCCGCCTCGAGGGCGAGCAGCGTTTCAGCGCCATGCACCGCATAGAGGGGTGCCACGCCCTTCCTGAGATGCCCCTCTAGCTGGCGCGCGCCGATCTTCATCAGAGGTCGCGCTGCGCGAGCGCGATCTGCCGCAGGATGCGCCCCGCGAGCTCCACTTGCATGTCCTTGTAGAGCAGCTGCTCCTCCGCCTCCTTTGCGATCGGCGCCGTCTCGCTGTAGGTGATCACGCGCCGCGCTTCGGACTCCGTGGGGACGATGAGGGGCAGCTCGCGGCCCGGCACCACCAGGTCGTAGCGCACGACCAGGCGCAGCTGGAACTCGTACACGCGGCCGGTGCCGGTGATGGTATAGACGTTCTTCTCCCGGGCCTCGCTCAGGATGCGCAGGTGCGCCTGCGCGGCGGTCGGGCTGGGTACGAGCTTCGTGGCGCCGCTGGAGAGCGCGCGGCGCAGTTCGACATAGATGCCCGAGCCGGGAACGGTCGAAAGATGCAGCGCCTTGATGCCGACCGCGGGGTCGCCGCGCAGCTGGAAGCCGCAGGCGCCGAGGACAAGCGCGGCAAGCGCGAGGGCGAACCTAGGCAACGACATTCACCAGCCGCCCCGGGACCACGACGATCTTTTTCGGCTTCGCTCCCTTGAGGAATTTCAGCACCGTCTCGTCCTTGAGGGCGGCCGCCTCGATCACCTCGCGGCTCGCCGAGGGGGCGACGCGAATGTGGCCGCGCAACTTGCCGTTCACCTGCACCACCAGCTCGATGGTGTCCTGCACCAGCGCGTTGGCGTCCACGGCGGGCCATGGCTGGTCGATGAGCCGGGTGCCCGGGCGCAGCTCCGCCCAGAGCGCGGTGCAGATGTGCGGCACGATCGGTGCGAGCAACAGGACCGCGTCCTCGAGGACTTCCTGCGCCACCGCCCGCGCCACCGGGCTCGCGTCCTTCACGTCGCCGTAGAGGTTCAGCAGCTCGCGCACCGCGGCGATCGCGGTGTTGAACTGCAGGCGCCGGCCATAGTCGTCGTCGACCTTCGCGATCGTCTTGTGCAGCTTGAAGCGCAGCTCCTTGAGCTCCGGGGTCAGACCCCGGTCTTCCGCGCTTGGGGTCTGACCCCGGTTTTCGACCGCGCCCGCTTCCACATGCGCGTGCACCATGGTCCACAGGCGGCGCAGGAACTTGAACGAGCCTTCGACGCTCTCGTCGGACCAGAGCACCGTGTCGGTCGGGGGATTCGCCTGCATCACGTAGAAGCGGGCGGTGTCCGCGCCGTAGCGGTCGATCATCTCCTGGGGATCGACGCCGTTGCGCTTCGACTTGGACATCGTGCCGATGCCCTCGTAATCGATGGCGCTGCCGTCGGACTTGAGCCGGGCGCCGGTGACCTTGCCTTCCTCATCGTGGGCGACCTCCACCTCGTCGGGGGCGAAATACTCGATACCGCCCTTCGCGTTGCGGCGCGAGTAGATGTGGTTCAGCACCATGCCCTGGGTGAGGAGGTTCGCGAACGGCTCGTCCACCTTGATCAACCCCAGGTCGCGCATCGCCTTGGTCCAGAAACGCGCATAGAGCAGGTGCAGGATCGCGTGCTCGATGCCGCCGATGTAGATGTCGAGCGGCAGCCAGTACTGCGCTCGCTCGTCGACCATCGCCTTCGCCCCCGGGCACGCGTAGCGCATGTAGTACCACGACGAATCGATGAAGACGTCCATCGTGTCGGTCTCGCGCCGCGCTTGCCCGCCGCACTTCGGGCATTTCACCTCGAAGAAGGTGGGCGTCTTCGCGAGCGGATTGCCGGAGCCGTCGGGAACGAGGTTCTCGGGCAGGACCACGGGAAGCTGGGCGTCGGGCACGCCCACGTCGCCGCACTTCGTGCACTGGATGATCGGGATGGGCGTTCCCCAGTAGCGCTGGCGCGAGATGCCCCAGTCGCGCAGGCGGTAGGTCACGCGCCTGCGAGCTTCGATGCCGGCTTTTTCGAGGAAGGCGACGACCTTGTCCACGGCCTGTGCGTAGTCGCTGCCATCCAGCGCGGCGAACTTGTTGCCGGAATTCACGTTGCGGCCGTATTGCGCGTACGCCGGCTTCCACTCGTCGGTCGAGTACGGGATGTCCACGTCGACGACCGGCTTGATCGGCAGGCAGTATTTCTTCGCGAAGGCGAAGTCGCGCTCGTCGTGGCCCGGCACCGCCATCACCGCGCCCTCGCCGTAGCCCATCAGCACGTAGTTGCCGACCCAGACCTCGACCTTGTCGCCGCTGACCGGATGCAGCACGAAGAGCCCGGTGGGCACGCCCTTCTTCTCCAGGGTGGCGAGCTCGGCCTCCTGCACGCCGCCCTGCCTGCACTCCTCGATGAAGGCCGCGACGTCGCCGTTGCCCTTCGCCGCTTCGGCCGCGAGCGCGTGCTCGGCCGCGACCGCCGCGAACGTGATCCCCATGATCGTGTCGGCGCGCGTGGTGAACACTTTCAAGCCCGCCCTGCCATCGCCCATGCGCATCGCCGTCTCGGGCGCGTAGGGCAGGACGAACTCCACGCCGGAGCTGCGGCCGATCCAGTTGCGCTGCATCTGCTTCACCTGCTCGGGCCAGCCGAGGCCGTCGAGGGAATCGAGCAATTCGTCGGCGTATTGCGTGATCCGCAGGTTCCACGTCGGGATCTCGCGCTTTTCGACCAGCGCCCCCGTGCGCCAGCCGCGCCCGTCGATCACCTGCTCGTTGGCGAGCACGGTCATGTCGACGGGGTCCCAGTTCACCACGCCGGTCTTCTTGTAGACGAGGCCTTTCTCCCACAGGCGCAGGAAGAACCACTGGTTCCAGCGGTAGTAGTCGGGCGAGCAGGTCGCCAGCTCGCGCGTCCAGTCGATCGCCCAGCCCATCGACTGGCACTGCTTCTTCATGTAGGCGATGTTGTCCCAGGTCCACTTCGCGGGCGGCACGCCGTTCGCCATCGCGGCGTTCTCCGCGGGAAGGCCGAACGCGTCCCAGCCCATCGGCATGAGCACGTTCCAGCCTTTCATGCGCATGAAGTGGTAGAGCACGTCGTTGATGGTGTAGTTGCGCACGTGCCCCATGTGCAGCTTCCCCGAGGGGTAGGGCAGCATCGAGACGCAGTAGTACTTGGGCTTGGGGGAGGCGTCGGGCGCGCGGAAGGCGTTGGTCGCTGCCCATTCCTTCTGGACGGCGGGCTCGATCGCCTGCGGATGGTATTGGGATTCCATGGAACCCAAAATTATATCAGGCGGCATCCGGCAAACTCTTGATTTCACGCGCAGTTCCGGGCATTTTCGGTTTGCGCATCCAACCCAGGGGCGCGCGCGTAGATTGGCCGTACTGGAGGCAAGCTTCATGAAGAAGGCAACGGCAGCATGGATGCTCGCGGCGGCGCTCTGGGCGCCGGGCGCAGGGGCGCAGACGGCAACGGTGGATGCGGTGCAGTACCCGGCGTGGCTGGAGCGCGGCGGGCGACTGGTTCCGCTGGTGCCGGGAACGACGCTCCAGGCGAGCGATGGCGTGCGCACCGGCCACAATGCGCGCGTGCAGCTGCGGCTATCCGAGGGCAGCGCGGTGAAGCTGGGTGAGAACGCGCAGTTCGTCGTCGAACGGGTCGACAACGGCGGCGGCACGTTTCGCGCGGCACTTTCGGTGCTCGCCGGCGCCTTCCGCTTCACCAGCCAGCAAGTACGCAAGCGCGACATCGCGATCAAGGTGAAGAACGTGACCATCGGCATCCGCGGCACCGACCTCTGGGGCAAATCCACCGACGAGCGCGACCTCGTCTGCCTGATCGAGGGCCGCATAGCGGTCGGCAGCGACGGCCACCCCACCGTGACCCTCGACCAGCCGCTGGATTTCTACCAGCGTCCGCGCGGCGGCAATCCCGAAGTGGCCAAGGTGGATCCAAAGCAACTCGAGACATGGAGTGCCGAAACCGAGATTGCCAGGGATGGCGCCGCGGCGCGCGCCGGCGGCAAGTGGCGGGTGGTGGCGGCCGCCTTCGCTGACCGCGACAAGGCGCTCGCCTTCAACCGGATAGTGCGCGCTCGCGGCTATCCTTCGGAGGTAACCAGCGCCGAGGACAAGTTCGCCGTCCAGGTTCCGGGGCTGGCGAGCGAAGCCGACGCCCGGTCGCTCATGGGCAACCTGCGCGGCATCCGGGGCGTCACCTTGCCGCACGTGAAGGGCGGACCCTAGGCGCGGAACTTTAGCCGGGGTCCGCCGGTCTTTACCCACGTCCCGCCCGCACGGCGAGACTCAGCAGTTGGGGCAGACAGTTGAAGGGCGCCTTCAAGGCGCCCTCTTTTTTTTTTGCGCCGTCGTCGATTTCCCTTTTCCGAACCCGCGGACGTCGCCGATCGTCGATGCGCCCTGGACGATCAACCGCATCAGCAGCGCGATCGGTTCCACAACCTTCAGCGGTCAGGCCATCACGTTCGCCGGGGCGAATCCGCAACTGATCGCGCCTTTCAATGTCGCAGCGCAAACCATTTACGGGAACCCGATCGTCCTCACGGGGCCCATGGTGATCACGAATTTCTCCCGTCTCACGCTTTCAGGTGGATTCAGTGGCACGGGACCGCTCACCGTTGCCGGGGGCCCGGGTTTCTCGACGCTCGCAGGGACCAGCACCTTCACGCGCGGGCTCACGGTTGGCGCCGGTCAGGTGGTTGGGTTCGCCGGGGCGTCGATGCCCGGACCGGTCATGGTCAGTGCATCCGGCTTGCTGGCGGGCAGTGGCCTCGTTGCGGGCGCGGTATTCATTGAGGCCTTCGGCGTCTTCAACCCGGGTCCAGGCAGCAGTTCTGCCGGGGCCTTCGGCACCGGAGATTTCACCGTTTCCCCGAGCGCAACTATCATGGTCACCATCAACGGCCGCGCGCCGGGAACGCAATACAGCACCGTCGACGTGAGCGGCACGGTGGTCCTGACCGGGGCGACACTGTCCCTGTCGAGGTCCTATGTTCCGCAGCCGGGCGATGTCTTCACGATCATCACCAACGAGGCCGCGGATTCCGTCACCGGCACGTTCGCGGGTTTGCCAGAGGGCGCGACGGTAACGCACAACGGCGTGCCGTTGCGTGTCTCGTACGTTGGGGGCACCGGCAACGATGTGACACTTACCTCGCTGGCGGCGGTCGCGACTCCCGCCGCGGCGGTTCCGACTCTCTCCGAATGGGCGTTGGGGCTTCTCGCGCTGATGGTGTTGGCGATCGGCCTGCGACACTCCCGGCAGGTTCGATAGCGGCCGGGATCATAATTTCCTTCGAAGGGAATTTCCGTCGCGTGCGGCTTCCGTAATCGTGGAAAATGGAGCCTCACGTTTCCATTTGAAGCAGATGTCCTCGTATCTCCTGAACCTCAATCCCGAGCAGCACCGTGCCGTCACACTGCCGCGCCAGAGCGCCCTCATCCTGGCCGGCGCCGGCAGCGGCAAGACGCGAGTCCTCACCACCCGCATCGCCCACCTGATCCAGTCCGGGGAGGTGAGCCCGGCCGGGATCCTGGCGGTGACCTTCACCAACAAGGCGGCGCGGGAAATGCTCACCCGGCTGTCGGCGATGCTGCCGATCAACACGCGCGGCATGTGGGTGGGCACGTTCCACGGCCTGTGCAACCGGCTGTTGCGCACGCACCACCGCGATGCCGACCTGCCGCAGCTCTTCCAGATCCTCGATTCCGGCGACCAGCAATCGCTCATCAAGCGGCTCGCCAAGGCGCAGGCGCTGGACGAGGAGAAGTATCCGCCGCGCCAGCTGCAGAACTTCATCAACAACTGCAAGGAAGCGGGGTTGCGCGCCAACGCCGTCGAAGCGGGCGACGCGTTCACGCGCCGCATGGTCGCGTTCTACGCCGACTACGACGCGCAATGCAATCGCGAGGGCGTGGTCGATTTCGCCGAGCTGCTGCTGCGCACCTTCGAGACGCTCGCGCGCAACCTGGACCTGCTGCAGCATTACCAGAACCGCTTCCGCTACATCCTGGTGGACGAGTTCCAGGACACCAACAAGCTGCAGTACAAGTGGATCAAGATGCTCGCGGGCTCGAACGGTTGCGTGTTCGCTGTCGGAGACGACGACCAGTGCTTGCCGGCCGGAACGCAAGTGACGATGGCGGACGGCGCGCTCAAGCCGATCGAGGCCGTGAGGCGCGGCGACCGCGTGCTCTCCTGCTTTGGCTCCGGGGATTTTCGGCCGGCTACCGTGGTCGACACCCATTCCAGCCACGCCCGTGGTGAGCTGATCGAGATCGTGACCGTGGGCGGCAAGCGCCTGGTCAGCACGCCTGAGCACACCCATTTCGCGGGCTATCTGCTTGGGGAAACACCGCAGACCTACTTCACCTATTTGATGCACAAGAAGGGCGTGGGCTATCGCCTCGGAACGTCCTGCGTCTATACGAAAGGGCAGGCCAAGCCCACGGTGGGATTCAAGCTGCGTTCAGTGCAGGAGCACGCCGATGCCACCTGGATCGTCGGAACGCACGTGAACGAGAACGAAGCGCGCTACGAGGAGATATCCCTCTCCCTCAAGTACGCGATCCCCACCCTGCCATTCGTTCCCCGGGTGGGCGGGTCCGTCAAGGGCCTGGTTCACGATGCGGCCTATATCTCACGCCTCTATCGTGAAATCGATACGGCAGCCGGCGCCTATCGCCTCCTCGCCGATCGCGGGCTGCGGCACGACGATCCTCATCACGTCGCAATGTCGCGCGACTCCAACCGCCACAACGTCGTCGTAACGCTTTGTGGTGATCGGCGGGGCGCGAGTCCCATGCACCGGGTATGCGCCATGGGCAACGACCCAGCGCGCCGTGAGGCGCTCGCCGCCGCCGGCTTCAGCGTGCGTCCCGCCAAGAAGGGGTCTGGCAGCTGGCGCTTCGAGACCGCAAGGAAGGACTACGGTGAGGTGATGGAGCTTGCGGAAAAGGCGTGCGCGGTCCTCGATGGACGGATCGTGCAGCGGGCGAACCTGCACGGGAAGTCGCTTCCCTTCATCCGCGCCGGCTCGGTGAAGCCCGGCATGGCGATGATCGCGGCCGATGGCTCGCTCGAGATCGTCGCCACGGTCACTCGGCTGGCAGCCGAGGGACGCAAGGTCTTCGATCTCGACGTGTTCCCGACCCACAACTATGTCGCTGCCGGCCTCGTCACCCATAACTCGATCTACCGCTTCCGCGGAGCTGAAGTCGGCAACATGAACGAGTTCGTGCGCGACTTCGCCGTCGACCAGGTGGTGAAGCTGGAGCAGAACTACCGCTCCCACGGCAACATCCTCGACGCCGCCAACTCGATCATCGCGCAGAACAAGGCGCGCCTCGGCAAGAACCTGTGGACCTCCGCGGGCAAGGGCGAGCAGCTGCGCGTCTACGCCGCCGCCAACGACGACGAGGAGGCGCGCTTCATCGTCGACGAGGTGAAGCAGCTGCATCGCGAAGGCATGAATCTCTCCGACATGGCGCTGCTCTACCGCTCCAACGCGCAGTCGCGCATCCTCGAGCACTCGCTCTTCCGCGCCGGCATCGCCTACAAGGTCTACGGCGGACTGCGCTTCTTCGAGCGCCAGGAAGTGAAGCACGCGATGGCGTACCTGCGGCTCGCCGCGAATGCGGACGACGACACCGCGTTCTCGCGCGTGGTGAACTTTCCGCCGCGCGGCATCGGTGCGCGCTCGATCGAGCAGATCCAGGAGGCGGCCGAGGCCGGCATGGGCAGCTTCATGCACATCGCACGGCAGGGTGTCGTCGGCGGGCGCAGCGGTACGGCCATCGCGCAGTTCGTGCATGTGATCGACGCGATCCGCAAGTCCGCCGAGACGCTCAGCCTGCCGGAGCTGATCGAGGAGATCCTCGAGCGGAGCCGTCTCAAGGAGCACTACGGAGCGGAGAAGGATGGGCAGGACCGCCTCGCGAACCTGAACGAGCTGATCAACGCGGCGACGCTCTTCGCGGAGGATTACGAGCACGGCCTCGAGCCCGCCGGGGAAGCGCAGGAGGACGTTGCCGCGGTGGGCACCTCGGAGCAGCAGCTGCTCGCCGCGTTCCTGTCGCATGCAAGCCTCGAAGCCGGCGAGCGCGAGGCGTCCGCGGGCCAGGATGCGCTGCAGCTGATGACGGTGCACTCCGCGAAGGGCCTCGAATTCTCCGGCGTCTTCATCTCCGGGCTCGAGGAAGGCCTCTTTCCGCACGAGAACAGCATGCTCGAGGACGGCGGCATCGAGGAGGAACGGCGTCTCATGTACGTCGCGATCACGCGCGCGCGGCAGCGCTTGTACATCTCCTACGCGGGCAGCCGCATGCTGCATGGCCAACCGCGCTACGGCATCGTGTCGCGCTTCGTCGAGGAGATCCCGCCGCAGCTGTGCAAGTGGATCGTGCTCCCGGAGAAGCAATTCGAGAATCGCGGCCAGGGATCCTTCGGCCGTGGCGGATGGGGGCGTGGCACGGGTGGCGGCGCGTGGGGCTCGGGCGGTGGGCGCGCGCCGGCGGCCGATCCCAACCGCTATCCCACACCGCCCGTCCGCGCGGACTTCGAGAAGAAGCGCCCCGACGAGATTCCCTTCGCCATCGGGCAGAACGTGATGCACGCGAAATTCGGCGAGGGCGTGGTGCTGAACTTCGAGGGCCGCGGCCTCGATGCCCGCGTGCAGGTGCGTTTCAGGGCCGAGGGCACCAAGTGGCTCGCCCTGCAGTACGCCAGGTTGACCCCGGCCTGACAGCTAGCCAGCGGTCGCTCAGGAAGCCGCGGGGCCCGCCTTGCCGTCGCCGGCGGCGGCGACTTCGGTGGACTCGAACACCTCGCGGTACCCGATATACGTGCTGATCACCATCAACGGGATCACCACCAGCAGGCCGATGCCCCATGGGATCAGGCCGACGAAGAAGATGGCGAAGAGGGCGACGCCGTAGAGGCACATCGCGCCCAAGTTGGCGAGGGCGGCATAGGTGCTCCAGCGGATGGCGTGCAGGGTGCTCATGCCGTGGAACGCGATGAGCGGCGGCGCGAACCAGACCGCGGCCTTCACCACGACGGTGAGCAGGACGCCGAGCGCGAGGATCCACTCCTTGCCCTTGAGGAGCTCCAGGTACTCGCTCACGGTGAACGAACCGCCATCGGCGCCCGACATCGGCAGGCCGAGCAATGCCATCAACGCGAAGATCGAGATCTCGACCAACAGCAGCAGCGCGCCCAGGTTCACCAGCGCGCGCAGGTTGCGCCTGAATCCGGCGAAGAGGTCGCCCATCCCGATTGCCTCGCCCTGCGACTGGCGGTAGGCGGCGATCGCGAAGCTCGCGAAGAAGGCCGGCTGCAGGAAATTCGCGAGCACCCCGCCGATGAAGGGCATGAGGATCAGCGCGAAGGTGATCACGATCCAGCCCAGGCAGAGCGCCAGCCATGCGGCGGGCTTCCTGCGGAATAGCCCGAACGCCTCGGCAAGCCAGGCGAAGCCGCGGCCGGCGGGCACTTCGGCCACGCGGATCGTCGCGTCCATTACTCGAGCGTGTCCTGCAGCTCGCGTGCGTGGGCGATGTGGTGCTCGAGCAGCCGGCGCGAGAAACCGTGGTCCTTGTCGATCGTCATGTGGGCGTCGCGCGGGAAGTGGTTGTATCCGAGCCGCCCCAGCCAGGTGCGCAGCGCCGCGCGCCGCAGCAACACCGGCCAGAGGCTGCGCTCGCCGGCCTCGAGCGGCCGGTGCACTTCATAACCCGCGAGGAATGCGCGCGCACGCTCATGGTCCAGCGTCGCGTCGGAATTCACGCACCAGTCGTTGACCGCGACGGCGATGTCGTAGGCCAGCGCGTCGTCGCAGGCAAAGTAGAAATCGATCACGCCGCCCGCGCCCTCGTCGTCCCAGAGCACGTTGTCCTGGAAGTAGTCGCCGTGGATCACGCCCTGCGGCAGCACGGCATCGTCGTGCATCGCCTGGTAGCGGTTCTCGCTTTCGATCAGTTCGTTGTCGGCGCGCGGAAGCTTGCCCGCGACCTTGGCGGCGAAGCCCTCGCGCCACCGGCGGCCGCGCGCGTTGTCGAGCGAGGCGTCATAGTCGACGCCCGCCACGTGGAGGTCGCCCAGGATGCGGCCGGCCGCGCGGCAATCGTCCTCGGTGGACTGTGTAATCGGCGCGCCGGGCAGCCGCGTCACCAGCACCGCGGGCTTGCCGGCGACTTCGCAGAGAAGCTCGCCGTCGTCGCGACGCAGCGGCGCGGGGCAGACGATGTCGCGGTGCGCAAGGTGGTCCATCAGCCCCACGTAGAAGGGCAGGTCCGCGCGCGGGATGTGCTCGAAGAGCGTGAGCACGTATTTGCCGGTCGTGGTGGTGAGGAAGTAGTTGGTGTTCTCGACTCCCTGGGCGATGCCTTCGAGCGATTCCAGCTCGCCCAGGGTGTAGTGCTCGAGGAGCGCGCGCGCCTGTGCTTCCGAAACCGGGGTGAATACCGACATGCAGTCCTAGGGGGTGGTCAGAATTCCAGGATGACCCATTGGGGCACGCGCACGCCGTTGTCGAGCGTGTTGTCCTGCCTGGTGAAGGTGCCGTCGCCCTTGTGGTCCATGAGGATGTAGGGGCGGCCGCTCTTCGGCGTCACGCGCTGCATGTAGAGCTTGCCGCGCACGCGGTATTCCTGGACCGTCTGCTCGCCATCCTTGCGGGTGGAGACCTGCGGCTCGAGGGCGGGATCGGATTCGACCATCGCCGGAGGCGGCGGAGCTTCGTCCAGGGGAGCGGTGCCGGGAGGGCGGGTGCGTGCGGCCGACTGCGCGATGGCGTCCATTGCGAGGACCGACAGCAGCGCGGCGAAGATGATTTTCATTGGGGTCTCGATCGGGAGGCGAAGTGTAGCAGTTAGAGCGCCAATTCCGCCTCGCGTTCGGCCGGGGAAGGCTCGAATCCACGCATGTGGTAATGATCGAAGATCGCATCGACCACCGCGGCCGGATCGTCGATGAGCTGCATCAGCTTCGGGTCGTCGATTCCGATCATCTTGTCGGAGACGAGCTGGGTGTTCATCCAGTCGATAAGACCCTTCCAGTAGGACGAATTCATCAGGATGATCGGCACCCGGCGGATCTTGCCGGTCTGCACCAGGGTGAGGACCTCCATCAGCTCGTCCAGCGTGCCGAAGCCGCCGGGCATCATCACGAAGGCGCACGACTGCTTCACGAACATCACCTTGCGCGCGAAGAAATGCTGGAAGGTGTGGGACACGTCCTGGTAGGCGTTGGCGCCCTGTTCGTGGGCGAGCTGGATATTGAGGCCCACGCTCGGGCTCTTTCCCGCGAAAGCACCCTTGTTGGCGGCCTCCATGATTCCCGGCCCGCCGCCGGAGATCACGGAGAAGCCGGCGTCCGACAGGCGCCGCCCGATATCCTCCGTCAGCCGGTAGTAGGGGTGCTCGGGCGTGATGCGCGCGCTGCCGAAGATCGCCACTGCCGGTTGGATGCTCTGCAGCCTTTCGGTCGCGAGCACGAACTCTGAGATAATTTCGAACATCCTCCAGGACTCGCGCGCCGAGTGCTGCGAGCGCCGGACGAGCTGGGGATCCGAGGGTTTCGGGACCTTGGGTGCGGTGATGGCCATGGGGATCCTGCCGGAAAGAATGGACGACACGAAGAAACGCCTCCTGCTTGTCGACGCGCCGAGCTACTTCTACCGCGCGTTCCATGCGCTTCCGGAGTTCCGCAGCCCGTCGGGCGAGCCGACCGGCGCGATCCTCGGCGTGGTCAACATGCTGAGAAAGCTCAAGCAGGATTTTCCCTCCGATTATATCGCCGCGGTCCTAGATCCGAAGGGCAAGACGTTCCGCGACGACATCTATCCCGAATACAAGGCGACCCGCCAGGCGATGCCCGAGCCCCTCGCGGTGCAGATCGAGCCGATGATCGAGACCATTCGCGCGCTCGGCTGGCCGGTGGTGGTGGTGGACGGCGTCGAGGCCGACGACGTGATCGGCACCCTGGTGCGTCGCGCCGAGGCGCAGGGCTGGGATTCGGTCATCTCCACCGGCGACAAGGACTTGACGCAACTGGTGAACGACCGCGTGCTGTGGGTGAACACCATGTCCGGCGACCGCCTCGATCGCGATGGCGTGAAGGGCAAGTTCGGCGTGCCGCCTGATCGCATCATCGACTACCTGGCGCTCATGGGCGACGCGGTGGACAACGTTCCTGGCGTCGACAAGGTCGGACCGAAGACCGCCTGCAAGCTGATCGAGCAGTACGGCTCGCTGGAGGGCGTGATCGCGCACGCCGACGAGGTGAAGGGCGTGGTGGGCGAGAACCTGCGGCGCGTGAAGGACTGGCTGCCCACGGGCCGGGCCCTCCTCACGGTCAAGACCGACGTGGCGCTGCCCTTCGAGATGGAGTCGCTCCGGGACCTGGGCAGCGACGACACCAAGCTGGTCGAGCTCTTCACGCGCTTCGGCTTCAGGACGCTGCGCGACAGCCTGATCAACAAGGAGGACGCGCCCGAAGGAGGGGCGAGCTCGGCGCAAGACTCGCCCCTCTCCCCTGGGACAGGGGCGGGGGAGAGGGTGGCGGAGAAGAAAGGTCGCAACTTCGCGATCCTCAACGCCGGCATCGACCAGGTGCCCGACATCACGCCATTCGTCGCGACGCGCAATTACGAGACGGTGATGGACGAGGAGGCGCTCGAGCGCTGGGCGCGCAAGCTCGAGGACGCGGCGATCGCCTGCATCGACACCGAGACCACGAGCCTTGATCCGATGCGCGCGGAGCTGGTCGGAATCTCCGTCTCCACGGCGGCGGGCGAGGGCGCGTACATCCCGCTCACGCATCGCTACGCGGGTGCGCCCGCGCAGCTGCCGACGGAACAGGTTGTCTCGCGCCTCAAGCCCTGGCTCGAGGATGCAGCGAAGGCCAAGGTGGCGCAGAACGCCAAGTACGATCGCCAGGTGTTCGGCAACTACGGCCTCATCCCACGGGGCTTCGCGCACGACACCCTGCTGCAGTCCTATGTTCTCGAGAGCCACCAGCGCCACGACATGGACGCGCTCGCCGCGCGCTTCCTCGGCGCGAGCGGCCTCATCCAGTACGCCGACGTCGCGGGCAAGGGCGCTTCGATGATCCCCTTCGACCAGGTGGACATCGAGCGCGCCGCTGCCTATGCGTCGGAGGACGCGGACGTGACTCTGCAGATCCACGGGGCGCTCTTCCCCCGGCTGAAGCGCGACGCGAAACTCGACCGCATCTACAGTGACATCGAGATTCCGGTCTCGGGCGTCCTGCTCACCATGGAGAGGAATGGCGTGCTGATCGATGGGGAGCTGTTGAACCGCCAGGGCAACGAGCTGGGCCAGAAGATGATGGACCTGGAGCGCCGCGCCCATGAGCTCGCGGGCGGCCCCTTCAATCTCGGCTCGCCCAGGCAGCTGGCCGACATCCTCTTCAACCGGCTGGGTCTCAAGCCCGTGAAGAAGACGCCGTCGGGCGCCCCCTCCGTGGACGAAGAGGTGCTGGAAAAGCTGGCCCAGGACCACCCGCTCTGCTCGACGCTCCTCGAGCACCGCGGTGTCGCGAAGCTGAAGAGCACCTACACCGACAAGCTGCCGCGCATGGTGCATCCCAGGACGGGGCGCGTGCACACCAACTACGCGCAGGCCGTCGCCGTCACCGGCCGGCTGTCGTCGAACGATCCGAACCTGCAGAACATCCCGGTGCGCACCGCCGAGGGCCGCCGGATCCGCGAGGCATTCATCGCCCCGCCCGGATCGAAGATCGTCTCCGCCGACTACTCCCAGATCGAGCTGCGTATCATGGCGCACCTCTCCGGCGACGAGAGCCTGCTCGAGGCCTTCACGCGCGGCGAGGACGTCCACCGCCACACCGCGGCGGAAGTCTTCGACACGCAGCTGGAAGAGGTCACCAGCGAGCAGCGCCGCTACGCCAAGGTGATCAATTTCGGGCTCATCTACGGCATGAGCGCCTTCGGGCTCGCGCAGAACCTGGACATCGAGCGGAGCGCCGCGCAAAGCTACATGGACAAGTACTTCGCGCGCTACCCGGGTGTGGCGCAGTACATGGAAAGGACGC
>JBDSRZ010000184.1:0-6110 GCA_039929025.1 Usitatibacter sp. | reverse complement strand
CAACAACGAGAAGCTGCGCCGCGCCGTCATGTACGCGGTCGACCAGAACGACTACGTGATCGGCATCGCCGGCGATCCCAAGAACGGCAAGCCCTGCTATTCCTACTTCACCTGCGGCACGCCGCTCGCCTCCGATGTCGGCAACGAGCCCCTGAAAGGCAAGCGTGACCTGGCGAAGGCGAAGCAGATGGTGGCGGAATCGGGCTACAAGGGCGAGAAGGTGGTGATCATCGACGCCACCGACCAGCCCATCGTGCACTCGCAGTCGCTGCTCACGCTGGAGAACCTGAAGAAGATCGGCATCAACGCCGAGATCCAAGCGGGCGACTGGGGCACGCTCATCACGCGCCGCGCGGTGAAGGAGCCGGTGGAGAAAGGCGGCTGGTCGATCTTCCACACCTGGCTCGTGGGGCCCGACATGGTCAATCCCGCGGTCAACTTCCCGATTCGCGGCACCGGCGAGAAAGCCTGGTTCGGCTGGCCCACCGACGCGAAGATGGAAGAGCTGCGTGAAGCCTGGTTCCAGGCGAAGACTCCGGCGGATTCGAAGAAGGCCGCCGACGCGGTACAACAGCGCGCGTTCGAATTCGTGCCAATCATTCCGACCGGCCAGTTCATCCTGCCGACGGCGTATCGCTCGAACATCACGGGCCTCATCATCGCCCCGATCAACCTGCTCTGGAACGTGGAGAAGAAGTAGGGCTGCAGATCCTGTTCCGCGATAAGTGCTCGCCTATGTAGTCCGGCGGCTGTTCGCGACCATCGTCGTCATGGCGGTGGTCGCATTCGTCGTCTTCCTCCTGCTCTACCTCACGCCAGGCGATCCGGCAGCGATCCTCGCCGGTGACGCGGCCACGAGCGACGACATCCGCCGCATTCGCGAGAAGCTCGGGCTGGAAGAGCCGTTCCTGGTGCGCTTCGGCAACTGGGGCTGGGCCCTGCTGCATGGCGACCTCGGCGTCTCGATCTTCACCAACCTGCCGGTGACCCAGCTGATCGGGCAACGGGTCGAACCCACGTTGTCGCTCACGCTCTGCACGCTCGTGATCGCGGTGCTGGTCGCCGTGCCGCTGGGCGTGGTCGCCGCCGCGCGTGCGGGAACGTGGGTGGATCGCATGGTGATGGCGTTTTCGGTGGCGGGGTTTTCCGTGCCGGTATTTGTGATCGCCTACATTCTCATCATCGTGTTCTCGATCCAGCTCGAATGGCTGCCGGTGCAGGGTTACCGCCCGATCCGCGAGGGGCTGTGGGAATGGGCGAGGCATCTCATCTTGCCCAGCGCGGCGCTGGGCACCGTCTACATCGCGCTCATCGCGCGCATGACGCGAGCCAGCATGCTGGACGTGCTCGCGCAGGACTATGTGCGCACCGCCCAGGCCAAGGGCTTGGCACCCACCGCGGTGCTGCTTCGGCACGCACTCAAGAATGCCGCGGTACCCATCGCGACGGTCATCGGCTTCGGCATCGCGCTGCTGATCGGCGGGGCGATTGTCACCGAGACCGTATTTGCACTTCCCGGGATCGGCCGGCTCACGGTGGACGCGATCCTGCGCCGCGACTACCCGATCATCCAGGGCGTGGTGCTGATCTTTTCCGCGGCCTACGTGCTCATCAACCTGGCCGTGGACCTGAGCTACATGTTCTTCGACCCGCGCATTCGGTATTGACATGGCCTGCGTCGCGCTCGATGTTCCCAAACCGGTCTCGCCGACCTGGCGCAATTTCCGCGATGCGCTGCGGCGCCATCCCACTGCGATCGCGGGCGGCCTGGTGCTGCTGATCATGATCCTCGTCGCGCTGTTGGCACCCTGGCTGGGAACGGTCGATCCCCAGGCGGTGGCACCCGTGAAGCGCTTGAAGCAGCCTTCAGCCGACTTCTGGTTCGGCTCGGACATGATGGGGCGGGATGTGTACAGCCGGGTGCTCTACGGCGCGCGCGTTTCGCTTGCAATCGGCATCGCGGTGGCGCTCGCGAGCACGCTGATCGGACTGGCCATCGGCCTTGCGACCGGTTTCGTGCGCTGGCTGGACGCGATCGTGATGCGGGTGATGGATGGGCTGATGTCGATTCCCCCGGTGTTGCTCGCGATAGCGCTGATGGCGCTCACGCGCGCGAGCATGCAGAACGTCATCATTGCCATCACGCTGGCCGAGATGCCGCGCGTGGTGCGCCTGGTGCGCGCCCTGGTGCTCACGCTGCGCGACGAGCCCTATGTCATGGCAGCGGTCGCCGCCGGCACCAGCCTGCCGCGCATCCTGTGGCGCCACATCCTGCCGAACATCGTGGCGCCGCTGCTGGTGCAGGCGACTTACGTCTGTGCTTCGGCGATGATCACCGAGGCGATCCTGTCCTTCATCGGCGCGGGGACGCCGCCCAACATCCCGAGCTGGGGCAACATCATGGCCGAGGCGCGCAGCATGTTCCAGATCGCCGGCTATCTGATCCTCTTTCCCGGAATCTGCCTGTCCCTCACCGTGCTGGCGGTGAACCTGCTGGGCGACGGCCTGCGCGATGCGCTCGACCCGCGCCTTGCGCGGCGGATGTAGTGGCGATGCCGGACGCGCCGTTGCTGGAAGTCGAAGGCCTGAAGACGCATTTCTTCACGCGCGATGGCGTGGTGCGCGCGGTCGACGGGGTGTCGTTCACCATCCAGCCCGGCGAGACGCTCGCGCTGGTGGGCGAGTCCGGCTGCGGCAAGAGCGTCACCTCACTCTCCATCCTGCGCCTGATCGCCTCCCCGCCCGGCCGCACCGTGGCGGGCGCCATCCGATTCAACGGCCGCGACCTGTTGGGTCTCACCGAGCGGGAGATGCGCAACGTGCGCGGCAACGAGATCTCGATGATCTTCCAGGAGCCGATGACCTCGTTGAACCCGGTGCTCACCACGGGCCGCCAGATCGCCGAGGCGCTGGTGCTGCACCGCGGACTCGCGCGCGCGGAGGCGACGGAGCGCGCTGTCGAAATGCTGCGCCTGGTGAATATCCCCGAACCCGCACGGCGCGCCTCGGAATATCCGCACCAGATGTCGGGTGGCATGCGCCAGCGCGTCATGATCGCGATGGCGCTCGCCTGCGATCCGAAGCTGCTGATCGCCGACGAGCCCACCACCGCGCTGGACGTCACCATCCAGGCGCAGATCCTGGACCTGATGCGCGCGCTGAAGGAGAAGACGGGCGCGGCGATCATGCTCATCACCCACGACCTGGGCGTGGTCGCCGAAATGGCGCAGCGCGTGGTGGTGATGTATGCCGGCCGCAAGGTGGAGGAAGCGACAGTGAGCGACCTCTTCGCGCGGCCGCGCCATCCCTACACGCGCGGCCTGATGAAGTCGATTCCTCGCCTGGGGACCGCGAAGGCGGCACGCCAGCCGCTCGCCGAGATCCCCGGGATGGTGCCGTCGCTGCGCGAGCCGATCGCCGGCTGCGCCTTCGCGATGCGCTGCGCGTACGCCGTCGACCGCTGCCGGGTCGAGGCGCCGCCGCTGGAAGCCAGGGCCGTGGGCCACACCGTCGCCTGTTGGGAAGCCGATCGCCTGCCGGCCATCACCGGATGAGCGCGAATCCCGAAGCCGTTCTACTCGAGGTCCGCAAGCTCACCGTGCACTATCCGGTGCGCAAGGGGATCTTCGGGCGAGTGGGCGGCCAGGTGCATGCCGCCGACGAGGTGAGTTTCGCGATCGCCGAGGGCGAAACGCTTGGCCTGGTCGGCGAGAGCGGCTGCGGCAAGTCCTCGACGGCGAAGGCGATCCTCAAGCTGGTCGATCCCACCTCCGGCGAGATCGCCTGGCGCGGCGAGCGCATCGAGTCGCTCTCGCCCGCGCGCATGCGCCCTATCCGGCGCGAGCTGCAGGCGGTATTCCAGGATCCTTATTCCTCTCTCAATCCGCGCATGCGCGCGGCGGACATCGTCTCCGAGCCGATCCGCAACTTCGAATCCGCCTCGGAGCGTGAAATCGGCGAGCGCGTCGCGGCGCTCTTCGACAAGGTGGGGCTGCGTGCCGACCAGATGGTGAAGTATCCGTACGAGTTCTCCGGCGGGCAGCGCCAGCGCCTGGGCATCGCCCGCGCCCTGGCGCCGACGCCGAGACTCATCGTCTGTGACGAGCCCGTGTCGGCCCTGGACGTATCCGTGCAGGCCCAGGTGATCAACCTGCTGATGAAGCTGCAGGACGAGTTCGGCCTCTCCTACCTTTTCGTCGCGCACGATCTCGCGGTGGTCGAGCACATCAGCCACCGGGTCGCGGTGATGTACCTGGGCAGGATCGTCGAGCTGGCCGAGACCGAGGCGCTCTTCACGCGCCCTCAGCATCCCTACACGGTGGCCCTGCTATCGGCGGTGCCGGTGCCCGATCCGCAAAGCGCGCGCAAGCGGATCATCCTCGCGGGCGACGTGCCGAGCCCGGTGAACCCGCCGCCGGGCTGCCGGTTCCACACGCGCTGCCCGCTCGCCGAGGCGCGCTGCCGCGTCGAGGTGCCGCCGATGAAGGAAGTCGCTCCGGGGCACTACGCGGCCTGCCACCTGCGCGACGGCAGGGAAGTCTGAGGTACGGGACGCAGCTCTGCTCTTGGTTTAGACCGGGCCGTCGGCCGCGTCTCCCCAGCGACGCTCGGCGACCTCGTCGCTCGCGCGTGCCTCCACCCAGCGCTCGCCCGAAGGCGTCGATTCCTTCTTCCAGAACGGCGCGCGTGTCTTCAGGTAGTCCATGATGAACTCGCACGCCGCGAATGCATCACCACGGTGCCCGCTCGCCACACCCACCATCACGATGCGATCGCCGGGGACGAGCGGCCCCACGCGGTGGATCACGACCATGTCGATGAGATCCCAGCGGGCGCTTGCCTGGACGCAGATGTCCTCGAGGGCGCGCTCGGTCATTCCGGGGTAGTGCTCGAGCGTCATGCCCTTTACGGCGTAGCCGTCGTTGGAATCGCGCACCAGGCCCACGAAGCTCGCCAGGCCGCCGACATCGGTGCGATGGCGGGTGAGCGCCTCCAGCTCGCGGCCGACATCGAAGTCCTCGGGCTGCACCCGAACGCGCGCCACGCTAACCCCCGGTCACCGGTGGGAAGAACGCCACCTCGTCGCCCGGCTTGAGAGGCGTCGCAGGATCGGCCATCTGCTGGTTGACGGCGACGCGCCATTGCTTGCCGGGCGAGAACGCCGCATTCCAGCGATCGTCGCGGGCGCGCAGAGACTCGACCAGGCTCGCGACGGTCGAGGTCGGCACCGGCCCGAGCGCAACCTGCTCGCGCGAGCAGCCGAGCGATTCCCTCAATCCTGCGAAGTAGAGCAGCGTGACCACGGGGCGGACCCTAGCGCACCAGGCGAGCGCGGTTGAGCCCGAGGTGGGAGATGATGAAGCGCGCCACCGCGGCGGGATCGGCGAGATCGATCTGCGGCAGCTTCGTATCCAGCGCCTCGTCGGTGGCCACCGCGACTACGTGGGGATCGTCCGGGTAGAGGAGCGGCGTGTGCCCGGCACGGCGATGGACCTCGATCTTCGGGATCGGCTCTTTCTTGTAGCCCTCGACGATCACCAGGTCGCAGGCAGACAGCACCTTCAGCTGGTCATTCAGGGAGGGCTCCGCAGCGCCGCGCAGCTCGTGCATCAGCGCCCAGCGCTCCGACGAGCTCACCAGCACCTCGGTGCAGCCCGCGTGGCGATGGCGGTAGGAGTCCTTGCCCGGTTGGTCCACGTCGAATTCGTGGTGGGCGTGCTTGACCAGAGAAACCCGCAGTCCCTCGCGTACCAGGACCGGAATGACCTTCTCGATCAGCGTGGTCTTGCCGCTGCCGCTGTAGCCGGCGATGCCGATGATCTTCATGGTGGAGATTCTAAAGGAAAGGCCCCCGGTTCTCACCGGAGGCCTTTGCTGTCGCCCCCGCGTAGGCGGGGGCCCAGTCACTGGATCCCCGCCTTCGCGGGGATGACACAACTTGCCGCGGGATGACGCTTACTTGCGCTTCGAGGCGGGCTTCTTAGCAGCCGCCTGGGCGGTCGCCATGCTCTGCTCGACCGTCTTCTCGACGGTCTCATAGATCTGCTTGTTGATCGCGGCGAGGTTTTCGAAGGCGCTCTGCGAGGCGGCGATGGCCGACTTCACGTTGG
>JBDSRZ010000183.1:0-24913 GCA_039929025.1 Usitatibacter sp. | reverse complement strand
ACGGCGCCGTCGCGGGCATCGCCGAGGTGATCAACTGCCCCGGCATGGTGAACGTGGACTTCGCCGACGTGCGCACGGTGATGAGCGAGAACGGCGTGGCGATGATGGGCTCGGCGACCGCGTCGGGACCGGAGCGGGCGCAGATGGCGGCGGAGCAGGCCGTCCACTCGCCGCTGCTGGAAGACATCCACCTCTCGGGCGCGCGCGGCGTGCTGGTGAACATCACCGCCAGCCACTCGATGAAGCTGAAGGAGGTGCACGAGGTGATGAACACCATCCGCTCGTTCACCGCCGAGGACGCCACCGTGATCTACGGCAGCGTGATCGACGAGGCGATCGGCGACGCGCTGAGGGTCACGATCGTCGCGACGGGGCTGGGCGGCGCGGCGGCACAGCGCCAGCAGCCACCGATGATGCAGGTGGTCGCGCGCACCGGGACCGACGACGCGGTGGGGCAGCCGGTGGACTACACCGAGCTGGACCAGCCGACCGCGATCCGCCGCCGCCGCGACGTGACCATCGAGGCGATGCGGCACTCGGGAGTGGACATGCTCGACATCCCGGCATTCCTGCGAAAGCAGGCGGATTGACGAAGGGCTGACCGGCCCATCGCTTGTCGTTGCCTCGCCGGCGTATCTCCCGCCGATGGGGTGCATCGCTTCGCGGGGCGCGGCGTTCTGCCGCGCCTTTTTTTAATTGGCGCACGCCGCTTGGGGCGGAAAAGCTAAGCAACTGATAAAATTGGAAAAATGCTCAAGCAACGCACCCTGAAGACGATCGTTCGCGCCACCGGCGTGGGCCTGCACACGGGCGACAAGGTCACGATGGTCCTGCGCCCGGCACCCATCGACAGCGGCATCGTCTTCTGTCGCTCGGACCTGCCCGGCAACCCCGCCATCCCCGCCACCGCCCTCAACGTGCGCGAGACCACGATGGCCACGGTGCTCGAGAAGGACGGCGCGCGCGTCTCGACCGTCGAGCACTTGATGTCGGCCATGTTCGGGCTCGGGATCGACAATGCATTCGTCGACGTGTCCGCGGAAGAAGTCCCGATCATGGACGGCAGCGCCGGCACCTTCGTCTTCCTGCTGCAGTCGGCGGGAATCGAGGAGCAGGCGGCGGCCAAGCGCTATGTGCGCATCCTGAAGACGGTCTCCATCGAGAAGGGCGACAAGCGCGTGCGCCTCGAGCCCTTCCCCGGGTTCAAGGTGGGTTTCACCATCGAGTTCGACCATCCGGTCTTTGATCCCGCGCAATCGACGGTGGAGGTCGATTTCGGCGAGGTCTCTTTCGTGCGCGAGTTGTCGCGGGCGCGCACCTTCGGCTTTACCCAGGACGTGGAGATGATGCGCGCCCGCGGATTGGGACGCGGCGGCTCCCTCGACAACGCGGTGGTGATCGACGACTTCCGCGTGTTGAACGCCGAGGGCCTGCGGATGGACAACGAGTTCGTGAAGCACAAGGCGCTCGACGCCGTGGGCGACCTCTACCTCCTCGGGCATCCCATCATCGGTGCGTTCTACGGCCACAAGTCCGGGCACGAGCTGAACAACCTGCTGGTGCGCGCTCTGCTCGCCGACCGCAGCGCCTGGGAGGAAGTGACCTTCGACCGGGTCGAGGCGCTTCCGCGGGCATTCGCGAACCTGCAGATCCAGCCGCAATAGCGCCAGCGCGCGCGTCACCCGGATGTTCGTCCTGCGCTTCGTGGTGCTGATCGCCGCCTTCGGCCTGCTCTACGTCTTCGAGCGCGTGCTCCTCATGGCGTGATCGCGGCCGATGCGCTCGAGCGTCTCCTTCAGCGGCGAGTCGCTGAGCTGCTGCGCCAGTCCGGCGAGCTTCTCGCGTGGCATCTCGCCGCGCGCCACCACCGTGCGCTTCCTCACCGGGACGCTGACTTGAACTTCGATGCGTATTGAAGTAAGCTCCTGATCCCTTGAATGTTTTGAAGATCTGCGAACGGTGCGCAGGCCTTCGAGCAGGCGGGGAGCAAGGTGTCGAAGGGCCGCCGCAACAGGTCCCGACGAAGCACCAATCACAACAGTCGTTCCGTCTATGGCGCACACCCGGCTCGCATTGCCGAGCTCTTCGGGTGCGAGAGTCCGATAGCGCTTTTGCAGGCGCTTGATTTGCAGCAGCCGCTCGGCGAGCGGTCGAAGCTCGGCGTTTTCATCGAGCAGCCTTGCGATGGATTCGGAAGCCATAGGTCGTTGGGAGGAAAGACTTGAACATTATTCTCGTTTCGGACAGCCTCGCGAAGAGCCGTTCGGTGGCGCTGTCGCAAACACAGGTCGTCCTGATCGCCCTCGGCATCCTGGCCTCGGGATTCGTGCTCGCGATGGCGACCTACATGGTCACGATGAAGTTCGCGGTCGATCTGCGCAACCCTTATTTGCGTTCGCTGCTGACCGCCCTCCGCCAGGATGAGCTGAAGCGCAGCGAGGCCGAGACGCGCGACAACCTGAACGCACTCGCGGTGAAGGTGGGTGAGCTGCAGGCGCGCATCATGCGCCTGGACGCATTCGGCGAGCGCCTCGCCAAGGCCGCCGGCGTGAAGCGCGAAGAATTCCGTTTCGACGAGAAGCCCGGCCAGGGCGGCCCCGCGCCCGCGATGGGCCGCGACCTTACCATGAGCGAGTTCCAGCAGATGCTCACGGAGATCTCGCGCATCCTCGACGACCGCGGCGACAAGCTGGGCGTGCTCGACTCCTTCCTGCTGGACGACCGCCTCGCCCGCAAGACCATCCCGACCACCCTGCCGGTGGCGATGGGCTATTACTCCTCGAACTATGGGTATCGCATCGATCCGATCACCGGGCGCAATACCTTCCACACCGGCGTGGACCTCATCGCACCCCCGGGCACGCCGGTCGTGGCCGCCGCGGGCGGCATGGTCTCGACCGTCGGCTACGCGGCTGAATACGGCAACATCGTCGAGGTCGACCACGACAACGGGCTTACCACCCGCTACGCGCACCTGTCCAAGAGCAGCGTGAAGGTGGGCGACGTGGTGATGAAGGGGCAGCTGATCGCGCAGGTCGGCGCCACCGGGCGCACCACCGGCCCGCACCTCCACTTCGAGGTGCGCGAGAAGGGCATTGCGTTGAATCCCAACAAGTTTCTCTCCCTGGGCAAGAACGACGGCCTGCTGAACGCGTCGAACCGACGCTGATAGCGGGCCGGCCCGGCCGAGTGCGGGCGTCGTCCCCGCAGCGCCTGGGGCGAGTCAAGGGTTTGTCACCCCGGCAGCGCTTGGGGGTTTGTCGCCCCCGCGTAGGCGGGGGTCCAATCTCGTATAATTGACCTCCGCCGGCCCTTTCTTGGGCCGGTTTTCGCATTGCCTCAACTCTCTTCGATTCCCCAACGGGGACCCCCGACTCCGCCCGTGCTCACCACCGCTCTCAAGGCCATCTTCGGCAGCCGCAACGACCGCCTTCTCAAGGAATTCCGCAAGACGGTCGCCACCATCAACGCGCTCGAGCCCTCGCTCGAGAAGCTCACCGACGCCGAGCTGCAGGCGAAGACCCCCGCGCTCAAGCAGCGCATCGCTGCGGGCGAGTCCCTCGACGCGGTCCTGCCGGAGGCGTTCGCGGTGGTGCGCGAGGCGAGCAAGCGCGTGCTCGGAATGCGCCACTTCGACGTGCAGATGGTCGGGGGCATCGCGCTGCACCAGGGCAAGATCGCGGAGATGCGCACCGGCGAGGGCAAGACGCTGGTCGCGACGCTGCCGTCGTACCTCAATGCGCTCATCGGCAAGGGCGTGCACGTGGTCACCGTGAACGACTACCTCGCCAAGCGCGACGCCGAGTGGATGGGCCGGGTCCACCGCTTCCTCGGGCTCACCGTCGGCGTGGTCGTGCCGCAGATGGATTCCAGCGAGAAGCAGCAGTCCTACCAGGCCGACATCACCTACGGCACCAACAACGAATTCGGCTTCGACTACCTGCGCGACAACATGGCCACGCAGGTCACCGAGCGCTTCCAGCGCCCGCTCAACTACGCGATCGTGGACGAGGTCGACTCGATTCTCATCGACGAGGCGCGCACGCCGCTCATCATCTCCGGCCAGGCGGAGGATTCCGCCGAGCTCTACCGCCAGATCAACAAGCTGATCCCGCGGCTCACCAAGCAGGAAGACGAGAAGGGCACGGGCGACTACTGGCCGGACCTCAAGCAGCACACCGTGATGCTCTCCGAAGAGGGGCACGAGCACGCCGAGCAGCTGATGACCGAGGCCGGGCTGCTGCCGGAAGGAGCGAGCCTGTACGACCCCTCCAACATCATGCTGATGCACCACCTCTATGCCGGCGTGCGCGCGCATGCGCTCTACCACCTCGACCAGCATTACGTGGTGCAGGACGACGAGGTCGTGATCGTGGACGAGTTCACCGGCCGCATGATGGCCGGGCGGCGCTGGTCCGAGGGGCTGCACCAGGCGGTGGAGGCCAAGGAAGGCGTCACCATCAAGAACGAGAGCCAGACGCTCGCCTCGATCACCTTCCAGAACTACTTCCGCCTCTACAAGAAGTTGGCCGGCATGACCGGCACGGCGGATACCGAGGCGTTCGAGTTCCAGAGCATCTACAACCTCGAGACGGTGCTCATCCCCACGCACCGGCCGATGGTGAGGAAGGACCTGAACGACCAGGTCTTCATCACCGCCAAGGAGAAGTACCAGGCGATCATCAACGACGTGAAGGAACGCACCGCCAAGGGACAGCCGATCCTCGTCGGCACCACCTCGGTGGAAAACTCCGAGCTCATCTCGCGCCTCCTAGACAAGGAGAAGATGCCGCACAACGTGCTGAACGCGAAGCAGCACGCGCGCGAGGCGGAGATCGTCGAGCAGGCCGGGCGCCCCGCGCAGGTGACCATCGCCACCAACATGGCGGGCCGCGGCACCGACATCGTGCTCGGCGGCAACCCCGAGCCCGAGATCCAGCGCATCAAGGCGGACGAGGCGCTCACCGAGAGCGAGCGCGAGCGCCGCGTGGCCGAGGTGCGCGCCAACTGGCAGGACCTGCACAACGCCGTGGTCGCCTCGGGCGGCCTGCACATCATCGGCTCCGAGCGCCACGAGTCGCGCCGCATCGACAACCAGCTGCGCGGCCGCTCGGGGCGCCAGGGCGATCCGGGAGCGAGCCGGTTCTTCCTCGCCTTCGAGGACCCGCTCCTCAAGATCTTCGCCGGCGAGCGGCTGCAGGCGATCATGCGCTCGCTCAAGATCCCCGAGGGCGAGGCGATCGAGGCGAAGATGGTGACGCGCTCGATCGAGAACGCGCAGCGCAAGGTCGAGGCGCGCAACTTCGACATCAGGAAGCAGCTCCTCGAATACGACGACGTCGCCAACGACCAGCGCAAGGTGATCTACCTGCAGAGGAACGAGCTGCTCGAGTCGAAGGACATCTCCGAGACCATCGCCTCGATCCGCCGCGACGTGATCGGCGCCACGGTGCAGGAGTCGGTGCCCCCGGGCAGTGTCGAGGAGCAGTGGGACCTGCCGGGACTCGAGAAGAAGCTCGAGAGCGAGTTCTTCCTCCCGCTGCCGGTGGCCGAGTGGGCGCGGGCCGACGAGGCGCTCGAGGGCGAGACCATCGCCGAACGCGTGGTCGAGGCTGCCAACAAGGCCTACCAGGAGAAGTTCGCGCCGATCGAGGACAGGGAGGTGGTGCTCCACTACGAACGCGCGGTGATGCTGCAGTCGATCGACCAGCACTGGCGCGAGCACCTGGCGGCGCTCGACGACCTGCGCCAGGGCATCCACCTGCGCGGCTACGCGCAGAAGCAGCCGAAGCAGGAATACAAGCGCGAGGCCTTCGAGCTCTTCGGCGCGATGCTCGACTCGATCAAGCGCGAGGTGACGCGCCACCTGATGGCGGTGCAGATCCGCAGCCAGGAGCAGGTCGAGGAGGCCGAACGCCGCGCCGAAGAAGCCGCGCGCGCAGTGAAGAACGTGCAATACCAGCACGCCGAGTATCCGAGCTCGGTGGGCGAGGAGGCCCCGCCGGAGCTGCCGTCGGTCGCGGCGGTGACCGCGTCCCCCGCCGAGGCGCAGCCGTTCACCCGCTCCACGACGAAAGTCGGCCGCAACGACCCCTGTCCCTGCGGCTCGGGCAAGAAGTTCAAGCAGTGCCACGGGCGGCTCGCGTAGGGCGAAAGCTATACTGGGCGTGCGTCGACCAGGCGCGACGAACGGGACGTCGACCATGGCAGTGAACCTTGATCCGCCTCGCGCCGAGGAGCTCCTGAGCATCGCCGGCGTCCGCCTCGGCATCGCCAAGGCCCAGGTGCGCAAGCCCGATCGCAAGGACCTGCTGGTGGTCGAGCTCGAGAAGGGCGGCCGCGTCGGCGGCGTCTTCACCCGCAACCGATTCGCCGCCGCCCCGGTCCTCGTCTGCCGCGAGCACCTGAAGCGGGAGCTGCCGATTCGCGCGGTCGTCGTGAACACCGGCGTCGCCAATGCGGGCACGGGCGAATCGGGCCTGGCTGCCGCGCGCGCCACCTGCGTCGCCGCCGCGAAGCTGCTCGACGCCGATCCCGCGCAGATCCTGCCGCTCTCGACCGGGGTGATCATGGAGCCGCTTCCGGTCGAGCGCATCGAGGCGGGCCTGCCCGCCTGCATCGCCGACCTCTCCGCGAGCAACTGGCTTTCCGCCGCCGAGGCGATCATGACCACCGACACGGTGCCGAAGGCGGTCTCGCGCCAGGTGGTGATCGACGGACGCACCATTACCGTGACCGGCATCGCAAAGGGCGCCGGCATGATCCAGCCGAACATGGCGACGATGCTCGGCATCATCGCCACCGATGCCGCCATCGGCGTCGAAGCGCTGCAATACATGGCGAGCCACGTCGCCGACCGCACTTTCAACGCGATCACCGTGGACGGCGACACCTCGACGAACGACACCCTGCTGGTGCTCGCCTCGGGCCGCGCCGGAAATCCCGAGATCGTGGGCGAGGGCACCGCGGAGTTCGGCCGCCTGGCGGTCACCGTGACCGAGGTTGCCGAGTTCCTCGCGCAGGCGATCGTGCGCGACGGCGAGGGCGCGACCAAGTTCATCACCGTGACGGTGGCCGAGGGCGCCACGCGCAAGGAGTGCTTCCACGCGGCCAGGGCGATCGCCAACTCGCCGCTGGTAAAGACCGCCTTCTTCGCTTCCGATCCCAACCTCGGCCGCATCCTTGCCGCGGTCGGCAACGCGGGCATCGAGGACCTCGATCCGGCAAAGGTCGGCCTGCGACTGGGCGACGTGAAAGTCGTCGAGCAGGGCGGCCGCGCACATTCCTATACCGAGGCGCAGGGCAAGGCAGTGATGAAGGAGAGCGAGATCACGGTGCGCGTGACGCTCGGCCGCGGCGACGAGTGTGCGACCGTGTGGACCTGCGACTTCTCCTGCGACTACGTGAAGATCAACGCCGACTACCGCAGCTAGCGGCGACGAGAGGCGTTCCCATGGCCCAACCGAAGCGCAGCGTGCCGCACCTCGAGGCCTACTACTCGAAGCGAGCCGCCGAATACGAGCGCATCTACGACAAGCCAGAGCGCCAGGCCGAGCTCGTTTGGCTGCGCGAGCGCATTGCGCACATCTTCCACGGACGCAGCGTGCTCGAGGTGGCCTGCGGGACCGGTTATTGGACGCAGTACATCGCGCGCGAGGCCAAACGCGTCTACGCCTGCGACATCAGCGAGTCGGTGCTCGACATCGCCCGCGAGAAACCGATCCCCGCCGGCAAGGCGGCGTTCTTCAAGGCCGAGGCGGTGGCCCTGGACGGCGTGCCCGAGGGCTGCAACGCGGCCTTCGCCGGCTTCTGGTGGTCGCACGTGAAGAAAAGCGAGCTCGCGCTCTTCGTGCGGAACCTGTCGCTGCGGCTGGAGCCCGGCGCGTTGGTCGCGATCCTCGACAACAGCTTCGCCGCGGGCAGCTCCACCCCCATCACCCGCACCGACGCCGAAGGCAACACCTACCAGATGCGCAAGCTCGCGAGCGGGGAATCCTTCGAGGTGCTGAAGAATTTTCCCTCGGCGCTCGAGCTCACCGAGGCGGTCCGGCCGGTCGCGCGCGAGGCGCATCTCGAGGCGCTGACCTATTACTGGCTGCTGGTGTTCACGCTCAAATGACGAACGACTGGAAGCCGGTGCTCGACCGCCTGGATGCGCTCCTCGAGCGCCTTGACCGCGTGCTGCCGCCCTCGGCGGGCGCCCGCGACTGGAAGGCGGCGAGCGCCTTTCGCTGGCGCAAGAACCCGCGCGGTGGATACCTGGAGCCGGTGCTGCATCCGCACTCGATCGCCTTCGCGGACCTGAAGGATATCGACGAGCAGAAGCGGCGGCTGCGGGAGAATACCGCGCAGTTCGTCGCGGCGCGCCCGGCGAACAACGTGCTGCTCACCGGCGCGCGCGGCACCGGCAAGAGTTCGCTCGTGAAGGCCGCCCTGAACGAGTTCGCGTCCAAGGGGCTGCGGCTGATCGAGGTCGACAAGCGCGACCTGGTCGACCTTCCCGACATCGTCGACCAGGTCGCCGCACGCAAGGAGCGCTTCATCGTCTTCTGCGACGACCTTTCGTTCGAAGCATCCGACGCGGGCTACAAGTCGCTCAAGGTCGCGCTCGACGGATCCATCGCGGGCTCGGCGGACAACGTGCTCATCTACGCGACCTCGAATCGCAGGCATCTCATGCCCGAGTTCATGGACGAGAACCTCGAGGCGCGCCACGTGAATGGCGAGATCCATCCCGGGGAGACCACCGAGGAGAAGATCTCGCTATCCGAGCGCTTCGGCCTGTGGCTGTCGTTCTATCCCTTCGACCAGGAGCAATACCTCGACATCGCCGACCACTGGGTCGACCGGCTCGGCGGCAAGGCGAGCGAGGAGTCGCGCAAGGCGGCGCTCCTCTGGGCGCTGGAACGAGGATTCCGCAGCGGCCGTGTCGCCTGGCAATTCGCCCGCGACTGGGTCGGCAGGAAGAGGAAGTGAGCATCGCGAGTGAGGCGGGCCGTAGACCTTTGGAACACGGATGAAACGGATAACGACGGATGAACACGGATACTTCTATTCATTCGAGTGTGAATCTTGTGAATCAGTCGGCACGAACACTCGAGGATCCGTTTTATCGCAAATGACACCCCGAGAATCCCTGAGGTATCTGTGTTCATCCGCCGTTATCCGGTTCATCCGTGTTCCTGCATTGACCCGCGCGCAGCGCGGCAGCCCGCCTTGACCCAGATCACCGAGGTAGCGGCGGCGGTGATCGAGCGCGGCGGCGAATTCCTGCTCGCGCAGCGTCCCGAGGGCAAGCCCTACGCGGGTTACTGGGAATTCCCGGGCGGAAAGATCGAAGCGGACGAGGACCCGCGCGCGGCCCTGGTACGCGAGCTGCGTGAGGAACTGGGCATCGAGGTGCGCGCGGCCACGCCGTGGATCACGCGTGTTTACGCTTACACCCACGCCACCGTCCGCCTGCACTTCTTCCGGGTCGCCACCTGGGATGGCGAGCCGCAGCCGCTCGAGGACCAGGCGATCCGGTGGCAACGGGTGGGCGCCACCGAGGTTTCACCGATGCTGCCTGCCAATGCGCCGGTGCTTGCCGCGCTCGCGCTTCCGGGGGTGATGGTGGTCTCGAACGCCGCCGCTGCCGGCATCGAGGGCTGGATCCAGGCGCTCGCCGCGCGCGCCATGGGCGAGAAGATGCTGGTGCAGATCCGCGAGAGCGGCATGGAGCGGATGAAGGTGCAGCACCTGCTGTCGCGCGCACTCACCCGCGCCGAGCCGCTCGGTTCGGTCATCGTCGTGAACAGCGACAGCGGATCCTTTCCCCAATGCCGTGGCGTGCACCTCACGTCGAAGGCCCTGATGGCCGCCACCGCGCGGCCCGACGGCGCATTGGTCGGCGCCTCGTGCCACGACGAGGCGCAGTTGCGCCAGGCCGAGGCGCTGGCGCTCGACTACGTGGTGGTCGGCCCGGTGAATGCGACCGCCTCGCACCCGGACGCGCGGCCGCTCGGCTGGGAGCGCTTGGAAACGCTCATCCGGGGGTTGTCGATGCCCGTCTACGCGATCGGCGGGCTCACGCGGGATGACCTCGGCGAGGCGAAACGGCGCGGCGCCCATGGCGTGGCGCTGCTGCGCGCCGCGTTTTCGTGAGCGCCGCGAGGAGCAGTTCGCGCCTGGCCGTGATGCCCTCGCGCGGGTCGGTGGGGGTGCCGTCGAGGTCGAAGAGGAACGTCGTCACCGCGTGGCGGCGAGGAGGGGTCCGAGGTCGAGCGAAGCGGCGAGGAGGCGCGGCTGGGGCGGATCCCGGTACGGCAGGATGCCGAGGAGCGGCGCCGGCATCCGCGCCCGCAGCGCCTCGATATTCTCACTGCGCGCCGGCATGTGCGGCGTCACCGCGTTGGCGATCCAGCCCGCAAGCTCGAGCTCCGCGAAGGAAATCGCCTGTGCGGTGAGGAGCGCGTGGTTGAGGCAACCCAGGCGCAGGCCCACGACCACGACCACGGGCAGTTGCAGCGCGCGGGCGAGGTCGACGGTGTCGAGGTTCTCGCCGAGGGGAACGCGGAATCCCCCCACGCCCTCGACCACCATGAAGTCGCCCGCGGCGCGCAGCCGCTCGAACGCGGCGAGGACCGGCGCGAGATCGATCGAGCGGCCCTCGTGCGCCGCGGCAATGTGCGGCGCGATCGCCTCGCGCAGCAGCACGGGCGTCACCTGGGAAGCCAGCGACGGGTCGCGTCCCGCGGCCGCGAGCAGCGCCAGCGTGTCGTCGTTGGCCTCGCCGCCGCCTTCGGTTCCCGCGGCGATGGGCTTCATCGGCATCGTCGCAATGCCGCGAGTCGCCAGCGCGTGCAGCAATGCGCACGCGGCGACCGTCTTGCCGACGCCGGTATCGGTACCGGTCACGAATACGCCGCGCGTCAAATCGCCCCCCTCTGGAAATCGATCACCTGGCGGCCGTCGGCGGTCTTGCGCGGCGCGACCTTCCAGGCATGTCCGTAGATGACCTCGTACGAGGCGGGGAGCACGGCGCCGCGCCGCCACTTCTCGTAGCTGGCGACGACCGCGTCCCAGCGGCTGCGCGCGGCGAGCCCCCGCGGGCGGCTCGGCAGCGAGTTGTGCGCGCCGATCGCCTTCAGGTCGCGCGCGATCGCGTCCACCGTGGGGTACTCGAGCGTGATCACCTCCATCTCCATCACCGGGTCGGCGAAGGACGCGTGCACCAGCGCGTCGCCGAGGTCGTGCATGTCGACGAAGCGGTTCACGTGGCTGTAGCCGTCGACCTCCGCGAATGCGGCGCGCAGCTCCTTCAGCGTATCGGGCCCGAAGGTCGAGAAGAGGAAGAGACCGCCGGCCGGCAGCACGCGCGCGGCCTCCGCAAACACCTTCGCGGGATCGCACCACTGCAGCGCGAGGTTGGAAAACACCAGCTGCACGGCGCCCGCCGCGAGCGGCAGGCGCTCCGCGTCGGCGCAGGCTAGCCGTGGCCTCCTTACCGGCAGCACGCGCTTCCATGCCGGCGTGCGGGCAGCAGCGCGCGCGAGCATTCCCGGCGCGACGTCGATGCCGATCACATCGCACTTCGGGAAGCGTGCCTCCAATGGCGCGAGCCACGCGCCCGTGCCGCATCCGAGGTCGATCAGGCGGCGCGGCTCGAGGCGCATGGGTTCGAGGTGGGCGAGGAGGCGGCCGCCGATTTCGGTCTGCAGCACGCTGTGGCGGTCGTAGGTCGCCGCGGCGCGCTCGAAGGAGCGACGGACGGCGCGCTTGTCGGGCAGCTCGCGCTCAACCATCGAGGGACTCGATGGCGGCCACGAACGCCTCCCGATGGGTGATGAAGGGTGCGTGCGCACATCCCGGCAGCCCGATGAATCGCGCCCCGGGAATCTCATTCGCAAGCCAGCGGCCCGCCGCCGGCGCGGTGACCGCATCCGCCTCGCCGTGGATCGCCACCACCGGGAGGCGAAGGTCTCGCACCTGCGCCCGCAGGTCGACGTCGCGCAGCCACGCGAGCGTGGTGCGAAGCGTTTCGCCATCGGCCCTCGTTGCGCCGTGAAGGCACGCGGCGAGGCCGCGAATCGCCTCGCGGGCACGCACGCCGTTCAGCGCCGCCAGCCGGATGAATCGCGCGAGCGTGGCATCGGCATCGTGCGCGAGGCCGGCGTCGAACGCGTCGAAAGTGGCCATGTCCATCGCACAATCCCAGCCGGGGCGCTCGACGAAGCACGGGGTCGCGCTCACCAGGGCGAGGGCGCCCACGCGGCGCGGCGCTCTTCGCGCGAGGGCAAGCGCCAGTTGGGCGCCGAGCGACCAACCACAAACGATCGCACCATCGGGAAGCGCTTCGGCGAGGAGGTCGACCGCGTCATCGAAGCCCCGCGCCGGAACGGCGCGAGAGGCGCCGTAGCCCGGGAGGTCCACGCGATGCACCCGGAAGCCGGCGGCAAGGTTCGGCAGCACGCCCTGCCAAACGCCCGAGTGAAGTCCCCATCCATGCACCAGCAGGAGATCGCGGCCCCTGCCTTGCCGATCGACACGAAGGCTCACGCGCTTGTGCACCGCGCGATCGCCGCCACGAGGGCGCTGACATCGTCGGCGGAGTGGGCCGCCGAGAGCGACACGCGAAGGCGCGAGGTTCCGCGCGGCACGGTGGGCGGCCGGATCGCGGGAACGAAGAAGCCCGCCTCGAAGAGCGCGGCGGAAAGGGCCACCGCTCTTTCCGGCATTCCCACCGGCAGCGGCTGGATCGCGCTCGCCGAAGGCATCGGCGCCAGGGCCGCCGCGGCGCATGCCTCGCGAAAGAGGCCTATCCGCGCATGAAGCCGCGCCACCCGCGTGGGATCGCCTTCGATCGCCTCCATGGCGGCGGTCGCGGTGGCCGCGGCGGTTGCGGGAAGCGCGGTGGAGTAGATGTAGGTGCGCGCGCGCTGCAGCAGCCATTCGATCACCTCAGCCGCACCGCCCACGAAGGCGCCGTAGCCTCCGAGGGCCTTGCCGAGCGTGGCCATGTGGATCACGCGCGGCGATCGCAGCGAGAAATGCCGCAACGCGCCGCGGCCGGTGTCGCCGAGGACACCGATGCCGTGGGCGTCATCCAGCAGCAGCCATGCATCGTGGCGTTCGCACAGCGCCAGCATCTGCGCCACCGGCGCCAGGTCGCCGTCCATGCTGAACACCGTGTCGGTGGCCACCAGGCGCACCTCGGCTCGCGACGCGGCGAGGGCGGCCTCGAGCGCATCGAGGTCGCAGTGGGGGTAGCGCGTGAAGCGGGCGCGCGACAGGATCGCCGCGTCGTTGAGGCACGCGTGGTTCAGCCGGTCGCCGAAAACTTCCGCGTCGCGGCCGCAGAGAGCGGTCACCACCCCCAGGTTCGCCGCGTACCCGCTGCCGAAGAGGAGCGCCCTCTCGACCCCGGCGAAACGCGCGAAGCGCTCTTCGGCCTCGCGGTGCGCGCGCTGGTGGCCGCTCACCAGTGGCGATGCACCCGCTCCGGTACCGAAGGCATCGATGGCCGCGTGCGCCGCGGCGGCGAGGCGGGGATCGGCGGCAAGCCCGAGGTAGTCGTTGCCGGAAAAGTTGAGCACCCGGCGACCGTCGATCACCACCTGGGCGCCCTGCGCGGAATCGAGGGTGCGGCGATGGCGCAGAAGCCCTTCGCGATCGAGCTCGGCGATGCCCTGCCGCAGGCGCTCGAGGCAGGCGCTCATCGAAGCGACGCCAGGCGCCGCCGCCTAGGCCGGCTGCAGGCCCAGCGCGGCGAACAGCGCATCGTCGCGCGTCACCTCCGGGTTGCCGGTGGTGAGCAGCTTCTCGCCGTAGAAGATCGAGTTGGCGCCGGCGAAGAAGCACAGGGCCTGCACCGCCTCGCTCATCCCGGTGCGGCCCGCGGACAGGCGCACCACGCTCTTCGGCAGCATGATCCGCGCGGCCGCGATGGTGCGCACGAACTCGATCCACGGCAGCTTCTCCGTGCCCGCGAGCGGCGTGCCATCCACCGGGACCAGTTCGTTGATCGGGACCGACTCGGGCTGCGGGTCGAGGCTCGCGAGCTGCGCGAGGAGCCCGGCGCGCGTCGCCCGCGTTTCGCCCATGCCGACGATGCCGCCGCAGCAGACCTTCACGCCGGCGTGGCGCACGCGCTCGAGCGTTGCGAGGCGGTCGTCGTAGTCGCGCGTCGAGATCACGTTGCCGTAATACTCGGGCGCAGTGTCGAGGTTGTGGTTGTAGTAGTCGAGGCCCGCCGCCTTGAGCTGCTCGGCCTGGCCTTCCTTCAGCATGCCGAGGGTGCAGCATGCCTCGAGGCCGAGGGCCTTCACTTCGCGGACCATCTCCAGCACGGGCGCCAGGTCGCGCGCCTTGGGGCCGCGCCAGGCGGCACCCATGCAGAAGCGCGTCGCGCCGTTGGCCTGCGCCGCCCTGGCCGCGGCGACCACCTCATCGAGGGGCATCAGGTCCTGGTTCTCGACACCGGTGTGGTAGCGCGCCGCCTGCGGACAATAGCCGCAGTCCTCCGGACAGCCCCCGGTCTTGATCGACAGCAGCGTCGAGCGCTGCACGCGCGTCGCATCGAAATGCTCGCGGTGAACGGTATGCGCCTGGTAGAGCAGCGCGTTGAAGGGGAGGTCGAGCAGCCCCTGGGCTTCTTCGCGCAGTGCTTCGAGCGCTGCGTCGCTGGCGCCGGGGCGCGGGAAACGGATCGGTGTATCCACGGGGCTCCTCGTAACAACTTGATAATTCACGAATTTTGAGGGGCTGTCAAATTTGGGAGCGAGCCGGGCCTTACACCTGCTGAAAGGAAAGGCAATCGCAATCGCGTGGACCGCCATGGGGCAGGATTGCGCGCTCTGCGGCGTGCGCTCCGATGCGCATCTGATTTGCGCTGCCTGCGACGCCTCATTGCCTCGCTCGGGCCCGTGTTGCGTGCGCTGTGCGGTGCCGCTCGCAACTCGCGGCACGTGCGGTGCATGCATCCAGCGGCGCAGCGCATTCGACGAAGTCCATGCGGCGTTCGAATACCGCTTCCCGGTGGACCGTCTCGTCCAGCGCTTCAAGTTCGATGGCGACCTCGCGATCGGCGCGTGGCTTGCGCATCGCCTGGGCGACCGCCTCGCGCACGCTCCGCTTCCGGACCTGCTGGTGGTGCCACCGCTCTCGTCGGCGGGATTGCGCAAGCGAGGCTTCAACCAGGCGATCGAGATCGCGAGGATCCTCTCCGCGCGCCTCGGGCCGCGCCTCGCGCGCGGGGCACTCGCCAAGGTTCGCGACACCGGGCCGCAGCACGCGCTCGACGCGCGCGCGCGGCGCGCGAACCTTCGCGGCGCGTTCACCTGCCGGGTGCGCCTCGCCGGCGAGTCGGTGGCAATCGTCGACGACGTGGTGACCACGGGCGCCACCGCCGAGGTGCTCGCCGATGTACTCGCGCGCGCTGGCGCAGGCAGGGTGAGCGTCTGGGCGGTCGCGCGGACGCCGTGAGGTTGCGCCGTAGAATGCCGCCTCCATGTTCGACGTCGTCCTGTTCAACCCGGAGATCCCACCCAACACCGGCAACGCGATCCGGTTGTGCGCCAACGCCGGTGCGCGGCTGCATCTCGTCGAGCCGCTGGGTTTCTCCATGGACGACCGGCGCCTGAGGCGCGCGGGCCTCGACTACCACGAGCTCGCCGTCGTCCGCGTACACAAAGACTGGGACACCTGCCTGGCGAGCCTGGGCGACGCCCGTCGCTTCGCACTGTCACAGCGGGGCGGCCGGCCCTACAACGATGTGGCTTTCCAATCCGGCGACGTGTTCGTGTTCGGTCCGGAAACGCGCGGGTTGCCGGACGCCCTGCTGGAGACCTTCCATCCCGAGCGGCGCTTGCGCCTGCCGATGGTGCCCGGCAATCGCAGCCTGAATCTGTCCAACGCCGTGGCCGTGGTCGTCTATGAGGCGTGGCGGCAGTCCGGGTTCGCCGGCGCCTAGGCAGCGTGGAGCGTCATCTGCTCATTCGGGACGCGGGTCGCGCATCAGCAGGCGCTGGACCGCCACGGTCGGCGCGACAGCGCCCGACAGTACCGAGCACACCGCTTCGGTGATCGGCATCTCGAGGGCGTACGCTCTGGCGCGTTCGCGCACCGCTTCGGCCGAGCGCACGCCCTCGGCGACATGGCCGAGCCGCGCAAGGGCATCGTCCAGGGCCAACCCCTGCGCCAGGCCCACGCCCACCTCGCGGTTGCGGGACAGCTCGCCGGTGCAGGTGAGCACCAGGTCACCCAGCCCGGCAAGTCCCATGAAGGTCTCGGCGTGCCCCCCCATGGCCGTGCCCAGCCGCACCATTTCCGCGAGCCCGCGCGTCACCAGCGCCGCGCGCGCATTGCGGCCGAGCTCGAGGCCATCGCAGATGCCGGCGGCGATCGCGATCACGTTCTTCACCGCTCCGCCCAGTTCCACGCCGCGCAGGTCGGCGCTCGAATAGAGGCGAAGCCGCGGGGAGTTGAGCGCGGCCGCGGTGGCTTGCGCATAGGCCGCATTCTCCGATGCGAGCACCAGGGCCGTCGGCTGGCCACGCGCGACCTCGAGCGCGAAGCTCGGCCCCGAGAGCGCCCCCGCCTCGCCGAACGCGGCCAGGCATTCGGCCACGATCTCGTGCGGCAGGCGGCGCGTCGTTTCCTCGAATCCCTTGCAGGCCCAGAGCAATTGCACCGCTGCGCCGCTGCGCGCGATGCTTTCGGCCACCGGCCTCAAGCCCGCCGTCGCGGTGGCAATGATCGCGAGCTCGCAGCCGCCCATCGCGGTCGTGATGTCGCACTCGATCCGGATCGCGGCGGGCAGGGGACACTGCGGCAGGTACGCGCTCACGCGCTCGCGCGCGAGGCGTTCGCAGTTTTCGGCGCTTCGGGTCCAGAGGACGACGTCGTGGCGCGCGCCGAGCGAGATCGCGAGTGCCGATCCCCACGCGCCGGCGCCAAGGATGGCGATCCTCATGCCGCGCGCAGGATTCTCAGGGAGCGCCCACGCCCCACACGTGCGCCATGCGGATGAAGCCGCCCTGGCCGTCGCGGTGCCGGACCTTGACCCAGCCCGCGGCCGCAGGCTCGACGACTTCCAGGATCACCTGCTTGTACGCCTCGAACGCAAGCGCCGATTCCGCGTTCGGCGCTGTACGGATGTCCGCGAGCGGCACGGTCACCGCGACCGTATGGCGGTCGCCGAGCGACTTGTTCTCGACCCACGCGACTTCGCCGTTCGCGTCGCGCACCTTGGTCCACTGGTCGAGCTTCACCAGCACCTCGAAGGGATAGTTGCGGCTGGCGACGAAGAGCCGGTCGGCGCGCGTCGAGGGGGCGTCGTACAGGATCGCGGGACGATCGCCCAGCGCGCGGAATTCCGCCGCGAAGGACGCGCCCGACGAGAGCCCGAGGGCGAGCGCGGCTGCGAGCGCGGCGCGCATCGCGTCCTAGTGCGACACCGTCGGCGTGATGATCTGCACGCCGGGTTGCTCGGGGGCCTGCTGCGGCTCGCGCTGCGCCTGGTAGATCGCCTCGAAGTTGACCGGGCTCAGGATCACCGGCGGGAAGCCGGCGCGCACCACCGTCTCCGAGATCACCTCGCGGACGTAAGGGAAGAGGATGTTCGGGCACGCGATGCCGAGGACCGCTTCCATCTCGCTCGCCGGAATGTTGCGCGCCACGAAGATCCCGGCCTGAGCGGCCTCCACCAGGAAAAGGGTCTTCTCGCCCACCTTCGCGGTCACCGTCACCGTGAGCGTCGTCTGGTACACGCCATCCTCGACCGCCGCCGAATTGTGGTGCAGCTGGATGTCGACCTGCGGAGCCTCGCGCTCGAGGAACACCTGCGGCGCGTTCGGCACCTCGAGGGAGAGGTCCTTCACAAACACTTTCTCGATCGAGAAGACGGGTTGGTTGCTTTGTTGTGCTTCGCTCATTTGCATCCTTCAGGGAGAGGTGCGGGAATCTGGCGCCGTCTAGGGCGCGGAAAGGAGGGGGTCGAGTCCGCCGGCGCGGTCCAGCGCCGCGAGATCGTCGTAGCCGCCCACGTGGCGGTCGCCCACGTAAATCTGCGGGACGGTGCGCCGGCCGGTGCGTTGCATCATCTCGGCGCGCCGGACCGGCTCCAGGTCGACGCGGACCTTCTCGATCTCGGCCACGCCCTTGGACCGGAGGAGCCTTTCGGCCATCAGGCAGAAAGGGCAGACCCCGGTGGAATACATCATCACTCTTGCCATGGAATCTACTTCTCCACCGGCAGGCTCGCCTGCTGCCACGCGTTGAGGCCGCCTTTCAGCTGGAAGACGTTGGCGAAGCCTTCCTTGCGCAGCAAGCGACAGGCGGCGCCCGCGCGCGGGCCGCTCTTGTCGGTGACGATCACCGGCTTCGCCTTGAACTTCGCGAGTTCCTCGACGCGCCTGGCGAGGTCGCGGACCGGAATGTGGCGCGCCTTCGGCAGGTGCCCCGAGGCGAAGTCCTTTTCGTCGCGCACGTCGAGGATCAGTGTCGGACCCTGGTTCATGAGGCGGGTGGCCTCGAGCGTGCCGATCTCCGCCCCGCCCACGCCCATCAACCGGGAGACCTCCGGCCATACCAGCATCAGCCCGCTCGCGAAGAAGAGCGCGATGAGCGCGATGTTGCTCGAGATGAATTCCCCCACGTCGCTTTCCGCCTGCCAAAAAGGGACAATTTTACCCGATTGCCCACTGCAAAACCCAAAGCGCGAACATGCCCGATACGATGGCCGCCAGCACGCTGCGGGTGCGTGCCGCCACCAGGATCGCAAGCATCCCGGCGACCAGCCGCAGATTGCCCGTGGACAGGTCGAGCACCCCCTGCGGCATGAGCAGGCCGGGCGCCACGATCGCGGCCAGCACCGCCGGGGGCACGAAACCGAGGGCGCGGCGGAAATGCGCCGGGAATCGCTGCGGGTCGGCGAACACGATGAACGACGCGCGCATGAGGAAGGTCACCCCACCGACGCCGGCGATGGCGAGCCAGGTGCTCATTTCGCCGCGTGCCTGCGAGAGGACTCGAGGGCCATGCCGATTGCGATGCCCGCCACCGACCCCGCGATGAGCGACAGCCGGTACGGAAGCCCCGAAGCGGCGAGCGCGAGCGTGCCTGCCACCACTGCCGCGGCCGCATCGGCCCGCGTGCGCACCACCGGCACGAGGAGCGCGATGAAGGTCAGCACCACCACGAAGTCGAGCGACCAGTCCGCCGGCACGCCAGAGCCCGCCACCACGCCGGCGAGCATCGCCATCTGCCAGGTGACATAGAGCGTCGTCGCCGAGCCCGTGAAATGCCAATGCTTCCAGCGCCGCTCGCCCGGCTCCTCGTAGCGGCGTACGGTCATGGCGAAGCTCTGGTCCGTCATCACGTATGCCAGCAGCAGGCGCCAGCGCCGGTCGAGGTGCGCGAGGTGCGGCGCCAGCGCCGCGCTATACATGAGAAGGCGCAGGCTCACGATGGCGGCGGCGGCGAGCGTGAGCAGGACCGGCGATTGCGCGGCGATCAGCTGGCACGCGATCAGTTGGGCGATGCCGGAAAAAGCAAGCACCGATAGCGCCATCGCCTGCAGCGGCGTGAGGCCCGCGGCGACGCTCGCCACGCCCACCACCAGCCCGAACGGGATGGTGCCGACGAGGCTCGGCGCGACCTCGCGGCTGCCGGCGAGGAACTCTTCGCGGGGGGAAGGTGGGTTCAAATGAGATCGGAGGCGCGCGAAGCTGCGATTCTTGCATATCGATTGCTCTAGAATCGAGGCATGAAAAAACTCGTGCTGCTGCGCCACGGCGAGAGTCAGTGGAACAAGGAAAACCGCTTCACCGGTTGGAAGGATGTCGACCTCACGCCCAAGGGCATCGACGAGGCGCGCGCCGCCGGACAGCGCCTTCGCGACGAGGGATTCGACTTCGACTTCACCTTCACCTCGGTGTTGAAGCGCGCGATCCGCACGCTCAACTTCGCGCTCGAGGAGATGGACCGCCTGTGGCTGCCGGTAGAAAAGGACTGGCATCTGAACGAGCGCCACTACGGTGCGCTGCAGGGCCTCAACAAGGCCGAGACCGCGGCCAGGTTCGGCGAGGAACAGGTGCTCGTGTGGCGTCGCAGCTATGACATCCCGCCGCCGCCGCTCGAGGCGGGCGACGAGCGCGATGCGCGAAGGGACGCGCGTTATCGCCACCTCGCGCCAGAGCAGGTCCCGCGCAGCGAATGCCTCAAGGACACCGTGGCGCGCGTGGTGCCCTACTGGAACGAACGAATCGCGCCGCGCGTCGCGGCCGGCGAGCGCGTGCTGGTCTCCGCCCACGGCAACAGCCTCCGGGCGCTGATCAAGTATTTCGACGGCATGTCGGACGAGGCGATCGTGGCCGAGAACGTGCCCACCGGCATCCCGCTGGTCTACGAGCTGGACGATGCCTTGAAGCCGCTGCGTCGCTACTACCTCGGCGATGCCGAGGCCGTGGCCGCGGCGATGCACTCGGTCGCGAGCCAGGGCAAGGCCAGGTAGCCCGCATGGCGCCGGGGGGCGCGGCGCGCCGCCTGCGAATCGCCGCCTGTTGCATGCTGCTGCCGCTCGCGGCGGCTGCATGGGCCGCGCGCGGGCCCGCCGAGGAGGCCCAGCTGCGCGACCTTCGCGGCCGCATTGAACGGCTGCAGGGCGAGCTCGCGGTGGCCGAGAAGTCCAGTGGCGAGGCCGCCGACCAGCTGAAGGAAAGCGGCCGTGCGGTAAGCGAGGCGCAGCGAGCGCTCTTCGAGCTCGCGCAGACCCGACGCCAGATCGAGGCGGCGCTCGAGTCGATCGCGGCGCGCGAGCGCGACATCCGCACCGGCATCGCGGAGCACGAGCGCCTCGCCGGCAAGCTTTTGCGCCACCAGTACCAGCAGGGCGCGCCCGACCGCCTGCGTCTCGCCCTCGAGGGCAAGGACGCCGCCACGGTCGCGCGCCACATCGCCTATTACAACTACGTGCAGCGTGCGCGCGCGGAGCTGATCGGCGAGCTGCGCGGGACGGCCGACCAGCTGGCCGAGCTGGAGAAGCAGGCGCGCGCGAGGCGCGACGACCTGGCGCACAACGAGGAGGAGCAGGCGCGCGAAGCGCGCCGCCTGGAAAAGGAGCGTACCGCCCGCGAGGCCACGGTCGCACGGCTGGCCGGCGAAATCGCGAAAGGCCGGCGGGAGATCGGCCGGCTGAAGAAGGATGAGGCGCGCCTCACGCGCCTGGTGGAGGAGATCGCCCGCGCGCTCGCCGCCAAGCCCGCGGAGCCCGCGAAGCCCGCGAAGCCCGCGAAGCCCGCGAAGCCGCGCGGCAAGGCGGTCGACAGCATCGCCGACGCGTCGGCCTCGAACCGCCCGTTCGCGACCCTCAAGGGGCGGCTCAAGCTTCCGGTCCGCGGCGAGCTGATGAACCGTTATGGTGCCGGCCGCGAGGAATCGGGTTCGCAATGGAAGGGCCTGTTCATCCGCTGCGCTACAGGTGAAACCGTCCATGCCGTGGCCGACGGCCAGGTGGTGTACGCGGATTGGCTGCGGGGCTTCGGTAACCTGTTGATTCTCGACCATGGAAGCGGCTTCATGAGCCTCTACGGCCACAACGAGGGACTGCTCCGGCAAGTGGGCGAAAAGGTGCGAAGCGGAGACCCGATTGCGAGTGCGGGAGCAACGGGTGGACTCGCGGAAACCGGTCTATACTTTGAGTTGAGGCGTGAAGGAAAACCGTTCGACCCGATGTCCTGGGTCGCCCCATGAGCGCCAGGGGATTTCGATATCAACAGTTCCTTCGAGGGCCCCTCCGGGCCAAGGTGACAAAGGATGCGTAAGCAGCTTCAGCAGATCGGCCTCCTCGGCATCGGCGCCGTGCTCGGCGTCGCGGCGAGCCTGCACTTCTCCGCGGTCGCGGATCGCCAGATCTCCACGCTGCAACTCCCGGTCGACGAGCTGCGCCTTTTCAGCGAGGTCTTCGGGCGGATCAAGAGCGACTATGTCGAGCCGGTCGAGGACAAGAAGCTCCTCAAGGAAGCCATCAACGGCATGCTCACGGGCCTCGACCCGCATTCGGCATTCCTCGACCAGGAGGCCTATCGCGACCTCCAGGTCGGTACCCAGGGCGAATTCGGCGGCCTCGGCATCGAGGTTGGCGTCGAAGATGGATTCGTCAAAGTCGTGGCACCCATCGAGGACACGCCGGCATACCGCGCCGGAGTCCAGGCGGGGGACCTGATCATCAAGCTGGACGAGGTCTCGCTCAAGGGCGTGAGCCTGGGCGATGCCGTGAAGAAGATGCGCGGCAAGCCGAATACCGAGGTGAAGCTCACGGTGTTGCGCAAGGGCGAGGCCCAGCCGCTCGAGTTCGTGGTGCGCCGCGACGTGATCCGCGTGAAGAGCGTGAAGGCGAGGATGCTCGAGCCCGGCTACGGCATGATCCGCATCACGCAATTCCAGGAGCACACCGGCGAGAACCTCGTCGTCGCGCTGCAGGATCTCTACAAGCAATCGGGCGGCGACATGAAGGGCCTGGTGCTCGACCTGCGCGGCAATCCGGGGGGGCTCCTCAATTCGGCCGTCGCCGTTTCCGCGGCCTTCCTGCCGAAGAACGCGCTCGTGGTCTACACCGACGGCCGCACCGAGGACGCGAAGATGCGGCTCACCGCGACCAAGGAGAACTACGTTCGCGGCGCGTTCAAGGAAGACTATCTGTCGCGGCTCCCGGCGGCGGCCAAGACGGTGCCGATGGTGGTGCTCGTGAACGGCGCCTCGGCGTCGGCCTCCGAGATCGTCGCCGGCGCGCTGCAGGACCACAAGCGCGCGACGGTCGTGGGCGTGCAGACCTTCGGCAAGGGCTCGGTGCAGACCATCCTGCCGCTGCCCAACAACCAGGCGGTCAAGCTCACCACCGCGCGCTATTACACGCCGGGCGGGCGCTCGATCCAGGCCAAGGGCATCGCGGCCGACATCGTGGTCGAGGACGAGGCCACCAAGGTCCTGCTGCGCGAAGCCGACCTCCAGCATCACCTCTCGGTCGAGGACGACAAGTCCGCGACGGGCGCGCCCGCGAAGGCGAAGAAGCCGAACGACGTGATCATCGCCGGCCCCGCGACCGGGCAATCGGCCACCGCCACCGTCAAGACGGCCGCGAAGGCGCCCGCCAAGGACGAGGTGAAGGACCCGAACGCGAAGAAGGAAGATGTGCAGCTGAACGCCGCGATGAAGCATCTGAAGGGGCTTCCGCTGGCGACGGCGGCAGCGGCCCCCGCGAAGTAGCGGCCGCGCGCGCAAGGCGCCGCCCGCGCGGTCACGACTTCGCGGCGGCGCCGATACCGTGGACGACACGCAACGCCTCCGGTATAGCCGCCATCTCCTGTTGAACGAGTTCGGCGAGGAAGCGCAGCAGCGCCTCCTCGCCGCTCGCGCGCTGGTGATCGGCGCGGGCGGGCTCGGCTCTTCGGCACTCCTCTATCTGGCCTCCAGCGGCATGGGGCACATCACGGTGTGCGATGGCGACCGCGTCGACCTCACCAACCTGCAGCGCCAGGTGATCCATCGGCTGGATTCCGTCGGCAAGCCGAAGGCCGCGTCCGCGGCCGTCACGATCGAGGCGCTGAACCCCGACATCCGCGTCGAGGCGCTCTACGAGCGCGCCGGCGCCGAACGCATCGCGAGCCTCGTCCGCGACGCCGACGTGGTGCTCGACTGCTCCGACAACTTCGCGACGCGCCACGCCATCAACCGCGCCTGCGTGGCCGCCCGGAAACCGCTCGTCTCCGGCGCCGGCATCCGCTTCGACGGCCAGGTCGCGGTGTTCGACCTGCGCCGCGCCGACGCCCCTTGCTACCACTGCCTGTTCGCCGAGGACGCGGCTTCGCAGGAGGAGCGCTGCGCGACGATGGGTGTCTTCGCGCCACTGGTCGGCATCATCGGCACCTTCCAGGCGATGGAGGCGATCAAGCTCGTGGCGGGAATCGGCGATACACTCGACGGGCGCTTGATGCTGTTCGATGCGCTCGCGAGCCGCTGGCACGAGGTGCGGCTGGCGCGCGATCCGAAATGCCGCGTGTGTGGTGCGGCGCGCGCGGCTGCCTAGGAGAGTCCGGATGAAGACGATGTTCAACTGCTCGACGCTCGCGGCGACATTCGCCCTCGTCGCCTCCCTCGGCGCGTTCGGCCAGACGCTCTACAAGCTGGTCGACAAGAACGGCAAGGTCACCTATTCGGAATCGCCGCCGAAGAACTTCGACGGCAAGGTGATCCGCATGGACATCGATCCGAATGCGAACACCGCGACGATGCCGAAGGGATCCGCGTTGCGCGAAGAGGGCGCCGCCGCCAGGAACGCCAGCGCCGACGACGCGGTGCGCTCCGCGCGCCAGAAGGTCGAGAGTGCGAAGAAGGCGCTTGCCGACGCGCGCGACAATCCCGGCGAAGGCGACGTGGCCCGCATCGGCAACAAGGGCGGGGGCACCCGGGCGCAGCCTTCGGAGGACTACCAGCGTCGCCTCGAAAAGCTGGAAAAGGATGTGAAGGACGCGGAGGAAGATCTCCAGAAAGCGCAGCGGGGACGATAGCTTGTCGCGATCCGCGCTCTTCGCCGGCCTCACCGTCCTCCTCCTCGCGGCGCCCGCTGCTGCCCAAACGATGTACCGCTGGACCGACGCGCAGGGCCGCGTGCAGTACAGCGACCGGCTGCCGAAGGATTTCAAGGGTGAGGTGACGCGTATCGAGGCGGACGCGCAGCCTCCAATGGCCGCGCCAGTCGCCAGGCCCGCGCCGGTGAGGGCCGAGCCGGCAAAGGTGCCCGAGAAGCCCGGTGAAGACCGCAACTCGAGGCTGCGCGCCACGCGCGAGAAGCTCGCGGCCGCGGTCGAGCAGGCGCGTGTGCGGGTCGAGGCCGCGAAGAAGGCGCGCGACGGCGACGAGGGCCCCGGGGTCGACGAGC
>JBDSRZ010000182.1:0-2856 GCA_039929025.1 Usitatibacter sp. | reverse complement strand
CGGCCCAAGCCGGGACGACAAGCTGCTGAGCCAGGTCAATCGTCAACCGATATCCGGGCGTCGCCGCGACGTCATTGAACAGGTGATCCACCTCGAGCTCCGTCAGCACGATCGGCAGGAAACCGTTCTTGAAGCTGTTGGTGAAGAAGATGTCGGCGAAGGACGGCGCGATCACGGCGCGGAAGCCGTACTGCTGCAGCGCCCACGGCGCGTGCTCACGCGAAGAGCCGCAGCCGAAGTTCTTGCGCGCGAGCAGGATCGTCGCGCCCTTGTACTGCGGGTAGTTCAGGACGAAGTCCGGATTGACCTTGCGCGTGCGCGGATCCATGCCCGGCTCGCCCGTGTCCAGGTAGCGCCAGGCATCGAAGAGGTTCTCGCCGAAGCCGGTCTTCTTGATCGACTTCAGGAACTGCTTCGGGATGATCGCGTCGGTATCGACGTTGGCGCGGTCGAGCGGGACGACGGCGCCCGTGTGAACAGTGAACTTATCCATGCCCGAATTATAGCGGGGCGGCCCTCGATTTCCTCCTCAGCTCTCCAGGGCGGCGAAGGCCGCCCAAGGGGCCAACAGCGCCCGGCGAAGGAGCGGCGGGAAGGGTTCGGCAGAGGACACGCGGGAATGCGCTCTCAGCCCCGCCGCACATCCACGAAGTGCCCCGCGATCGCCGCCGCGGCCGCCATCTCCGGGCTAACCAGGTGCGTCCTCCCACCCGCGCCCTGCCGCCCTTCAAAGTTGCGATTCGATGTGGACGCGCAGCGCTCCCCCGGCTCGAGCTTGTCGTCGTTCATGGCGAGGCACATGGAGCAGCCCGGTTCGCGCCACTCGAAGCCCGAGTCGCGGAAGATGCGGTCGAGGCCCTCCTTCTCTGCCTGCGCCTTCACCAGCCCCGAGCCCGGCACCACCATCGCCAGCTTTACGTTGCTCGCCACGTGATGGCCGCGAACGACCTTGGCCGCGGCGCGCAGGTCCTCGATGCGCGAGTTGGTGCACGAGCCGATGAAAACCTTGTCGATGGCAATGTCGGTGATCGACACGTTGGGATCGAGGCCCATGTAGATGAGCGCGCGTTCCATCGCCTCGCGCCGCACGGGATCCTTTTCCTTGTCGGGGTCGGGCACGCGGCCATCCACGGAAACCACCATCTCCGGCGAGGTGCCCCACGTGACTTGCGGCGTTAGCGCCGCGACATCGATATCGACGGCGCGATCGAACTTGGCGCCGGGGTCGGAGACGAGGGTACGCCAATAGGCCGCGGCCTTCTCGAACATCTGGCCCCGCGGCGCATGGGGGCGACCGCGCAGGTAATCGATCGTGGTCTCGTCGCACGCGAACATCCCCGCGCGCGCGCCGGCCTCGATCGACATGTTGGAGACCGTCATGCGGCCTTCCATCGAGAGCGAGCGGAAGGCACTGCCGCCGAACTCGAGCACCGAGCCCGTGCCGCCGGCGGTGCCGATCTTGCCGATGACGGCGAGCACCAGGTCCTTGGCGGTGACGCCCGTGGGAAGCGTGCCCTCGGCGCGGATGAGGAGCGTCTTCGCCTTCTTCTGCGTCAAGCACTGGGTGGCGAGCACGTGCTCGACCTCCGACGTGCCGATGCCGAAGGCGAGTGCCGCGAAAGCGCCGTGGGTGCTGGTGTGCGAGTCGCCGCAGACGACCGTCATGCCCGGAAGGGTCGCGCCCTGCTCCGGCCCGATGACGTGCACGATCCCCTGGCGGAGATCATTCATGCCGAAATACGTCTTCACGTGAAATTTGTCGACGTTCGCATCAAGCGTCTCGACCTGAAGGCGCGAGATGGGATCGGCGATGCCCTTTTCAGCGCGGCCTGCGGTGGTCGGGACGTTGTGGTCGGCGGTGGCGACCACGCTATCGATCCGCCACGGCTGGCGGTGGGCGACTTCCAGCCCCTCGAACGCCTGCGGGCTCGTCACCTCATGGACCAGGTGACGATCGACGTAGAGGAGCGCGGTGCCATCGGGCTCCTCGCGCACAAAGTGCGAGTCCCAGATCTTTTCGTAAAGGGTGCGGGAAGCCATGGGCGATGCCTTGCATCCAAAGCGAAATTATACCGCCCCCGCTTTGCTATTCCGGCTGTGCGATATCGAGGTCGCGGCAGACCTTGATAGCAGCCCGCGGCTGCCGGCGCGACCGCCTCACGCGAGGCGTGAGGCGAGCATCGTCGCAATCCCCAGGAAGGAAAAGAAGCCGGTGATGTCGGTAATCGTCGTGAGGACGATCGAGGAGGACTGCGCGGGGTCGAGGCCGAAGCGGCGCAGCGCGATCGGGACCAGCGCGCCGGCCATGCCCGCGATCGTCATCGCGATCACCATGGCAGAAGCGATGATCGTCACCAGCACCGTCGAGCCGCTCCAGAAGTAGACGGCGAGGCCGGTGGTGGCGGCCACCGCGATCCCGTTGGTGAGCCCGGCGCCGGCCTCCTTCGCCAGCACGCGCGGCCAGTGGCGCAAGCTGATCTCGCGCAGCACCAGGCCGCGCATGGTCACGGCGAGCGCCTGCGCGCCGGTATTCCCCGACTGGCCCGCCACCACCGGCATCAGCACGGCCAGCGCCGTGAACTTCGCGATCGTGTCCTCGAACAAGGCCACCACGGCGGCAGCCAGGAACGCGGTGAGCAGGTTGATCTGCAGCCACGGCAGGCGCTTGCGCACCGCGAAGAGCGGGCTGGAGAGCGCGCGCTCGTCGCGGCTCGCGCCCACCATCGTCTGGATGTCCACGCTCGAGGCCTGCTCGATCGCCGAGACCAGCGCCGCATGCCGGATCACGCCCACGAAGCGTCCGTCGACGTTGACCACGGGCACCTCGGTGATCGGCTTCTGCTGCAGGAGCGCCAC
>JBDSRZ010000181.1:0-5075 GCA_039929025.1 Usitatibacter sp. | reverse complement strand
GGCGCGTTCGCGCCGGCGGGCCGTTTGCCGTCTGGGATAATGCGCGGTCCCCGCGAAGGAAGCGCGCGTGCTCGTCCATCCCCAGTTCGACCCGATCTTCTTCAGCATCGGCCCCATCGCGGTCCGCTGGTACGGACTCATGTACGTGGCGGGGTTCGTCGCGTTCATCATTCTCGGCAAGCTGCGGGTGCGCCGCGGCTTGGGCCACGGGCTCGAGGTCCGTGATGTCGACGACATGCTGATGTATGGCGTCCTCGGCGTGATCCTCGGTGGGCGGCTGGGCTACGTGCTCTTCTACAAGCCGGCCTATTACCTGCAGCACCCTGGGGAGATTCTGCAGATCTGGACCGGCGGCATGAGCTTCCACGGCGGCTTCATCGGCGTGATGCTCGGCATCGCGCTCTTCTGCTGGATGCGCAAGCGTCGCTGGCTCGCGACCATGGATTTCATCGCCCCGCTTGTGCCGCTGGGGCTCGCCGCGGGGCGCCTCGGCAACTTCATCAATGGCGAGCTGCCGGGCCGGCCCACCACCTTGCCCTGGGGCATGTGGTTCCCCCACGTGGATGCGACACCCGTGTATCGCCATCCCTCACAGCTCTACCAGATGGCGCTCGAGGGCTTCGCGCTCTTCATCGTGCTGTGGATCTATTCGAGCAAGCCCCGGCCGACGGGCGCGGTGTCGGGCGCTTTCCTGGTGGGCTACGGGTTCTTCCGCTTCGATGCCGAGTTCGCGCGCCAGCCCGACGACTTCCTCGGCCTGCTGCAATTCGGTCTGTCCATGGGGCAGTGGCTGTCGGTGCCAATGATCCTCATCGGCGCCGGGATGATCGCCTCGGCTTACCGAAACCGGGGATAAATGGTGTCGGACACCATTTAACGCGGCAGCGGGATGCGCACCACCAGCGGGCGAGGGACCTTGTCGGGCTCGTCGATGCCGCCAGCGCGGTTGACGTGGGTGATGCCGGTGGCGGCAAGCAGGAAGAAACCTCGCTCGGTCACCACGCCGGTAGTCGGCTCGTCGAGCGCATTGTGGTGATGCGAGAGCAGCGTCTGCACGCGGGAGATGCTCTCGCCATCGGGCGACAGCGAGATCACGATTACGCGACCGGGCGTGGTCAGGTTCTGCACGCCGATCAGCTGCCCCTGCCACTGGTAGAGCCCGTCGATCGCCGCCACCGTCTCGCGCGTGGGATTCGCCACCCGCTTCATCGTGCCGCTCGCGATGTCGATCACCGCAAGCCCGGTCGAATGGGCGACGTATAGCTTCGCGCCATCGGGTGAAGCCGCGAGTCCGTTGCTTCCCCCAAGGCGTGCCGCGGGGAGGAGTTCGCGCGACGTGAGCGGCCCCTTCACGCCGATCTCGTAGATGGCGCCGCTGCCCGAGTCGCTCGCGAACACGCGCCCGCCCATCGCCACGGTGACATCGTTCAGCTGGACGGCGCCGGGCACCTCATAGCGCGCGAGGAGCTTCCTGGAATCGACATCGAAGGCGACCACGGCGTTGCGCCTGCGCTTCTCGCCTTGGGCAGTGAGCGCCGAGGTGCTGACCACATAGAGCGTCCGCCGCGGCGCATCGACCGCGAGACCGAGGACGGCATCCAGGTTCGCGGCGGCGCCCGCGAACTCCGAGGCGACGCCGGACTCGGTAACGCGCAGCACCTTGCCTTGGGCGCTGCCGATGAAGAAGGTGCGCGACGGCGCGTCGTAGGCGATGCCTTCGGGCAGCAGCGTGCGGTCCTCCAGCTCGAACGCGGTTGGGGCGTAATCGAGCACCGGCAGCCGCGCCGCCATCCTGCCGCGCAGCGCCTGGAACTGCGGATGGTCCCAGACCTTGTCGAAGCCGGGCCGCGACGGCAGGAACCCGTCGCCAAGCTCGTTCGTCTTCTCCAGCGCCGCGAGGGTCGCGGCCTTGTCGCCCAGCTCCGCATTGGCGCGCGCGAGGAAGAACCACAAGGTCGCGTCGCTGGGGCGCTGCTTGAGGAGCAGCTCGACGGAAGCGATCGTGCGCCGGGCGTTGTCCGCTTCCAATTGCGCGGCGGCGGGGAACGCGAGAACGAGCAGGACCAGCAGGAAGAAACGCATGCGTGGAGGGGGAGAGGCCCGAGGGAAGCCGATTATTCCACGCCGGCGGGGGCGCTCGCGGCACCCTTGCCGGCGCCGCCTTCGGCATGCCGGGCTCCGGGCGAATCGTGACGATCGCTGCCGATCGGGGTCTGGTCGTGCTCGCCCGCCCGATTGATGTCGCCGCCTCCTTGGGAGTACTGCGGGTTGTCGTCAGAAACGCAATTGCACGCCGGCCGACAGCATGTCGACGTCGCGCCGCCCGCCGACAAAGTCGAGCCGGTGGCGGTCGAAGTCCGCGCGGAGCATCACGGTTGGCGTGACCGCGAAGGTTGCGCCGGCGCCGTAGGTCCAGCCCCAGCCGTTGCGGCTGCCGCGCGCCGAGAACGAGTCGTTCAGGGCGACGGAGACGTCGGTGCGCGCATAGAGCCCGCCGCCCTTGGCGAAGATGTTGAACCGGTTGCCGATTGGAATCCCGGCAGTCAGCGTGATGGGCACCGCCCACGCCTCGGTCTCTCCGCCCAGCACGTTGATGGTGCCGAAGGACGTGTAGCCGATCTCGACCCCGAGGACCTGGTTCACCTTGCCGCCGGCGTAAACCTTGAAGCCGGTGTCCTTGGTATCGCACTCGAACAGCGTGACCGTGCGGCCGCAGTCGCTGCGGTATTTCGACTGGCCGGCGCTCGCGCCAAGGTAGCCCCAGAAATCGCCGCGCCACGGCGCGTTGTAGGGAGCCTGCGCGAGGGCCGCGCCGGAAGCGATGACTCCGAGGGCGGCGATGCTGGAGGCGAGGATTCTTTTCATGCGTGTCATGCTGGGATCTCCGTCAAATGAAAGGGTGCGTCGTCCCGCGGACAGCGCCGCGAAACACGCCCTACTTCGTAAGAGACATGCCGCGGAGGCAAAGGTTTTGCCGTCAAGGGTTTGCGACGCTATCGCGCGGAGTCGCAACAGAAATCTTTTCCGCCTCGTCTGGCACTCGTTTCGCCGGTGGCTCCCCGCGGCCGAGCAGCTCCGCCACGCCATGCCATGCCTCGTAACGCTCGGAAACCGACTTCACGATCGCGAGCAACGGGATCGCGAGCAGGATGCCCCACAGGCCCCAGATCCAGCCGAAGAAGAGCAGGCCCACGAAGGTCGCGGTGGTATTCATGCGCGTCTGGCGCGCCGAGAGCCAGGTCGCGAAAATCGAGCCCACGAGCGTGGCCACGCCGATGCTCACGCCCGCGACCATGAAGGCCTTCGGCCAATCGTGGAATTGCACGAAGCCGGCGACGAGGCTCGCGATGGCGACGATCGCGGGACCGAAATAGGGGGCGGTGTGCAGGATCCCGGCGGCCGCGCCCCAGAGCTCGGCGTACTCCACGCCCATGATCCTGAATGCCACCCACGTGCCGAAGCCCACCAGCAGGTTGGCGACCATCATCACCACCAGGTAGCGCTTGATCTGCTGGTCGATCTCGTCGATTACCTGCACGGTGATCTTCTTCTCCGTGAGCGTGTCGCCGAAGATGCGCACCAGCTTGCGCTTGAAGAGATCGCCGGAGGAGAGCATGAAGAACACCAGGAAAAGCACCGCCATCACCTGCGCGATGACCGTCGCCGCGCCCTTGCCGCCCTCCCAGACGAGATGCCAGAAGGAGGCGGCAGAGGCGGTAATCGGTTGCGGCGTCGAACGCGACGGCAGCTTCCCGGTCTGCGCGATCGACTCGATTTCCGCGGCGGCCTTCTTCACCTCGGCCACCGGGCTCACCGGCCGCTGCGCCACCTTCTTCAGCGAATCCGCGACACTGCGTGTGATGTCCGGCAAGCGCTGCCAGAGGAGGGCCACGTCGTCGCTCCAGGTCCAGATTCCCGCCCCCATGAGGGCGACGGTCGCGGAGACCACCAGCGTGGCCGCGACCACGCGCCACTTCACCACGCGCTCGACCAAGTCGGTGATCGGCGCAAGCGCGTAGGCAATCATCAGCGCGACGAAGAGCGGGATGAAAAAGGGCGCTCCCCACGAAAGGAAAAAAACCATCCCTATTGCCGCGAGCACAACGAGCGCGCCTCGGGCCAAGACGTCCATCGAGCCTCCAAGGGGTCGCCAGCGCCGCGATGGCGCTGCCAGGAAAAGCATTCTCGATGGGCGGCAACGACAAATCTGTCAGCCGCGGGAGCCGGGCGGTGTAGGACATTGGCGGCGCGGCGGCGGCGTTGCACCCGGCGATACGCGGACCTCGTACGGTATAATTCGATCCTTCGCGTGGGGGGGTAGCTCAGCTGGGAGAGCGCCGCGTTCGCAATGCGGAGGTCGAGGGTTCGATCCCCTTCCTCTCCACCAACGTTTTCATGCAACGGCGCCGGATTCCGGCGCCGTTGTCGTTTCCAACTGTCAAGACATCGAATGCGCGCCGACGTCTTGTGCTACGCGGCTTCCTTCGACACCCCTTGATTCCGCAAACTCAAGCCTTTCCATCCTTGGAGACCGGTCAGCCTGCAAATATCACCCTCAGCCCACTGCCATGGTCGTTTCTTAGGGCGGCGCGGTTCCCGGCCGACCCGGCGTATCCATCCCCCTGTACTCGCCCGCCGGAGCGGTCCACGTAAAAGCGCCGTCCAAGCCCTGCCGGCGGATCCAAATGTTGCCGCACTGGCGGCAGCGAAAGCTCATATGCGTGCCGGCCATGGTCTGGCTGAAGAGCTCGTCGTGTCCGGCGATGCCGCGCGGGCCCTGCGCGCACAGCGTGCAGGCGGCCAGGGGAGGGGTTGCGATCATGTCTTCGGGACCTATCGCAGCGCGAAATCCACGCGGCTCAGCTTTGACGAGGAACGCGCCAGCGCCTCGGGCACAGCGCTTGCCGTGATCAGGCGCTCGGCCGGAAGGTGGCTGTTGGTGACGAGGTAGCCTGTCACTTTTTCCGCTCGCTGCTTCGCAAGTGCACTCAACTCCCCCGCGGAAATCTCGATCGGCTCGGCGGCGAGCTTCTCGCGCGCTTCCTTCGAAAGGTCCTTGGGGGCGGCGGCCATCC
>JBDSRZ010000180.1:0-10985 GCA_039929025.1 Usitatibacter sp. | reverse complement strand
AGCTTGCCCACCACCTCGTCGGTGGCGGGGTTGATCACGTCCTGCTCGCGGCGGCCGCCGCCCTTCAGGAACTGGCCGTTGATATAGAGGGAGAGATCTTCGTACATGGGAGGGCTCCGGGACTTGTCCCCGACGATTCTACCGGGCTGGCCCTCAACGCCCCCTCGCCGCCAGGATCGCTTCCAGCAGCGACCCGAAGGGCAGGCTGTCGATCCGCTTCCCCGCATCGGTATCGGCCCGATGCACCACCACCAGGACCATCGACGGGATCACCACGACGTAGTGGCCACCCGCCCCGCGAGCGGTGTACGTCCCGGGCGGCACTGCAATCTGCGGGAAGTGCACGTCGCCCTGCGCCACCCACCACATGTAGCCGTAGCCGCCGCGCTCGCCGGCGTGCGAATAGGACCGCACGCTCATGCGCACCCACTTCTCCGGAATCACCTGGGTTTCTCCCCAGCGCCCGCCGCGCAGGAATAGCAAACCAAAGCGCGCGAGATCCCGCGCCGACATGCGGAACGGATACGCACGGTGGATCGAGGTGTCGAAGGAGACGTACTCGCCGTCCTTGCGCTCGCTGTCGTAGCGGAAATCCTGCATGCCCAGCGGTGACGCGATGCGATCGCGGAACTCGTCGAAGATGCCGCGCTTGGTGACCTGCTCGAAGATCGTGCCCAGCGTGTTGAAGTCCCAGTTGTTGTAGCACCACCAGGTCCCCGGCCCGTGGCTGTGGCGCGCGGGCTTGAGGTTCTTCATGTACTCGGTCTCGTACCCGGTCGGATGGTAGACGCCCGAGCGCGCCATCAGCAGGTCGAGCACCTTGGCCGCCTTCTCGCGCGGCGTGAGGCCCTCGCGATCATCGATGCCGAGGTCGGCGAGGGTCTTGCCGAGATCGATGGCACCGCTGTCGACGTGCAGCCCGATGAGCGCGGACAGCAGGCTCTTGCGGATCGAGTGGCACTTGTAGCGCCGCTCGACGTCGCCCCACTGAGCGACCACCTGGCCATCCTCGACGATCATCACCGCGGCCGAGCCGATCTCGTCGGCCCGCTGGCGCACGCGCGCAAGCCCGTCCTCCGACCAGCCGTGAGCCTTGGGCGAAGCCATGGCGCGCCACTCCGCGGCGGGCCAGTGCTCGAACAGGTGCTGCGCCGCGGCGGGCGCCATCTTCCGCGCCTCGTGCGCGACGCCGGGTACAGTCGCCGTTTTCCACGCGAACGGCACTCCCAGGCGCGCGGCCTCCCGCCGTCCGGTCTCGAAGTAGTGCTGGCCCCGCGCGAAGCGGTGCGGGCCCTGCGCCATCGCGCCGGCCTCCCTCGGCAGCTGGTAATGCTCGGGGTCGACGTCGGCATCGCCCAGCAACACCAGCATCGGCCGAGCGAGCAGGCCCTTCAGGTCCTCGTCCTTGAATGCTGTACCGTCGAGTCCGAACGGGAAAGCCTCGGAGGCGAGGGGCATCGTATAGCTGCCCGCGTTGGCGGAAACAGCGCGCTCGATCAGCGGCGACCACGAGAAGGTCACCAGCCGATGCACCAGCTGCCCGCCCGCCGAATGGCCGAAGAGCGAATAGCCTTCGCGCTGCGAGCCCGAGCGGCGCTTCGCGTCCTCGAATACCTTGTCGATCACCGGGAAGAGCCATTCCGCCCGCGGCCGCTGCGTGCCGTCGGGCCGCATCATCGCGCCGTAGTTGTATTCCCACGGATGCGCGTACTGCTCCTCGGAGAACTCGGGCGCGAGCACCAGGAAACCGCGACGCTCGGCCTCGGCGCACCAATGGTCGCGATAGTCCGCGCCGTTGCGGTTGCGCCCGTGCATCACGACGAGGACGGGGCTCGTGGGCCCAAACGAACGCGGGCGGTAGGTGTAGACGGTGATGGTCCGCGTGGGCCCCGGCCGCGGATCGTTGAACGCGTACGAGCCGGCGCCGACCGGAATCTCCTTCATGCGACCTCCTTGGACTGCCACTGCGTGTCGGCATCGAGCGGATAGATGGGCCGCGGGATGTTCTTGTAGGGCAGGCGGTGCAGGCCCTGCGTCGCGAGCCCCGGCGCGTCCACCTCGAGGATGCGGTCGTTGCCGAAGAACTCGTCGAAGCCGGCGCGGAAGTGGCCACGCGACTTCACGATCAATCCGCGCAGCTTGCGGATGTCGATGCCGAAGTGCTCGAGGATCGCGGGGTCGGTCATCTGCTGGCGGATGCTGATCACCACGACGTCGATGCCGTCCGCGCCGCCGATGCGCACGCGCGCGCTGCGCCCGAGCGTGAGCGTGCGGCCATTGTTGGCGCCGCGCCGCCCGATCAGCTTGCCGTCGGAGAGCTTCACCACCTCGACTTCGGCATCGAGCTTCTTCGACAGCGCGTGCGTCTCGTCGCGGTTCAACGTGGCACGGAACTTTGCTCCCTCGCCGCGGCGATGGGCCTCTGAGGCGAGCACGGGGTCGTTGAAGATGCCGAGCGCCACCCGCCGCACGCCGGCGGCGAGGAAAGACTGCAGCAGCTCGGTGGTATTGCCACGTCCGCCGCCGCCGGGATTGTCGGCGACATCGGCGAAGCAGAGCGCCGGGAGCGAGGCATCCCCGTTAACCGCCACCATGCGCCGCGTCGCTTCCTCGATCGAAACCAGGTTCGGTACGTAGCGATGGCGCTCGCCCCAGGCGCGCGTCGCGAGCTCGTTGGCGAGGGCGCCGGCCGCGACCTCATCGCCGCGCGTGGTCACGGTGATCGACATGCCGCCCTTGCTGGAATCGGTGAGGAAGAACCCCGCGCAGATCGAGACGTTCAGCACCGCGCCACCGACACGCGTCTGGCCGTAGCGGATGAGGTCGCCGTACGGACGGCCCTCGCCCGCGCCGGTGAGGAGCGTGATGGTGGGCGGCATGAGTGGGATCCGGACCAGCGCTTTGGCGGTGCGCATCCCGCCCAGCATCTCCCGCATGACCGCGGCCGCCTCGGCGCCGCGCTCGCGCTGGTCCACGTGCGGATTGGTGAGGAACGCGATCAGCGCGTCGGTCTCGTCCACCATCCGCTGCGAGACGTTGGCGTGAAGGTCGAGGGTCGCGATCACCGGCACCTCCGCGCCCGCGACTTCGCGCGCCATCGCGAAGAGTGTCCCGTCCGGATCGGCGTCGACCGTGGCCGAAGCCGCGCCATGCTCGGCGATGTAGACGCCGTCCAGCGGCAACGCCGCCGCGAGGCGCGTGCGCATCTGCGCCAGCGTCTCGTCGAAGAACGCCTGGTCCACTGGGCCGCTGGGGCTGGTCGCGGCCACCAGGATCGGCACCATCTCCCAATCGCCGGACGCGTCCATGGCCGCGCGAAAACCGGTCAGGGTGCCGCCTGCCCGGGGATGGGGGGCGCGCAAGTCCTCGGCGAGCGCTTCGCCCGCGAGGAGGTACGACTGCTCGAAATCGGCCTTGGTCGCGACGGGCGCGAAGCCGTTGCTCTCCAGGCTGAAGCCCAGGATCGCGATGCGGGGTGGCTTGCTCATGGCGTAGCGCGCTCTTCCTCTTCAAGGTCGGCGAAGGCTCGCGCCATGCCGCGGTCGTATCCGGCGCTCGCCTCGACAAAGCGGCGCGTATAGGGGTGCTCGGCCTCGCCGGCGCGCAGCGCGGCGACGGTGGTCTCCTCGACCAGCTTCCCGGCGCGCATCACGCCCACGCGCGAGCACATGTGCGCCACCACCGCGAGGTCGTGGCTCACGAAGAGATAGGTGAGGCTGCGCTCGCGGCGCAGGTCGGCGAGCAGGTTCAGCACTTCGGACTGGATCGAGACATCGAGCGCGGAGGTGGGCTCGTCCAGCAGCAGCAGCCTCGGCTCTAGCAGGAGCGCGCGCGCGATCGCCACGCGTTGGCGCTGCCCGCCGGAGAGCTGGTGCGGAAAGCGGAAGCGGAAGGCGCGACCGAGGCCCACCTGGTCGAGCGCACGAACGATGCGCCCGTTGGCGTCGTCGAGGCCGTGGATCGCGATCGGCTCGCCGAGGATCGTGTCCACCGTGTGGCGCGGATGCAGCGACCCGTACGGATCCTGGAACACCATCTGCACCTGTCGATGCATCGCCGGCGTGCGGCGCCCCTGGAGGCTCTCGCCCTGAACGCGCATGGAACCGGTCCAGCCTTTGTTGAGGCCCGAGATCGCGCGCAGGATCGTCGACTTGCCGCATCCCGACTCACCGACGAGGCCATAGGACTCGCCCTCTGCCACCGCGAGCGTCACGCCGTCGACGGCGCGCATCCGCGTCTTCCCCTCGCCGAACTCCACGGCGAGGTCGTCGATCGCCAGCAGCGCGCTCACGTCGCCGCCCCCAGCCACGCCGGATCGCGATCGAGGACCGCAAGGCGCTCTCGCGGGGCATCGAGGCGCGGCGCGGAAGCGAGCAGCCCGCGCGTGTACGGATGCTCGGCATCGGCCAGCTCCGAGGCGCGGCACGACTCGACGATCCGTCCCGCGTACATCACCAGCACGCGATCGCAGAAGGTCGCGACCAGGTTCAGGTCATGGCTGATGAACACCAGCCCCAGCCCGCGTTTCGTCACCAGGTCGTCGAGGATCGCGAGCACCTGCATGCGCACCGTCACATCGAGCGCCGAGGTGGGCTCGTCGGCGATCAACAGCTCCGGCTCCGGGATCAGCATCATCGCGATCATGATGCGCTGCCCCATGCCGCCGGAGACCTCATGCGGGTACAGGCCGTACACGCGCTTCGGGTCGCGAATGCGCACCTGTGCAAGCATGTCGAGGGCGCGCTCGCGAGCCTCGGCCTTCGATCCCTTGCGCAAGGCCGTGTACGCTTCGGCCACCTGGGCGCCGACGCGCATCACGGGATTCAGGGAGAACTTGGGATCCTGCAGCACCATCGAGATGCGCCGGCCGCGGATCGCGCGGATGCGGCGCTCGCTCGCCGCCAGCAGGTCCTCCCCGGCGAACTCCATGCGCTTCGCCGAGACCTGCGCGTTCCGCGGGGAGAGCCGCAGGATCGAGCGGCCGGTCATCGTCTTTCCCGATCCCGATTCGCCGACGATGCCGACCCGCTCACGCCCCACGTCGAAGGAGACGCCGCGCACCGCATGCACCTCGCCACGCGGCGTCGCGAAGCGCACGTGCAGGTCCTCGACCGCGAGGATCGGGGCGCTCATTCGCTCTTCGGATCCAGCACGTCGCGCAATCCGTCGCCGAGCAGATTGAACGCGAGGCTCACGATCATGATCGCCAACCCCGGAAACGTCGGCATCCACCAGTAGCCGATGAGGAAGCGCCGGCCCGAGGAGAGCATCGCGCCCCATTCGGGCGACGGCGGCTGGGCACCCAGGCCGAGGAAACCGAGCCCCGCGGCGGTGAGGATCACGCCCGCCATGCTGAGCGTCATGCGCACGATCACCGACGGAATGCACATCGGGATCACGTGGCGCGCGAGGATACGCGCCGCCGACGCGCCCTGGATGCGGCTCGCGGCGATGAAGTCGCTCGAACGCACGATCATGGTTTCGGCGCGCGCGAGCCGGGCGAACCCGGGCCAATGGGTGAGCGCGATCGCGATCACGGCATTCACCAGCCCCGGCCCAAGCGCGGCAACGAATGCGAGCGCCAGCACCAGCCCTGGGAACGCTAGGAAGATGTCGGTCACGCGCATCAGCACCGCATCCACCTTGCCGCCGGCGTAGCCCGCGATGGTGCCGATGAGGAGCCCGATCGGGCCCACGATCACCGCCACCAGGAACACGATGTAGAGCGTGACGCGCGAGCCGTACACCACGCGGCTGTAGTTGTCGCGGCCCACCTGGTCGGTACCGAACCAGTGGGCGGCGCTCGGCGGCTTCAACCGCTGCGCAAGGTCCTGCTCATAAGGGTCGTGGGACGCGATCCAGGGCGCGAAGAGCGCCACCAACAGCAGCAGCACGACGACCGCGAGGCCGGCGACGGCGAGGGGGTTTCGCAGGAAGCGCAGCCAGCCGAGCCAGAGGCCCTGCAGCGTAGCCTGGGTGGCGGACTGCGCCTCATCGGCGGTGAGCCACGCGCGCAAAGTCGGTCGGACGGCGCTCATCGGGTGCGCGGGTCGAGGACGCGGTAGAGCGCGTCGCTCGCGAGGTTGAGGACCAGGAAGATCACGCCCACCAGCAGCGTGCAGGTGAGCACCACGTTCATGTCGCCCGCGAGGAGCCCGGAGGTGAGGTACTGCCCGAAGCCCGGCCAGCCGAACACCGTCTCGGTCAGCACCGCGCCGTCGAGGAGGCCCCCGTAGGCGAGCACGATCACGGTGAGGAGCTGCACGCCGATGTTGCGGAAGGCATGCATCGTCACCTGCCACTCCGAGAGTCCCTTGATGCGCGCCGTGGTGACGTATTCCTGGCCGAGCTGCTCCAGCATGAAGCTGCGCGTGAGGCGGCTGAGATACGCGGTCGTGGTGGTGGCGAGGATCAGCGCGGGCATCACGATGTGCCGCAGCGCATCGCGGAACACTCCCCAGTTGCGGTCGAGGATCGAGTCCACGAGGATCATGCCGGTCACGTGCGGGACGATGTCGGTGTTGGCGAGGGACACGCGGCCGGTGCCGCCGATCCAGCCCAGCCACGCGTAGAACACCACCAGCGCCATCAGGCCCAGCCAGAAATGGGGCACCGAATAGCCGGCAAGGCCGAGGAAGCGCGTGACGTGATCGACCACCCGGCCGCGCCACACCGCGGCCGCGACCCCGAGCGGCACGCCGAAGAGCACGCCGCCGATGAGCGCCAGCGTCGCCAGCTCCACCGTCGCCGGGAAAACGCGCCGGATGTCCTCGATCACCGGGTGGCCGGTGGAGATCGCCACGCCGAAGTTGCCGGTGGCGATGTCGCGCAGGTAGTAGAGGAATTGCACCGGCAGCGGCTTGTCGAGGCCGAGCTGGGCGTAGACCGCCTTGTAGGTCTGCTGGTCCGCCTGCTCGCCGATGAGCGCGATCACCGGGTCGATCGGCATCACGCGGCCGATGAAGAACGTGAGCGCCGCGAGCCCGACCAGCGTGATCGCTACAGTGCCGGCGAGACGCGCGAACGACGCGGCGTGGCCGCGCGCCTCAGCGCTTCTCGATGCTCGAATAGTCGTCACCCACCAGCGTGTGCTTGAACACCTTCACATCCTTCGAGACCGCGTTCACCGACAGGCGCTGGAAGAGATAGATGATGGGCGAGTTGGCGTTGTGCTTCTTCTGCAGGTCCTCATAGATCGCCTGGCGCTTCGGCTGGTCGCGCTCCACCTGCGCCGCGCGGATCGCATCGTTGAACGCCTGGCCCGGGTCCCAGCCCGCGCGCCACGCGATCGAGATGGTGTCATTCGACTTGTCGCTGTTGTCCGTGTTGTAGGCGTGGCGCAGCATGATGTTGTTGGCGTCGGGATAGTTGAAGCCGTAGCCCGCCATGTAGAGCTCGAACTTGCGCGAGCGCGCCCGCTGGAAGAGCTGCGCGCCGATCATCTGCGTGATCTTCAGCTTCACGCCCGCCTTCTCGGCGTTCTGCTGCAGGTGCTGCGCGACGTCGGGATAGGGAAACTGGTTGAGGACCGCGATCTCGGCCGAGAAACCGTTGGGATAGCCCGCCTCGGCGAGCAGCTTCTTCGCCCGCTCGATGTCGAGCTTGTACGGCATGTAGCTCTTCGGCAGCGCGCCGAAGACGCCGAGCGGCACCGGGCTCTGGCGCACCTCGCTGTGGTTCTTCACCAGCGTGGCCTCGAGCCCCTGGTAGTCGAAGAGGTAGCGGAACGCCTCGAACAGCTTCGGGCTCCTGAAGCGCGGATCGTTCATGTTGAACATCATGTAGCTGATGCCCAGGCTCGGCGTGTAGTCGATCTTCACGTTCGGATTGCGCTCGAGCGCCTTGAAGTCCGCGGGATCGATGTCGTTCGCGTGGTCGATGTCGCCCTGCTCCAGCAACAGGCGCTGCGCGCCCGCCTCGGGAACATGGCGCACCACGATGCGCTTCATCGCGAGCTTGCGGCGCCAGTAGTCGTCGTTGCGGTCGAGCGTCATGATGTCCTGCGGCCGCCAGTTGCCGACGCGGAACGGCCCGAGGCATGCCGAGTGCGTCGCGAGCCACTTGTTGCCGAGGTCGCCCGCGGCCTCGTGCGTCATGATCTCCTTGCGGTCCAGCACCGGCGCCACGCGGAAGTCGGTGAACGCGAACATGAAGAGGCCCGGAGCCCACGGGCGCGTCGGGCTCACGGTGAGCGTCATCGGGTCGACCACCCTCACTACCGCGTCCACGTTCTCCTTGGTGATGTCCCACTCGCGCAGGCGCTGCGCGTTGGCGAGATTCAGCTGCAGGTTGCGCTTGATCGACCAGGCGATGTCCTCGGCCGAGACCGGATTGCCCGACGCAAACTTGAGACCCTTGCGGATCTTGAGGGTGTAGGTCTTGGCGTCGGGCGAGACGGTCCAGCTCTCGGCGACGCCGGGGTTCAGCTTCGCTGCATCGTCGGGATCGACGCCGACGAGAGCGTCGCAGACGTTGCGCATCACCCCGGCGGTAAAGCTCTCGTTCACGGCCGCGGGGTCGAGCGTGATCATGTTGCTCAGGTTCGCGGCGACCACGAACGTGTCGGCGGGCGTCTTCGCGTGCGCCACGGGAATGGCGGCGAGCGCCGTGACACAGGCAATCGACCGCAATATGCTCGAACGCATCGCCGCTCCGTCTTTCAGGGAAGCGGCAATCATAGCGCCTACCGCGGCTGGAATTCCGGCACTCCCGCTTGCCAGAGCAGAAACGCCCAGCGGTCGGCGATGCGCGCGTGCCCCTGGTCGCGGGTCGCGCCCGGCCCGTGGCCCGCGTCGTACTCGAGGCGCATCAGCACGGGCTTGCCGCTGCTGGTGGCCGCGGCGAAGCGCGATCCGGTCTTCAGCGACATCCATACGTCCACGCGGGCATCGTTCACGCCGTGCTCCAGGAGGATCGCGGGGTAGGCGGTGCCGGGCTTGATGTTCGCGTAGGTGCTCATCGCGCGCAGCCCGTGGAACTCGTCTTCCTTGGTGAACGTGCCGTACTCGGGAATGTTGCCGGCGCCGTTGGCGCGCGTTTCCGACCGCAGCGAATCCGTGTTGCCGACCGCGATCACCGCCGCGGAGAAGAGGTCGGGGCGCTCGGTGATCGCGCGGCCGACGAAGATGCCGCCGGCGCTGCCGCCGTAGACCGAGAGGCGTTCGCGCGCGGTGTAGCCGTTGGCGATCAGCCACTCGGCGGCCGCGATGCCGTCCTTCCAGGTGTTCGGCTTGGTGGCCTTCCAGCCCGCCCGCCGCCAGCCGTCGCCGAGCAGGCCGCTGCCGCGCGCATGCACGATGACGAAGACGCCGCCCTGCTCGATCCATGCGAGCGTGGTCGGGGTCCACCTCGGCTCGTTCACGATGCCGTACGCGGCGTAGCCGTAGACGATGGTGGGATTGCTTCCGTCCAGCTTCACGTCGGTGCGCGCGAGGATCGAGACCGGCACCTCGACGCCGTCGTGGCTCTTGACCTTCACTTCACGCGCGACGACGCCGGCGGGCGCGTCGAACTTGCCGCGCTCGACCAGGTTCATTTCCACCGGCCGCGATTCTGACTGCGCGAGCGAGTAATGCCGCGGGGCGCGGGTCCATCCACCGATCTCGAGCAGCGCACCCGCGAGGCGCGGGTTGGCGTCGCGGATATCGACCTCGCCATCCAGCGGCAGCGCGATCGCATCGAGCTTCGCGTCGGGGCGGTGGGCGATTCGGTAGAGCCGCTTGGCCACGCCCTCGCGGCGCGTGAGGTAAAGGCCTTCCCGGGCCGCGGCGATCTCGTCCAGCACGCCCTCGCCCGGCGGGACCAGCGTCTCGGCTTTCGCCATGTCCGCCGCGGGAAGCGATGCGCGCAGCAGCTTGTAACGCGGCGCATCGGCCGCGGTGACGGCATAGAGGTAGCCGCCGCCCGCCGCGACGCCCTTCACCATCGCCGACTGGCCGAACACCTTGCGCCATTTCGGCCTGCCCGCGAGCACCGCGTCCAGGTCCGCAAGATAGAGCGATTGGTTCGGATCGACGCCGTGTGAGACCACCGCCGCGGCGAGGTTCTGGCCCAGGATCGGGATCACGGCGCTCACCGCCGAACGGTCGTTGGCCACATCGAAGAGGCCCCCGCCGAAGACCGCGACGTCCTTGTCGGGATTCGCGAGCAGGCGAAGCCAGGTGTGGCGATCCATATAGCGCTCGGCCCGCGGACGCTTGTCGTAGCCCTCGGCCATGCGCGAGTAGAAGAAGCCGCTGCCGTCGTCCAACCACACGACGCCGCCGCCCCAGACGCGATCGATCGGGGGCGTGACTTCCTTGCGGGTGGCGACGTCGATCACACGGATGCTGCCGATCTCGGCGCCGCCAGCCGCGACCGTATAGGCGAGGCGCTGGCCATCGCGCGAGGGGACCATGGCGCTGATCGCATGGGGCGTGCCCTTGGCCTTGCTCTCCACCTCGGGATCGACGATGAGGACGGCGGTGGCGCCCGGCTTCTCGCGCCAGTAAAGCTTGTACTGGTTGTCGGCCGCGTCGCGCCGGGTGAAGAAGAGGCCGCCCTTGTTGTCGCGGCGAACCGTTCCCACCACCGCGGGCGTGGCCGCGGCGATCTCCTTGATGCGGGCGAGGAGCGGCTCGCGCGCCGGGATCTTGGCGAGGATCGCGGCGGTCGCATCGGCCTGGGCGCGAATGTACTTCTGGACTTCGGGATCGCTCGTGGTCTCGAGGAATCGATACGGGTCCTCGACCCGGACGCCCCAGTGCGTATCGACCACTGGCTTGGCGGGAGGCGGCGGGGGCACCTCGACGCCGGCGAAGGTCGCGGCGCGGAGCGAGACCGATCCGAAAAGGCAAATGACTACGAGGAATGAGCGGCAGGGGGACATGGAAATACCGCGTGCGAGGAGGCCGGATTATTGCAGAACCGGGCGTCCCGCAGCGGGATCGGGAATCCCGCCGCGGGGCTCGGCCCACCGACCGGAACGACGGTGGAGGGGAACACCT
>JBDSRZ010000179.1:0-3636 GCA_039929025.1 Usitatibacter sp. | reverse complement strand
AACGACTCGGCCTCGTGGACCGAGGAGATCGCGCGCTACCTGCTGATCGCGGTCGCCTTCGTCGGCGCCGCGGTCAACGTGCGCAAGAACAACCACATCCAGGTGGATTTCTTCTATCGCATGCTGCCGCGCGCCGTGAACCGCGCCATGTCCACGGCCGTGGACGTGCTGCGCGTCGCCTTCCTCGGCTACTGCGTGTGGCTCACGATCGCGCTGATGCGCAAGATCGGCGGGAGCAGGATGGCGATCATCGACTGGCCCATCGGCATCGTCTATGGATTCGTGGCCGCGGGCTTCGCGCTGATGACCTGGCGCGGGATCGGGGTCGCGATCGACAACTGGAAACGCGGCGCTTCGGTGCTGGAGCGCCCCGAGCTTTCCGACGAGATGGGCTGATGATTCGCGAAATCGTATCCAACATTTGCCCCCTCTCCCCTGTTCTCCCTCTGCCTTGGGAGAGGGGCGGGGTGAGGGTGCGGCTGGGGAGAGGGTGATCCATGGGACCGGTGACCTTCAAGCTGATGTTCCTCGGATTCATGGCCTCGGGAGTCCCGGTAGCCATGGCGATGGCGGGCGCTTCACTGGTCTACGTCATGGTGAGCGGCGATGTTCCCGACTACGTGGTGATCCATCGCATGGTGGGCGGTCTCGACTCCTTTCCGCTCCTCGCAGTGCCATTCTTCATCTTCGCCGGCAACCTGATGAACTCCGCCGGCATCACCAACCGCATCTACAACTTCGCGCTTGCCCTGGTCGGCTGGATGCGCGGCGGCCTGGGGCACGTGAACGTGCTGGGCTCGGTGATCTTTGCGGGCATGTCGGGCACCGCCATTGCCGATGCGGCGGGCCTCGGTACCATCGAGATAAAGGCGATGACCGAGCACGGCTACTCGAAGGAGTTCGCGGTCGGGGTGACCGCCGCTTCCGCGACGCTTGGGCCGATCATCCCGCCGTCGCTGCCGTTCGTGATCTATGCGCTGTTCGCGAACGTCTCGGTCGGCTCACTCTTCCTCGCGGGCATCCTTCCCGGCGCGGTGCTGGCGGTCCTGATGATGCTCACGGTGGCGTTCTTCGCGCACAAGAACAAATGGGGTGCGGACGTGCCGTTCCGGTGGCCCCGGGTCCTCAAGGCGCTCGGTGAGGCCGCGATCGTGGTCGCCTGGCCGGCGGTGATCTGGCTGCTGGTGGACGAGCGCTACGGCGGGCTCAACGCCAATCTCACCGTGCTGCTCAGCCTGGTGGTGCTTTTCGTCGCCGACTGGAAGTTCGAGTTCAACGCGGTGCTGCCGATCATGACGCCGGTGCTCCTCATCGGCGGCATGACGACCGGAATATTCACCGCCACGGAGGGCGCCATCGCGGCGTGCATGTGGGCGCTCGTCCTGGGGCTCGTGCGCTATCGCACGCTGACCTGGCGCCGGCTCGTCAAGGTGTCGATGGATACCGTAGAGACCACGTCCGCCGTGCTCCTCATCGTCGCCGCCGCCTCGATCTTCGGCTGGATGCTCACCGCCACGCGCACCACCGAGATGATCGCGACCTGGGTGCTCTCGGTCACCAGCACGCCCGCCGGCTTCCTGCTGCTCGCCAACCTGCTGATGCTCTTCGTCGGCTGTTTCCTCGAGCCCACCGCGGCGATAACGATCCTGGTGCCGATCCTGCTGCCGATCGTGCGCCAGCTCGGGATCGACCCCGTCCACTTCGGCCTGGTGATGGTGCTGAACCTGATGATCGGGCTGCTCCACCCGCCCATGGGACTGGTGCTTTTCGTGCTGGCGCGGGTGGCGAAACTCTCGGTGGAGCGCACCACCATGGCGATCCTGCCGTGGCTGATACCGCTGCTCGTGAGCCTCGGGATAGTGACGTATATTCCCTCTATCAGCCTCTGGCTGCCGTCGCAATTCCGCTGAGAGACCCGCATGCTTCGCCAGACCCCCCTCTACCTGCGCCTCAACCCCGCCGACGATGTCGTCATCGCCTGCCAAGAGCTCGAGCCCGGGACCAGCCTGATCCAGGAAGGCCTCGCGGTGAACGAGCGCATCCCGGCGGGGCACAAGGCCGCCACGCGGGCGATCGCCGCCGGCGAGCCGGTGCGCCGCTACAACCAGATCATCGGTTTCGCCACCCAGGCGATCGCGCCCGGGATGCATGTCCACGTCCACAACCTCGAGGTGCGCGACTTCGCGCGCGATTACGCTTTCGGCGAAGCCTACGAGCCGACCCGGTTCGTTGACGAGCCGACGACCTTCCAGGGCATCGTGCGCGCCGACGGCCGCGTGGCCACGCGCAACTACATCGGCATCCTTTCGACGGTCAATTGCTCCGCGACCGTCTCCAAGTACGTCGCCGAGGCGTTCCGCGGCGATGCATTGAAAGACTTTCCGAACGTCGATGGCGTCGTCGCGCTCACGCATACCGCGGGCTGCGGCATGGACGCGAGCGGGGAAGGGATGGACGTGCTCCGCCGGACGATCGCCGGCTACGCGCGCCACGCCAACTTCGCGGCCGTGCTGGTGATCGGCCTCGGCTGCGAGGGCAACCAGATGGACGCGCTCTTCTTTACCCAGGGCCTCGCCAGGGGGCCGCTGCTGCGCGCGATGACCATCCAGGACAAGGGGGGAACGGCCAAGGCGGTCGCCGAGGGCATCGCGATGGTGAGGCAGATGCTGCCGGCGGCGAACCAGGTGCATCGCGCGAGCGTTGCCGCGTGCCACATCGTCGTCGGCCTGCAGTGCGGCGGTTCCGACGGCTACTCCGGCATCACCGCCAATCCCGCGCTGGGCGCGGCGGTCGACCTGCTGGTGAAGCATGGCGGCACCGCGATCCTGTCCGAGACGCCCGAGATCTACGGCGCCGAGCACCTCCTCACCCGCCGTGCCGTGAGCCGGGACGTGGGCGAGAAGATCGTGCGGCGCATCAAATGGTGGGAGGAATACACCGCGCGCAACAAGGGGGAGATGAACAACAACCCCTCTCCGGGCAACAAGGCCGGAGGGCTCACGACGATCCTGGAAAAATCCCTCGGCGCGGTCGCCAAGGGCGGCACTACCGGGCTCATGGACGTGTACGAGTACGCGATGCCGGTCACCGCCAAGGGGTTGGTGTTCATGGACACGCCGGGTTATGACCCGGTGTCGGCGACCGGGCAGGTGGCCGGCGGCGCCAACATGATCTGCTTCACCACCGGGCGGGGCTCGGTCTACGGGTGCAAGCCTTCGCCCTCGCTCAAGCTCGCCACCAATACCCCCATGTTCGAGCGGATGGAAGACGACATGGACATCAATTGCGGCGCGATCCTGGACGGCTCGCTCTCGGTGCAGGAGGCCGGGCAGCGGATCTTCGAGCTGCTCCTCGCCACCGCTTCGGGTGAGCCGAGCAAGAGCGAGAAGCACGGCTTCGGGCAGGACGAGTTCGTTCCCTGGTATATCGGTGCGGTCGTTTGAGAGTGATGCGGGCAGTAAACCTTTGGAACACGGATGAAGCGGATAAAGGCGGATAGAACGGATCCTTGAGTATTCGTGCCCGTCGATTCACCAACTCGAATGAATAGAAGTATCCGTGTTCATCCGCCTTTATCCGTTTCATCCGTGTTCCAAAGGTTTGCCGCTTCCGTCAGCCACAACGCGTCCAAACAAG
>JBDSRZ010000178.1:0-9791 GCA_039929025.1 Usitatibacter sp. | reverse complement strand
CCTTGAACTGGTCGAGCTTCTTCTTGCGCTCGGCGAGCGTGGGGCTGCCCTCGCCGGTCCAGACGAACGCGTCGAGAGCGAGCCGCGACACGCGCTCGGGATGGCGCTCGGCGAAGAGCGCCGCCTTCAGCGCACCCGAGGAGATGCCGTAGACGAGCAGGGATTTCGCGCCGGTCTGCCCGAGGATGAAATCGCTCCCTGCGGCGAGATCCTCCGCACCGTTGGAGATGTCGTTGTTCTGCGGGCGATTCTTGGTCGAGCGCCCGTAGCCCTCGTTATCCATCGTCCACGCGTCGTATCCCAGGGCGGCGAAATACTGCATCGCGGAGGAATCGGAGCGCCCGGGCACATGCAGGTCGAAGGTGGGCTGCGAGGCCATCGACGAGCCGTGCACGAAGAGGATCGTGCCCCGTTTCGGCGCTCCGGCCGCGGGTTTGCGGTTCCAGAGGAAGAGCCGCACTTCGCCCTTGTTCGTCCAGTGCTCCGTGCCGCCTTGCCACGTCGTGGTCGATTCATCCGTCATGCGTTTCTCCATGCGGGACATCGTTCCGGGAAACGACAATTATATTGCCCCGATTGAATCTTCTTGGTCGCGGAGCACTTTTCCTGAACTGGAAGTAGGTCGTGGCGTCTAACCTCGTCCTGCAAAGACGAGGTGCGCCATGAACATCCGCGAAGTGATGACCCCCAACCCCCGGACCGTCGAGCTTTCCGACACCATCCAGGATGCCGCGCTGATCATGCGCGACGAGGATACCGGCGCCGTGCCGGTGGTCGAGGAGGGGCGCGTGGTCGGCATGGTGACGGATCGCGACATCGTGATCCGCGCCATTGCCGATGGCGACTTCGACGCGACCATCGACGACATCGTCTCCGACGACGTGGTCTGCGCGACGCCGGACATGACCACCACGCAGGCCGAGGAGCTCATGAGCGAGCACCAGATCCGCCGGCTCCCGGTGGTCGATGAGGACGAGAACATCGTCGGCATCGTTTCCCTGGGCGACCTCGCGGTGAAGGACGGCCGCGACGCCCGCACCGGCGACACCCTGCAAAGAATTTCCGAAGGCGTGAAGCGGCACTGAGGTGGCGCCCCGAACACGAATCGAACGTGCGACCTGCCCCTTAGGAGGGGGCCGCTCTATCCACTGAGCTACCGGGGCGTGTGCCGGGCGAAATTATCGCACGCAGGGCAGGGGAGTCGAGGCCTGCCTTCAAGTCGGACTCCCCATGCAGAAAAACCTATCAGGCTCAGTGGCTTGGGCCTCGCAGCCGGTTCTGCAATGCAGCGCTGTTGACAGTTGACATCGGGACATGATCCTCTGCGTCGGACGCTCAGGTACCCCCAACGGATGCCGATGATCGACCTCGAAGCCACTCCCACGTCGCAGATTTCGCTCCTGCAGAGCAAGTCGCTCACGCAGCTGGTGCAGGGCGAGATCGAGCGCCAGATCCTGTCCGGCAAGCTCAAGGCGGGCGAGCGGCTGAACGAAGTGCTGTTGGCGCAGAAGCTCAAGGTGAGCCGCGGCCCGATCCGCGAGGCGCTGCGCACGCTGCAGGAAGCCGGGCTGGTCAGCTTCGAGAAGAACCGCGGCACCGCGGTGCGCGTGATCTCCCCGGAAGAGGCGACCGACATCTACGAAGTGCGCGCGTCGCTGGAGTCGCTTGCCTGCCGCCGGCTCGCGGTACGCGTCACGCCCCCGATCGTCGCGGAGCTGCAAGGCCTCACCGTCGAGATGGAAACGGCCGTAGAGCTCCACGACGTCGCCGCGTTCCACCATCTCAACATCGCCTTCCACGAGCGGATCATGGAGCACGCGGGCAACCGCGCGCTCGCGGTGACCTATCGCCGCCTGGTGGGCAACCTCACGCTCTTCCGCCAGCGCACGCTCGCCATCGAGGGCTCGCTCGTTGAATCCAACCAGGAACATCGCGCCATCGTCGCGCTGCTGGCCGCTGGCGAGGCGGGCGCGGCGGCGGCGCTGATGCAGCAGCACATCGAGGAAAGCAGCGAGCGCACCCGGCTCGCACTGAAGCACCCCACAACAACAGAGGAGGAGTCACGATGAAACTGCGATCGATCGTCACCACTACCACCGCGGCCGCGGTCCTCCTATGCGCGGCAACACTGCCCGCGGGGGCGCAGAAGAAGGGCGGCACGCTGTCGTTCAGCTACCAGCCGGAACCCTCGGCGCTGTCGACCATCGCGACCACGGCCATGCCGACGGCACTCGTCTCCACCAAGATATTCGAGAGCCTGCTCGAGTACAAGGGACCTGAGCTCACGCCCCAGCCCGGCCTCGCCGAATCCTGGACGGTGTCGCCCGACGGCCTCACCTACACGTTCAAGCTGCGCGGCGACGTGAAATGGCACGACGGCCAGCCGTTCACCAGCAAGGACGTGAAGTTCTCCGTCGAGAAGCTGATCGCGCCGATGCACTCGCGCGGCAAGGTCTACTACGGCTCGCTCGACGTGGTCGAGACGCCCGATGCGCGCACCGTGGTCTTCAAGCTGAAGAAGCCGGTGCCGTTCTTTCTCAAGGCATTCCAGCCGACCGAGTCGCCGATGCATCCCGAGCACCTGCTGGGCGCGCTCGACTTCAGCGACGCGAAGAACATCCGCCAGTCCGACTTCATGTCGAAGCCGGTGGGCACCGGCCCCTTCAAGTTCAAGGAATGGAAGAAGGGCAGCCATATCGTCCTCGAGCGCAACACCGACTACTGGAAGAAGGACCGTCCCTACCTCGACCAGGTGATCTTCCGTGCCATCCCCGACGGCGCCGCGCGCGCCATCGCCCTCGAGACCGGCGAGATCGACCTGGCACCGATGAACGCGGTGCCGCAGGCCGACATCGCGCGCCTGGGCAAGCTGAAGAACATCCAGCTGAGCAACGACGGCGCCGAGGGCCTGGGGCCGCTCCTCTGGCTCGAGCTGAACATCCGCGAGAAGCCGCTTGCCGACGTGCGCGTGCGCCAGGCGATCAGCATGGCGATCGACCGCAAGAAAGTGGTGGATGTCATGTGGTACGGGCAGGGCAAGCCCGCGCGCGGCCCGCTGGTGAGCGGCAATCCGCTCTACGACAAGTCGCTCAAACCCTTCGAGTACAACCTGAAGAAGGCGAACGACCTCCTCGACCAGGCCGGCTACAAGCGCGGCGCGGGCGGGGTGCGTTTCAAGATGACGCAGCACTTCACGCCCTACGGCGAGTCGTTCCAGCGCCTCGCGGAGTACACCAAGAACGAGCTCGGCAAGCTCGGCATCCAGGTCGAGACGCAGAGCGCGGACATGGGCGGGTGGCTGAAGGCGGTCTACACCGACTGGTCGTACGACATGACCAACAACTTCACCCACAACTACTCGGATCCGGCCATCGGCACGCAGCGCGCGTTTGTGTCGTCGAACATCCGCAAGGGCGCCTCGTTCACCAACTCGATGGGCTACAAGAACGACCGCATCGACCAGCTGTTCGAGATCTCGGGGGTGGAGATCGACCCGGCCAAACGCAAGGCGCAGTACGCCGAGATCCAGAAGATCCTCGCCGAGGAACTGCCGGTGATCTTCCTGGTGGAGATCGCCTACTCGCACCTGTGGAACAAGCGCGTGCACGGGCTGATCACCAACGGCATCTCGATGTATTCCAACTGGGACTCGGTCTGGGTGGACTGAAGAGCCTTGCTGCGCTTCGTCATCCGCCGGTTGCTGCAGCTGGTACCGGTGCTGCTCGCGATCGCGACGCTCAACTTCTTCCTGCTGCAGATCGCGCCGGGAGACGCCGCCGACATCATCGCGGGGCAATCGGGGCACGCCACGCCTGAGTTCGTGGCGGCGCTCCGGGCCGAGTTCGGGCTCGACCAGCCGATGTGGAAGCAGTACCTGCTCTATCTCGGCAAGCTGGTCACGCTCGACCTCGGCTACTCGTTCCAGTACCAGCTGCCGGTGGCGAGCCTGATCGCCGATCGCCTGCCGTCGACCCTCCTGCTGATGGTGCCGTCGCTCGCGATCGCGATCGGCCTGGGGGTGGCGCTCGGCGTGGTGGCCTCCCGCCGCCGCGGCGGGTGGGTCGATGGGCTGGTCTCCATCGGGGCGCTGGTGGTTTACGCCACACCGGTGTTCTGGCTGGGCCTGATGCTGATCGTGCTCTTCTCGATCCAGCTCGGCTGGCTGCCCTCGAGCGGGATGGTGGACGTGCGCGCGAACCCGGCGGGACTCGCGTACGCGCTCGACGTCGCGAGGCACCTGGTGCTGCCGGTGGTCACCATGGCGCTCTTCTACATCGCGATCTACACCCGGCTGATGCGCGCCTCGATGCTGGAGGTGTACTCGCTCGACTTCATCACCACCGCGCGCGCCAAGGGCGTGCCCGAGGGCGGCATCGCCTGGCGGCACGCGGCGCGCAATGCGCTGCTGCCGGTGGTGACGCTCGCGGGGCTGCAGTTCGGCCACCTGCTCGGCGGCTCGGTGCTGGTGGAGACCGTGTTCGGCTGGCCGGGGCTGGGGCGGCTGGTGTTCGACTCGCTGCAGCAGCGCGACTTGAACCTGCTGCTCGGCATCCTCTTCGTCTCGTCGATCGTGGTGGTGGTGGCCAACCTGCTGGCGGACCTCACCTACGGCGTGCTCGATCCGAGGATCGTGCACAAGTGAGGGAATTCTGGCGCCGCTATCGCATGAACCGCGCGGCGGTCGGCGGCCTGGTGGTCGTCGTCCTCATCGCCGCGCTCGCCGTCGTGGGGCCGTTCGTCCATGACGTGGACCCGTTCGAGATGATGGGCCGGCCGTACTCGCCGCCCTTCGGGGAGTTCCTGCTCGGCACCGACGTCTCCGGCCGCGACATCCTCGCCGGCATCATCCGCGGCGCGCCGGTGTCGCTGCTGATCGGCGTGGTGGCCTCGCTCGCCGCGACCCTCATCGGCGTGGCGCTGGGCGCGGTCGCCGGCTACTACGGCGGGTTCATCGACGACGCGCTCATGCGCACCACCGAGTTCTTCCTGACCATCCCGTCCTTCATCCTCGCCGTGGTCATCGTGGCGATCTTCTCTCCCACGGTCGTCACCATCACCGCGGCGATCGCGGCGGTGTCGTGGCCCTCGGTGGCGCGGCTGGTGCGCGGCGAGTTCATCGCCCAGCGCGAACGCGAGTACGTGCAGGCTAGCCGCGCGATCGGCATGCCCGACTGGGAGATCATCCTGCTGCAGATCCTGCCGAACGCGCTGGCGCCGGTGATCGTGGTCTCCACCCTCATGGTGGCCACTGCGATCCTCACCGAGTCGGGGCTGTCCTTCCTCGGCCTCGGCGATCCGAACCACGTTTCCTGGGGATACATGATCGGTGTCGCGCGCACCGCGCTGCGCGTGGCGTGGTGGATGACGGCGATACCGGGCCTGATGATCGTCATCGCGGTGATCGCGATCAATCTCGCCGGCGAGGGCCTGAACGACGCCCTCAACCCGAAGCTGCGCGAGCGATGAGCGCGCTCCTCTCGGTTCGCGATCTCAGCGTGCACTTCCCGACGCGCCAGGGCGTGGTGCGCGCCGTGGAGGAGGTGTCGTTCGACATCGAGGCGGGCGAGACCGTGGCGCTGGTGGGCGAATCGGGCTCCGGCAAGAGCACGGTGGCCGCGGCGATCATGCGCATCATCCCGAGTCCGCCGGGGATCATCGCCGGCGGCGAGATCCTGTTCGAGGGCCGCGATCTGGTGAAGCTGCCGGAGTCGGAGATGCGGCAGGTGCGCGGCAGCCGCGTGGCGATGATCTTCCAGGACCCGATGATGGCGTTGAACCCGGTGCACTCCATCGGGGCGCAGATCGTCGAGGCGCTCATGCTGCACACCGCGCTCTCGCGCCGGCAGGCGCTCGATCGCGCCGTGGAGCTGCTGGAGCTGGTGCGGGTTCCGGCCCCGGCCACGCGCGTGCGCCAGTATCCCCACAATCTCTCCGGCGGCATGCGCCAGCGCGCGATGATCGCGATGGCGCTCGCGTGCGATCCCAGGCTGCTGGTCGCCGACGAGCCCACCACGGCGCTCGACGTGACCATCCAGGCGCAGGTGCTGGAGCTGATCGGCGAGCTGCAGGCGCGGCTCGGCATGGCGGTGCTGCTGATCACCCATGACCTGGGCGTGGTCGGCGAGATCGCGGACCGCGTGGTCGTCATGTACGGCGGCCGCAAGGTGGAGGAGGGCCGCGTCGAGGAAGTCTTCCGCGCGCCGCTGCATCCCTATGCCCGCGGCCTGATGCGCGTCTCCGACTGGGAGGGCGGGACGGGCCTCGCGCTGCCGGAGATTCCCGGCACGGTGCCGTCGCCATTCGCGATGCCGGCGGGGTGCAGCTTCGCGCCGCGTTGCGATGTGGCGATCGAGGCCTGCGCATCGCGCAAGCCCTTGCTCGTCGTGCGCGGCCCGGCACGTTCGGCCGAGTGCCTGCTGCTCGAGGATCCGCCCCGGTGAGCGACGCGTTGCTCGAGGTCCGCGGCCTCACCAAGCACTACCCGGTGGGCGCAAGGCTCTTCGGCGAGAAGAAGCACGTTCACGCGCTGGATGACGTCTCGCTCTCGTTGCGGCCGCGGCAGACGCTCGCCGTGGTGGGCGAATCGGGCTGCGGCAAGACAACGCTCGCGCGCTGCCTGGTGCGCCTGGTTGAGCCCACCCGCGGCACCATCCGCCTCGCGGGACGCAACCTCACCGAACCCTCGGCCGCGGAGCGGCGCGAGATTCCCAGGCTGATCCAGATCGTCTTCCAGGATCCGTACGCGAGCCTCAACCCGCGGCGCACCATCTTCCAGACGGTGGGCGATCCGCTGCGGCTGCACCAGCCGAGCTCCCGCGCGGAGCGCCGCGAGAAGGTGGCCGCGCTGCTCGCCTCCGTGGGCATCGGGCCGCAGCTCATGGATCGCCTGCCGCACGAGCTGTCCGGCGGCCAGCGCCAGCGCATCGCAATCTCGCGCGCGCTCGCCGTCGGGCCGCGGGTGATCGTGTGCGACGAGCCGGTCTCGGCCCTCGACGTCTCGGTGCAGGCGCAGGTGATCAATCTGCTGAAGCGCCTGCAGGCCGAGCTCGGCATGTCGTACGTGTTCATCACCCACGACCTGCGGCTGGTGCTGAACCTCGCCGACACGGTCGCGGTGATGTACCTCGGCCAGGTCGTGGAGCTGGCCGAGATCGCCGACTTCAAGGCGCGCATCAAGCACCCGTACTCGCTGGCGCTCTTCTCGGCGACGCCGCGGGCGGCGCGCGCGGGCGCCGGCAAGCCGCGCCGCATCGTGCTCGCCGGCGACGTGCCGAGCCCGATCGATCCGCCTTCGGGTTGCCGTTTCCATACGCGCTGCCCTTACGTCCAGCCGGTGTGCCGCGGGACCGAGCCGGAGCTGCGCGCGATCGGCTCGCGGCTGGTGCGTTGCCATTTCGCCGACCAGCCCGGCTTTCCGCCGCAGGGCGCGATCCCCGCGGCGGCGATGCAATGATCCGCGCCGCCGCCACCGCCAGCACCCGCGAAGCCGCCCGCGCCGGGGCCGAGATCCTGCGCGCGGGGGGCAATGCCGTGGACGCCGCGGTGGCGACGGCGCTCGCGAGCTGCGTGGCCGATCCCTGCAACATCGGCATCGGGGGGTATGGCGGCTATCTGGTGGTGCACCAACGGGGAGGGCAAGCCCGTTGCGTGCAGTTCCCGCTCTGCGCCCCCGAGGGCATCACCTCGAGCGCGCTGGCCCGCGCCTATCCGGAAGAAGGCCCGGAGTGCTCGAGCGTGCCCGGCGTCGCCGGCGGTCTCGCTCGGGCGCTCGCCGAGCTCGGTCGCCTTTCGTGGGATCGCGTGAGCGAGCCCGCGATTCGCCTGGCGCGCGATGGCGTCGCCGCGAGCACGACGATGCGCCGCGCGCTCGAGCAGAACCGTGAGCGGCGCTTCATCGCCGAGTGTTTCGAGATCGACCAATCGCCCCACGGACTCACGTTCCGCCAGCCCGCGCTCGCCATCACCCTCGAACGCATGGCGGAACAAGGCCCGCAGTGGTTCCGCGAGGGCCCGCTGGGCGAAGCGGCGTGCCGCGCGTGGGCCGAGGCCGGCGTGCCGGTGTCGGTGGACGAGTGGCGGCGGCAGCACCAGAGCGCCGAGGTGGTCGACGCCTCCCTGCATGAAGATGGTGGCGTGCGGCTATGGGGCGCTCCCGTCGAGCTGAGCGGCGCGGGCTGCGTCTTCGCGATCGTTGCCGCCGCGCGGCGCATCGGCCCGGGCGCGCTCGCCACCGACCGGGGACTCGCCGACCTCGCCGCCGAGATGGCGCGCGTCTGGCAGTGGCGCCTCGGCGCCGCGAGCCTGCCCATGGAAGTCGCGCACACCGCGCACCTCAATACCGTCGATGGCGATGGCATGGCGGCGGCGCTCACCGCCACCCAGGGACCGGCGTGGTTCGGCGGGCGGTGGGCGATTCCCGGCAGCGGCGTGATCATGAACGCCGGCATGCACAACTTCACCCGCGGCGGGTTCGTGGCGCGCGCCGGGCGCAAGCTCGGCGTGAGCAACATGTCGCCGACGATCGCGGTGGACGCGATCGGCGATCGCGTGCTGGTGGGATGTCCGGGCGCGCGGCGCATCCCTTCTAACATCGCGTTGGTGCTCGCGCGGCACCTGGTGATGGGACGGCCGCTGCAGGAAAGCGTCTCGGCCGGCCGCTTCCACGCCGAGGACCCCGCGTGCATCGCCTTCGAGGACGGACGAACCACCGCCGATCTCCTCGCGGAGCTGCGCCAGCGCTTTGCCGCCGTGGAGCCGCAGGCGCGGGATGATTATTTCGGGCCCCTCACGGCGATCCGCATCGCGCGATCGGGAGAAGTCGAGGCCGCGGTGGACGACCGGGACGCGGTGGGGCATGCCGCGACGATCGACGACGAGGAGGGAATTTGACCGCAATCGGATTCGTGGGCTTCGGCGAGGTGGCGTCGCGTTTCGCGCCGGCTCTGCAGGAGGCGGGGGCGAAGGTCGCCGCGTACGACATCGTGCTCGAGGACGCCAACGGCGAGGAGAAGCTCGCGGCACGCGCGCGCGGCAAGGCGCCGGCGTTCGCGACGTTGCCGCAGCTCCTCGCGGAGGCGGACATCGTGCTCTCGACGGTGACCACCGACGTGGCGCTCGCGGCCGCGCGCCGCTGCGCCCCGCACCTGCGCGCGGGCCAGGTCTACCTGGACCTCAACGCCACGTCGCCGGCGATCAAGCGCTCCATCGGCACGCTCATCGCCGCCGCAGGCGCCGATTTCGTCGAGGGCGCGATCCTGCCCGCGGTCGGCGTCATGGGTGCGAAGTCCCAGGTGCTCGCCTGCGGCGCACGCGCCACGGAGGTCGCCGCCACGTTGACCGCGCTCGGCCTGAACGTCCAGCCCTACGGCGAGGAGATCGGCAAGGCCTCGAGCTTCAAGATGATGCGCAGCATCTTCTCCAAGGGCCTCGAGGCGTTGCTGGTCGAGTGCCTGCTTGCCGGCCGCCGCGCCGGCGTGGCCGAAGACCTGTGGCGTGAGATCGTCGCCACCCTCGATGCCGCCTCCTTCGAGGAGGTGGGCGGCAATTGGGTGCGCACCCACGGCACCGCCCACGGGCGCCGCTATCACGAGATGATCCAGGTAGCCGGGCTGCTGCGCGAGCTCGGCGTCGATGCGCCGATGACGCACGGCACCGTGGCGCTCTTCGAGCGCTCCACGCGCGTCGAGTTGCGCGACAGCTTCGTGTCGATGCCCAGGAGCCCCGCCGACGTCATCGCCGCCCTCGAGCAGCGCCTCGCCGCTCCCCCCGCTTCGAACTGAGAGAGGCACAAC